>PMUM01000174.1 GCA_003166855.1 Acidobacteriaceae bacterium | reverse complement strand
CTCCTGCTGGAGCGCGATGCGCAGGGTTTCCGGGCCATCGACGCTGGACCGCTGACCATGGGTTACCGCACCAGCAACTCTCGCACCGGATTCGACACGACTCGCCGGCTGATCTATCCCAAGGGCGCGTACGTCCTGCACATGCTGCGCATGATGATGCAGGACAGACGCGCGGGTGATCAACGCTTCAAGGAGACGATGCAGGATTTCGTCAACACCTACCGCGGCAAAGCCGCCACCACCGAAGATTTCAAGGCCATCGTGGAAAAACACATGACCCAGGACATGGACCTGGAGGGCAATCACAAGATGGACTGGTTCTTCAACGAGTACGTCTATGGGACCCAGCTACCGTCCTACCAGATGAACGCAACCTTCGACACGGGGGCCGACGGGGACGTGGTGATGAGCATCAAGCTGACGCAGTCGAACGTCAATGACAGCTTCCGGATGCTGGTGCCCATCTACCTGGAATTGCCGAATGGCATGTTGCTGGTGGGAAGAGCGCACCTTACAGGGAACGCCACGTTCGATCAGAAGATTCCCCTGAAGGGATTGAAGGAGAAGCNNCAAGCGGGCGGCGATCAACTACTACGACGATGTGCTGGCGTCGCCGAACTAGGAATCAAGTACAGGAATGAACAAGGGAGCACGTGAGTGCTCCCTTTTATGTTGCGCACGGCGATGTTACTTGCTCGACCCTGGTTGCATCCCCTCGCTCGCGTCGCCGAGTTCGACGGCCGCACTATTCACCGCCGGTGTGCTCAAATCCACTACCTTCGCCGGAACTTTCGCTACTACTTTCTTGCCTTGCGTAATGCTAACTTCCACGTTAGGACCGCTGCCGTCCCACTCCAGCCTGTATTCGCCTGCTTTAAGCTTCGTTCCGTTGATCGTCGTGGGATTCTGCAATGCCAAGTTGGCTTTCGTAGCTGCAAACGCGCTGGAGGCCAGCAGCACAGCCAACCCCATGACCAGACTCTTTGAAACTGTCGCGAACTTCATAGCTGCTCCTTTTTTCTTTCCCGAAAACACGTCGGGAAGCGGTTGGGGCGGCCCGGTTCGCGACCGCGCGAGAAAACACTTGTGTTTCCNNGGTCTTTACCCACTCTGAGCGGTTACGTATTCGATGCTCTCGAAGTTCCCTGCGATTGTGATCTCGTCACACTTTCTTGGACGATTGCCACTTCGTTCCGGTAGCAAAGAGTCCTCGCGAATTCATTGCGAATTCACAATAGAAGAGAGAACAGCCCGCGTGTGTTTTGTGAAGTTTTGTAGAGCAGGAGCGACGCGCTGGGAAATACACTGCAGGCGTGTAGAGACGTAGGAAGCTACGTCTCTACACGTAAAAATGAAATCAGTCGGCGTCGCCGTGCTGCCGCTCGACCGACCAGATGTTCGCCTGATCTTTCTCGAATGGGTACACGTGCACCATCCAGTTGAAGATCACGGGATGAAATGTTCCGCCAGCCGCGTCGCAGGTTTCCTGCGTGGTGATCGATCCGCGCAAACCAAACTGCGGATGCGCCGCCAGCATTTCTCTCTTCTTGTCCGCCGGAGGAGCGCAGAAGTTCACGTGCTCGTGCNNACGCTGAGCGGGATGCGCTCGTCGAGTTGCTCTTCCGTGAAACGCTTGGGCGCGGTATACATCACGCCGATCAGCTTGTAGTCGTCACCGTGTTTTTCGTAGAGCAGCGACGTCGGGTGCTCGGGATTGAAACGGAAAGCCGCTTCCATCGCGTAGCCGTAATTCGTGAAGTGGTACATCTTCTGCGGAACTTCCGGATGGAAAATCTTGTAACCGTCGGCCAGGGCTTTGTGATAGTCCGTATATTTCTCTGAAGCCGTACGCGCTTCCTCAGCGACTTGTTGCGCGCGCTTCGCATCGCCTTCTTTGGCCTGATGCACAGCGGTCATCTTCATGTGCGGGCCCATGTCCATGTGCCCTTCCATGGACTTCATAACGTGTGCGCTGGTGTCGCTGTCGGCTTCCTTGTCGCCCATGGGCATGGCCTTCATCTGCATGTTCGACATGTCGTGACCAGACATGTCCATGCCCGGCATCGACTGCTGGCTGCCGGACTGCGCACCACTCGATGGAGTGCTGGTTGTTTGTCCCCAGGCGACGCTGCACACGGTGCTGCACATTAAGAGAGCAACGAAGATCACTAGACGCTTCTGCATAGGAAAGTGCCCCCCCCCACAATCTCACTTGCTATTAACCCTGCCGCAGAGCCGATGTTTCTGCAAGAAATCGCAGGTTACGTTTGATTACAGAGGTAATCGTAGCGCCGGCATCCTACCGGCTGTCGCGAGGGCGTCCCGCCCTCGCACTCAGGCGGCGACGGGTTCGCGCCTTGGCGGCCCGCCCCGGTTTCTGGTACACCTAACTGCTTGACCCTGGAAACCATCGTCTTTCTCTTCATCGCCGGAGCGCTCGGCGGAGCCCTGAATTCCGTCGCGGGCGGCGGCAGCTTTGTCGCGTTTCCGGCACTGCTGTTCACGGGCGTGCCCCCGATTCCGGCGAATGCTACCAACACGATCGCGCTGTGGACCGCGGCCGCGGCCAGTGGCGGCGCCTACCGCAATCGACTGGACGTTCCCCGGCGGGTGATGATTCCCCTGCTCGCCGCGAGTCTGATCGGCGGATTGGCGGGTGCTTTCCTGCTGCTGAAGACGCCGGCCCAAACCTTCATGCGCGTTTTGCCCTGGCTGACGCTGGGAGCGACGCTGCTGTTCGCCTTCGGTAAGAAGATCGCCGGCGGCCGCAAGTCAGTCATCGAGCACGAAGCTTCCACGGCTGCGCTCGCCGGGACTACGTTGTTTCAGTTGTGCGTATCCGTCTATGGAGGCTACTTCGGCGGCGGCATGGGGATCATAATGCTGGCCATGCTTGCCGCACTGGGCATGACGGACATCCACGCGATGAACGCGCTGAAGAGCGTGCTCGGATTTGTGATCAATGGTGTTGCCGTGGTGACGTTCGTCATCGCCCGCGCCGTGTACTGGAAACACGGCATCATCATGATCGTCGGTGGAATTGTAGGTGGCTACCTCGGCGCACACTACGCGCTGAAAATGCCGCAGAAATGGATCCGGATCTTTGTCGTGCTGGTAGGCGGAGGCATGACGGTCTACTTCTTCTGGAAGTCGTATTGAAGAAACAAATCGGCCACGGATTCGACGGATCTTCGCGGATCGAAACCTAAAGACTTGTATGGATCCGTGAAGATCCGTGTCAATCCGTGGCTCGGTTCTATTGCAGCGGCGCGGACACATGCTCGTGCACGACCAACCACTTGCCATCCTCGTTTTCCCAGATCACGGTCCACCGGAAATTACCCATCTCGACTTTTCCAGCCTTCGTGGTCATCTCCTCGTGGATTGTGGCCGTGGCCCACACCAGGTCGCCTTGAGGATGAATGACCGCATCGTCATTCACGGTGAACTTTGCACTCTTGTAACCGGCGAGAACTCCCTTGACGCCCTTCTCGTACTCATCCCAACTGTTGTACTTGAGCGGGGCGATGTCGAAAAAAGTATGCGGGCCGGTGGCATAGTACTTGGCGACGTTGGCAGGGTCGAGGGTCGACCAGCCGTCCCATACTTTCTGCAGCGCAGCCTTGTCAGGAACAGGACCAGCGGCCGCCTTCTTCATGGTGGACTTCTTCGTCTGCGCGAAGCCGGACAGCGTCACGGCGAGCAGGCACAGCGAAACGGTAATAAGGCGCTTGAGCATTCAGGTTTCCTCCGAGGAATCCGGGCGGAATTCTCGCACAGCAAGCGGAAAACCGCAAAGGCAGGCGAGGAGACATTGCGAACCGAGACCGCCGTCGCGCTCACGATAGTGTCCTAGCCTCACGCTAGATGCTCGTTGAATCAATCGGTCTTAATCTAGGTACCATAGCCTGGTGCTAACATAAGTAGTCATGCCCGTGACGCTTCGCGGAGGTAGTGGCTTATGCTCTTTGGAATAGCATCAGGAACATGCCCCTAAGGCTCCAGGAGGTAAAGCTGGCGACGCAATACAGGAGCAGCATTTGGGAAAGGAATTTAGAGTCGCGCTCCGTCATGCGTTCGCCAATTCGTGGGTACAGTATTTCGTGCGAGCTTTTGTGCTTAGCTCAATTGCTCTCGTAGCTGGCTTAATGACTTCTACTGGCGTCAAGGCGACCGCGATAACGTTTGCTTCTGTGGGGACCTTGGCATTGTGCGTTATAGCATTCTTGGTTATTCGGCACGAGAACGACAGAGAGGCACTAAGTCTGAATGCGGTGCGGTTCAAGGTGCAAATATCGATTGTGCCGCGCGATGCGACGAGTTCCTTGTTTTGGCTAAGGCGCCCCCCAGATACCCTTGCAGCGATTCCAATCTCGCTATACGCCGTCGTGACGAACATCCGAAGCACACCTATAACGCTTGACTCGATCGGGGTTGAAGTCAGAGAAAATGATGGGCGATGGAAAATGCTGAAAGCGGTTCCTACGTACGCTCAAGAAATATACTGGGTGTACGGCATTCCGGCGGGGCTCAGAGATGCGGGACTACTTGACTTCACCAAAAGCGGCCTCGATCAACTCTTAATGGGGAAGCAGATTGCTCCAGGCGTGCCCGTCCGTGGGTGGGTTTTCTTCAGGCTGCCTGAAGACTTTGGCGGTGTCGAAGGTACCATGATTCAGTGGAAGTTTACGGCCCAGGATTCCGCTGGCGATAAGTTTGAGTCGATCACTGACCCGACCGTCATCAATCGGCAAGTGACAGAGCCTACCGACCTCCAACCCAATCCTCCCGAACTCATTTTTGGCCCATCGCACCTTGATATAAGTAACGAAATAAAACACATCGTAATGCCTTGACCCTTCAACCTTAATCGCTACCCACGCCCGATTCGGTTTGACCGATTTCAACAGCGCACGTTAGAATAGTGAAGTTTGCCTGTACTGGCCGACCCGTTCTGGGGACGCCTGTCTCGGCTGCTGAAGCGCCGGGACCGAAAAACAGCAAGCACAGGAAATCAGCAGGCCCCTTGGTTGCGCCNNCGTATGTACGCGGTTATCCGCGCCGGTGGAAAGCAGTACCGGGTGGCGCCCGGAGACGTGATTCGAGTGGAAAAAGTCGGCACCGGCACTGACGGTGTGGTGGAGTTCCCCGTCCTGGCGGTTTCCGGCGAAGAGGGCCAGATCGGCCAACAGTCGGATGCTCGCGTGGTTGGTCAGGTCGTAGAAGAAGGCCGCGGCGCGAAGATCCTGGTGTTCCATTACAAACGCAAGAAGCAGTACAAGAAGCTGCGCGGACACCGGCAGGCTTACACTGCGGTGCGCATCTCTGAGATCGCTTTCGGCGGACAGAGCTTCAAGGCTCCCGAGCTGCCCAAGAAGGTAGCGAAGCCGAAGAAGGTGAAGCCGGCTGAGGAAGTGCACGAAGCGCACGCGCCCGCGAAGAAGAGTTCGGCCAAGAAAAAGGCAGCACCGAAGAAGGCGGCCAAGAAGTCGCCGGCGAAGAAGAAGTAACATCACATAGGGACGGACGCATTCGTCCGTCCAGGTTTTAGCTGAGAACTGACACCCGAGAACTGAGAACAGTCTTATGGCACATAAAAAAGGGCAAGGCACTTCACGAAACGGCCGCGATTCAAACGCGCAGCGGCTTGGATTCAAAGCATTCGGCGGGCAGCTCGTCCCCGGCGGCACCATCATTGTTCGGCAGCGCGGCACCCGCGTGAAGCCGGGCCTGAACGTCGGCCGCGGCAAAGACGACACCCTCTTCGCCAAGATCACCGGACGCATCAAGTTCCTGAACAAGGGCTCGATGGGCAAGTTCGTGATGGTCGAGCCCGTCGAAGTCGAGTAGTCGACGTCGGGACGTTCGCGGGGCGGCAACTGCTCCGGCTTCGCTCAGGACAGGTCCGCGCCACACAGCCTCGCCTTCGGGACGAGGCTTTTTGGTTTTTGAAGTTTCCGTTCGTGATCCTTCGTGTCCTTCGTGGTAAATCCAAAACGCGATCACCACGAAGGACACTAAGGTCCACGAAGGTACGAGCAACCACAGCATGTTTATTGATGAGGCGAAAATCAAGGTCAAGGCCGGCGACGGCGGCAACGGCTGCATGGCGTTCCGGCGGGAGAAGTTCGTCCCGCGCGGCGGACCTTCGGGCGGCGACGGCGGCAAGGGCGGCGACATCGTCATGGAGTCCAGCGAGCGCCACAACACGCTGGTGCACTTCCGTTTCAATCCCGAGCACACCGCGCAGCGCGGACGTCACGGCGAAGGTTCGAACAAGACGGGACGCGACGGCGAGGGCATCATTCTGAAAGTTCCGGTAGGAACGATTGTGTTCGACGACGAAACCGGCGACAAGCTTTTCGAGTTTACGCAGCACGATCAGAGCTTCGTCGTCGCCCGCGGCGGGCGCGGTGGACGCGGCAACGCGCGCTTTGCAACCTCGGTACATCAAGCCCCGCGCGAGCATGAAGAGGGACGTCCGGGCGAGGAGCATGTCTACCGCCTCGAACTGAAGCTGCTGGCCGACGTGGGGCTCGTGGGATATCCGAACGTGGGCAAGTCGACGCTGATCTCGCGCATCTCGGCGGCGCGGCCCAAGATTGCGGACTATCCGTTCACCACGCTCGAGCCCAACCTGGGTGTGGTTGCGGTGGGCGACGCCAAGAGTGAAGTCAGTTTTGTGGTGGCCGACATTCCTGGATTGATCGAGGGCGCGCACACCGGCGCCGGACTGGGCACGCAGTTCCTGCGGCACATCGAGCGCACGCGGCTGCTGGTGCATCTGGTCGACGTCTCCGATTCCAGCGGCCGGCCCGATGTGGCCAAGGACGTCGAAGTGATCCTGGCCGAGCTGTGGAGCTTCGGGGCACATCTCCAAGACAAGCCGATGATCATGGCCGCGTCGAAGATCGATGCCGTCAACAAAGACAAGCTGGCCGCGCTCAAGCGCTATTGCAAGAAACATAAGCTGAAGCTCTACGAGATCTCCGCCGTGACGGGCAAGGGGATCGAGGAGCTGAAGTACGCCATGGCGGACGAAGTGCAGAAATTCCGCGAGCGGGAGCTGAAGGAAGCGATAGAGGAGAAGTAGGCGATTCCTAAGGCGGGCGGCCCAGCCTTGATTCTTCCGTAGATCGTTCCCACCGAGGGGTGCCCCATCCTTGCGTCCTTTGCAAGGGTGGGGAAACGAGGGCGCAGGGAACGCCGGTTTTCCACAGTCTTTCACGCAAGATTATATACTTCACAAAAGTGGAAGCCATTCTTGCCGAAGTACAGACGGCTTCCCGCCAAGAGGAGATCTGTGACCCTGTGCACTGCTGGGATTAGTAGCCGTGATGGGAAGAATCGAATAATCGTGGTATGCGACCAGAAGGTCACATTCTTCGGCGGACACTTTTCGGCTGACGGAATGGCACTGAAGGTGACAATGGTCCATGCGAATTGGTCAGTTATGTTCGCGGGTGATAATTCTACTTTGGTTCCACTGGTCGACGCCGTCCAGGTCACCGCGCGGAAATCAAAGCGAAACACGCTTCGTCAATTTGCCAGATTGTGTAGTCGCGTCTACAGAGAAGAGCGGAAGAAGATCATAGAAACCGACATTCTCTCGAAATACGACATTTCCACGTACCAAGAGTACGTGGACTTAAAGAAAACCGACGTAGATCTTTATGGCGCGATAACAAAGGAAATCGAAAGGATGGAAGAGGATTGGCATTTGCTTTTCTTTGGCTTCGACAAGGAGGGGAAACCTCATGTTTTCGTGATTACTGAATACGGGAAAATCCAGTTTTGCGACATTGAAGGGTTTGCTGCAATTGGCAGCGGGGCATGGGCAGCCATTATGGGATTGGCGCTAGTCGGATATAGGCACGTGCAATCATTTGAAGAATCCCTCTATCGATTGTTGGTGGCGAAGTTCATCGCGGAGGAGAGTGCGGACGGCGTGGGAGAAGCTACTCTAGTCGCAGTATTGGAGGGTGAGCACAGCGCAACAACGGCACTGCTCATGTCCGCCCAAGATGTGAAGGCCCTACGAGAAGAATGGAAACAGCGACCACGCATCCCTGATGGGGTTGGAGCAAAGATAAAAGGGTTACTCTATAACCCGAAGATACGTAGGGAAAAGATGCTAAAGCAATACGCTGCGACCAAAGATCAGAAAAGCCCCGGCTAGCCCCGGGGCCTAAACATGAAATGGGAAAGGAGGCGGGTGGCCCACCCGGTAGCGACGCTTTTTCCGAAAATCATGCCCCGCGATTTTCCACAGCTTTCCACAGCAATTAACCTCAATCCTGTGACGAACAACCTTTACTGAGAAAATCCAAACGCGAACAATGGTTCCGTGCGCGAGAAATTCCTCAACTCGGCGGGCCTGCCGGCCGCAAAGCTCAATCGCGTCTCGTTTCGGAACACTTTCACCCTAAGTCCTTATTCCGCAGGATTTTGCCGTCAGAGCTCCCGAACGTCGGCGAGTAACTGTAAGAAAGCAAACATCTTAGGCAAGCCAGCCCTGAACAGCGGTCAAAAATCCACCGCTAACTCCTTATTCCAGAATATTTTACGTGTAAGTCCCTCCGGCTCAATAATTTGCGAGGGAAGCCACCGTTCGATCAGCCGTAACATCAATAAAATGAGTATTTTACAAAACCACAAAGAAAAAAAGTGGGGGGGGGTACCTGGTGGCTCGAATCGGAGGCCGGGCACCCACGCACGGGTCAATGAGGTGAGCAATCCCAGGTTCCTGACGCTAGCACGCAGCCAAGTCGGCACCCAAAGGCTAGATTCGAAGGCAATCAATATGGTTGCACTTGTAGCACTTAATTGATACCTTCACTAGAAGAGCGTGCTACAGCGTCTCAGGAGGGGAGGAAGACGATCATGCAAAGCGGCGAAGCACCTGCCGTCGACATTTCTCCGAAAGAGCAAAGAGAGATTGCCGACACTTACGCCAAGCTTCGCGAGGCGGAAGCGAAGCTCATTGGGCCAGATGGCAGGGCTGAGATTCTGCCCAATAACCTTTACTCGTTCTTGCTGCGGCTCCTCGCGGATCTGCGAGCCGGTCAGTCCGTCACGATCTTGCAGAACCGACACGAACTCACGACGGTGGAAGCCAGCAAGGTGCTGGGTTTTTCCCGACAGTTTCTGATCCAGTTGCTGGAGAAGGGAGAAATCCCCTTCCACATGGTAGGGTCCCATCGCCGCCTGTATGTGCGCGACGTGATGGCTTACAAGGTGAAGCGCGATACCGCACGGCGAAAAACCCTGGACGATATGGCGAGGCGGGAGTTTGCAAAAGGGGATTACGACAAAGTCCCAGATGATTTTCACACAGGAAAATGAATTCTCCGCTGTGCTGGATGCGTGCGTTCTAGTGCCAGTTTCTCTTTGTGATCTGTTGCTCCGACTGGCCGAAGAACCAGCAACGTATCGCCCGCTATGGAGCGAGCAGATTTTGGCGGAGATGGTTAGAGCGATGAGGAGCAAGCTCCATCGAACGGCGGCCGAGGCGGCGTGGAGACGAGAACAGATGGCGGATGCATTCCCGGAAGCCATGGTTCCGATCCCGCAAGAACTGCTGAAGGCGGCCGAATGCATTCCAGACGAAGACGACCGACACGTCCTCGCGGCTGCGATTATGGCGCGCGCAAATGCCGTGATTACCCAAAATACAAAGCACTTTCCGAAGCGCTGCCTCGAACCATTCGGAATACTTTGTCAAACGGCAGACGAGTTTCTGATTCACCAATTCCATCTTGCTCCTCAATTGGTGCTGGACAAACTGGACGACCAGGGAGCCGGAATCTCGAAGGTCCGCAGTTACGTAGTGGCGAGCCTGACAGCATCGGCGCCAGAATTTTGCAAGCTGGTGAAGTTGAGATCGTGAGAAACAGAAATCTCGATCGTCTGCCGGACCAGGGATTCAGGCGGCTACCTGCGGCCAATAAAAAAGGCGGCCCGAGAGAAGCCGCCTTTCTGATCCGCTTTACCGTCCACAAAACCGAGAAGCCCTCACGCCCTTGGGAGTGGGCCGTGCTGGAAGTGATATTGCAAAATCCGCGCGGCCAGTGCGGGGGTTAGGGTTGATCCGTTGTGCTCGACCGTGCGCACGACTTCTCCGCGGCAGACGACTTCCGTGGACGAGAGTCCGGCAATTTCTTGCGGGAGCACCAAATTGATTTCCAGTTGCGAACTGGGCTGCAGGACTTCGTCGGCCTGGAAGAGCATTCCGGACCGGCTGATGTTCTCGGTTGTGCCCACGTGCCAATCGTTCTCGCCAAGACGGCGATAACGCAGAGGCAAGTGAAGCTGGAATCGTTGTGCGCGCGCGGGAGCGACTTCTCTTGGCCGCGTGGCGTTTTGGGGTTCGGCGGATTGCATGGACATAGCGACCTCCGGGGGAGTTGGTGATGCGTCGAGCACTTCGCGGACCTTGCTCTTCAGGTCGCGAAGGTTAAAGGGCTTCTGGAGCAGGCGGATGCCCGCGTCCAGCATGCCGTTGTGTCCGATCACATTTTCGGTGTAGCCGGACATGTAGAGAATTTTCACGTTGGGGCGAATCTCCGCGATGCGCTGGGCCAGTTCGCGTCCGTTCATCCCGGGCATGATGACGTCGGTGAGCAGCAGGTGGATCATTGCCTCATGCGCGACTGCAATCTGCATGGCGACGGCGCCGTCAGCGGCCTCGATTACTTTATAGCCCTGCTTCTCCAGGTACTGGCGCGCCAGGTACCGCAGGTTGGCTTCGTCTTCCACCAGCAGAATGGTTTCGGTGCCGGGCTCGACTTTGCGGTATTCCACGGGCGCGGCGACTTGTGCAGCCGGTTCGCCAATCGAAGCTACGCGCGGCAGGTAGATCTTGAACGTCGTACCGCGGCCCACTTCGCTGTAGACCCAGATGTATCCGCCACTCTGCTTGACGATGCCGTAGACCGTCGACAGGCCGAGTCCGGTTCCTTTCGTGCCCTTGGTGGTGAAGAAAGGTTCGAAGATGTGCGACTGAGTGTCGGTGTCCATGCCGGCGCCGGTGTCGCTGATGGCGATCATGACGTAGTCGCCGGGGCGCAATGGGGCGTGGAAGCGGGCGTAGTCTTCATCGAGCGTGACGTTGGAGGTCTCGATGGTCAGCTTGCCGCCCGAGGGCATGGCGTCCCGGGCGTTGACGGCGAGATTCATGATGACCTGGTCGATCTGCCCGGCATCAGCGCGGATGGGCCAGAGATTGGGGGCGGGCACCATGACCAGGTCGATGTCCTCCCCGATCATGCGCGTCAGCATCTTGATGTTTTCGGTGGCAACGTCGTTCAGGTTGACGATGCGGGGAGCCAGCATCTGCTTGCGGCTGAAGGCCAGGAGTTGGCGGGTCAACGAGGAGGCGCGTTCGGCGGCGCTGGAGATCTCCTGAGCCGGGCCGCGCAGGTGAGGCTCGGCGCCGAGGCGTTCGAGCAGAAATTCCGAGTAGCCCAGAATCACCATCAGCAGGTTGTTGAAGTCGTGGGCGATGCCGCCGGCGAGGCGTCCCACGGCTTCCATTTTCTGGGACTGGCGAAGCTGGTGTTCAAGCGCGCGGCGTTCGGTGACGTCTTCGGCGAAGAGTTCGAAGACGATCCCTTCGCCGCCGTTCAACACCGAGCGTCCGGAGATGCGCACCACGGTGGTGGTGTTGTTCTTGCGCTTCCATTCCGCGGTCAGGCCTTTGAAGGGCTCGGAGGAGCGGAGGTAGTCGGCGAGGTCGAACCATTTATCGTGTTCGGCGTAGAGCCCGAAGATGTGCTGGCCAATCAGTTCCTCGGGGGAGGTGTGGCCGAGCAGCTCGACGAACGCGGGATTGGCGTCGAGAATCTTGCCGGTCGAATCGCAGCGGCAAATGCCGTAGGGGGCGTTGGTCACAAGCGATCGGAAGTTCAGCTCGGAGCGGCGCAAGTTCTCCTGGGCGGCACGCAGAGCTGCGTTGAGCCAGCAGATCAGCATGGCCACGAAGAAGAACAGCGAGAGGCGAAGGATGGCGGTCCGCAACTGGTCTGGGGTGTGTTCGCCTGCGAGCGAGAAATAGGCGCCTACGGTCAGGGCGAAGGCGGTAGCGACCACACCGGGCTTCCAGCCACCGTACCAGGCGCTGACCATGACCGCCACTCCGAACAGCGCGAGGCGGCTCTCCGAAACGTCCGCCAGCAGCACCGTGGGAATGAGCGCCAGGGCTGTACTGAGCACGGCCACTCCGTACCGAAGGATGGGAGCGCGTGCGGGCGGGGTGCGAAGTAGGGGGAGGGTTACTCGCATGTCAACCATCCTAGTGCCAGAATGGGAAATGAGGAACATTACAGGAGTTCATTTCTTGTACGAGAACGGCAAGTGGTGGAGTGTCCGTTGGCCGCGGCGGCGCTGGCCAGTCGGACAATGGTGCGTGATTCGGCTTGCATATGCGACCGGGAATCTGGACACTAGGCGGGGCTGACCTGACTGGCATGAATATAGGACTTTTTGGCGGCACCTTCGATCCGGTGCACCGTGGGCATCTGGCGCTGGCCCGGGCGGCGCTGGAACAGTACAAACTGCATCGCATCCACTTCGTGCCGGCGAATGTTCCTCCGCACAAACAGCGGCAGCCGCATTCGCCGTTCGTGCACCGCTTTGCCATGCTGGCGCTGGCGACGGCGGAGGAGAAGGCGTTTGTGCCGTCGTTGCTGGAGGCTCCGGAGGAGGGCGTGGTGCCGATTCGAGTCACTAAGGATCGGCCGGAAAAGCCGAACTACACGATCGACACGGTCCGGCGGCTCAAGCAGTCGTTCAAGGCCGTGGACAAGCTGTTTCTGCTGGTGGGCATGGACGCGTTTGCGGATATCGCGAAGTGGCATCAGGCGGAGGCTCTGTTCCGCGAGTGCGAGTTCGTGGTGGCGAGCCGTCCTGGCTACTCTCTGGCCGACGTGGCGAACGCGCTGCCGGAGAGCCTGCGTCCGCGGCCGGAGGTCACTCGGCCGTTTCAGAAGCAGGCGGCCACGGGAGATCTGGTGCTGAAAGGGGCGACGATTCACCTGCTGGCGGATCTGCATCAACCGGCTTCGGCGACGGCGATCCGGCGGGCTGCTGCGGCGGGCAAGCCCTTGGGACGGTTCGTGGATGCGCCGGTGGCGGAGTACATACGGAAGATGGGACTCTATCGGTAGGGGACGCGGGCCAGCCGCTGTTGCAGTTTTCAAGGTGTCAAAGTCGGTACTGGTGCCGTTTCGTTTGCACATCCTTCCAGCGGCAGTGTTCTCATGCCGAAGCGCAAACTGCGAACCGTCCAGCGCAAGCCTACTCTTGCCATCTGCGAGCGCTGTAGCTCGCAATTTCGCGGCAGAGACTCCTAGATCGAAGCTGCATTCGATATATATTTGTCCCATAAATCTATTCCGATCAGCGTTAGAATTCCAAGCGAAAAGATGATGATAATTGCTATCAATTGGAGCTTGGCCAAGTACTCCTGTCCTTCATGGAGTGCCATCACAGATGAATCGGCACTTAGGAGTGCGCTAGCCAGCCTTAATGATCGCAGTTCTTCGTTGTACTGGTGGTTAGGATTCTGGACAACCTTAGTCGCAGTTGGTGTTGCGCTAGAGGTAGTTTTTGTCGTTTGGGAATACCTAGAGGAACTGCATGATTTTAGGCGAGGTTTTATACACGCTCCAGAAAGACCGCCGACACTGCTCTTCGTTATGGGACTGCTTGGCGCTGGCCTCGTTGCCGCTGGCGTGTCCGGAGAATTATGGGAGGAGTCCAAGATCGGAACTGTAGAGACGTGTATACGCAGGGGTAATGATGCGCTTTCCTCGCTACTCTCGAAAGAGGCTGCCACGGCACAAGAATCCGCTAAGCTCGCCAAGTTAGAGGCGGACGGCGCTAAAGCCTCTGCGAAAGAAGCGAACGATACGGCGAAAGCGTCCCAAGAGAGAGCGGGCAAGGTGGATAAGAAAGCCGATGCACTAAACACTGATCTAGTATCCGCCAAGTCGAAACTGGAAGCAGTTGAGGCAAAGCGGGCTGAGTTGGAAAAATCACTGATGAGCCTAGCCGTTTGTAATGCCCCTAGAATCTTGCCGACATGGACTATGGGGCAAGGGACTGACCGAACAAAAGATAAATCCAGCACCGATCCACTCAAGCCATTCGCGGGCACACACGTTGTATTTGAATACGAGCAATATGATGCAGAAACGAGAAGGGCTGCAATCCAGCTAGCCAATTCGCTTCTCGCTGCGGGATGGTTTATCGATAAGGCAACTCCGGTCACAGGCTTAAAGGATGGCGTGGAGGTCCAGCATTTCATGTCCGACGGATACGACCAATTGGGATATGAATGGAGAGCCGATGGTGCTGGGAATGCCCTCCTGGATTTTCTCCATTCATATAACTGGCAGGCGAAATTCGGTTGGCCGGTGGACGAAAACAACGCGATAATATACGGCACAAAAGTCGTGCCATTAGGTGGCCTGCGGGTAAGAGCGGGAATATATCCTGCCGTCATGTTTATTGCTCCACCGGGGGCTAAAGCATTGGCAGACGCAAGTGCAGCGGAATCCAAGTACCACGAGCAAATGCGAAAAGAGGACGAAGAAAAAATGGAAAAACACCGGACTGAAGTTTTGAAAACCCTCAACCCGCAAGAAGCTATCCGATATAAGGCCCAAATAGAAGAAGACAATAAGCGAGAACAGCAGTTTAGGGAGAGATCCCGCAGCAGTCCCTGCCAACCGCTGAGTTCGATTTTCCCGTTTGCCCCGTGACGTTTGGGCGCGAAACGGCATTAGTACCTCAAAGTTTCAAGGTTTCGTGAATCTTTCGGTTGGCAGCTATGATGGATTGGGTGCGGTCGCGCTCCTCCCGATCTTTAACCACTGAGGACACGAAGGTTCACGAAGGAAACACCTGGAATAAATCAGGGCTGGCGTCCCAAACCGCCTAGGAAGCAGGAGGCACATGGCTCAGAATCACTACGTAACCAAGACCAAGCGGCGGAATAAAAGCAAGAAGCGCAAGGATCCGGCCGCGGCGACGATGGCGAAGCTGCGCGAGTTGGCGGCGGCTGAGGCGAAGCGGGCGGGCAAGTAGTGCTTCACCAACATGGAGCATGGCGGGGTTCGGTTCAGTCCGAGATCCTTCGCTTCGCCTGAAGAGCGGCTCCGCTCAGGATGACAACCTCATTATTTATATTGAGCTACCTACCGCACGGAGAGTGCGGCGTTGAGGGTCGGTTACAATTAGAGCGAACTTTACGCTGACGAAAGAACCGCCGACGACTGAATGAAGAAGAGCGAACTCAAACAGCAAATTTCCGCAGCCATCCAAGCCTGCCTCGAGAAGAAGGCCGAAGAACTCAGCATCCTGGAAATGGAGAAGGGGTCGGGAGCGTTTACCGACTACTTTGTGCTGTGCAGCGGAACCAACCCGCGGCAGGTGCAGGCCATTGCCGACGAGGTGGAGCTGCGTCTGAAGGCCGCGAACCTGCGTCCGGCGCACGTTGAAGGCTACAAGCAGGCGGAGTGGGTGCTGCTGGATTACGTCGACTTCGTCGTCCACGTGTTCTCGGAGAAAGCGCGCAAGTTCTACGACCTCGAGCGGCTGTGGAAGACGGCCAAGCGGCTGGAAGTCGGCGATTTGCAGGCAGCTCCCAAGAAGAAGAAAGCGGCTGCGCCAAGCCGGCTGCGGCAAAAGTAGCTCTGGCGAAAAAGAAGAAGAAAAAGACAGCCTAGATCTTCTTCGCAATTCTGAAGGCTCCCATGACATCGAAACCAGACTCCGGGCCGGACTGGGGAAACCAGTACCGGCTCGTTGCCTCTGAGAAGTGGAAGGCCAAGTCGGCGGCCATGGGGCAGCCTGTGACCGATGCGCTGGTGGAGTATGCGCAGCCCGCGCTGGGCATGCAAGTGCTCGACCTGGCCAGCGGAACCGGCGAGCCTGCGATCAGTCTGGCGTCGCGCGTGGGAGAACATGGGCACGTGACGGCCATTGATCTGAGCGCCGGGTTGCTCGAGATCGCCGCGAAGCGGGCCGAGGCGCGTGGGCTGAAGAACTTCATCACGCTGCAAGCGGATGCCCACAGCCTGCCTTTTCCGGACAACAGCTTCGATCTCGCAACTTCGCGCTTTGGGGTGATGTTCTTTTACGATCCGGCGGCTGCGTTGCAGGAACTGTGGCGCGTCTTGCGGCCGGGGGCGCGCGCGTGCTTTCTGGCGTGGGGTCCAGTCGAGCAGCCCTATTGGCAGAGCATGATGGGCGTGGTGCACGGGCATGTGGGTGGGCCGTTGCTGGAGCCGGATGGGCCGAATCCCTTTCGATTTTCAGAGCCCGGCAGCTTGTCAGCGATTTTTCGCAGCGCGGGATTCATTGCGGTCGAGGAAGAAACCAAAACGCTGCCGTGGACATGGCCCGGCCCCGTCGAAGAATTGTGGCAGTATTCGCAGTCGGTCTCGGTTCCGTTTCGTTCGATGCTGGAGCGCGTGCCGGCCGAGAAGTGGCCGCAGATTCACGCCGAAGTGCATGCGGCGGTACGGCAGTATTCGGACGGCGAGAAGATCGCGTTCGGAGTGTCGGTCGTGCTGGCCTCTGGGAAGAAGTGAGGCGATCGTTCTGCCGGTGAAAATCAAGATTGCATGGATCGGGAAGACGAAGGAGCCGGCGATTGCGTCGCTGACGGACGAGTATCTCAAACGGATCTCGCGCTATGTGCCGGTGGGGGGTGTTGTGCTGCGAGATGAAGCGGCGTTGCTCGATCTAGGTGGGCGAGCGGCGGGGGCGAAAGCGGCCGCTAAATCGACGCTGGTGCTGATGGATTCGCGGGGCAAGGAATTCTCGTCGGAACAGTTCGCCAAGTTTCTGGGAGACTATCAGGACCGCAATCCGTTGCCGCTCGTCATCGCCATAGGCGGGGCGGATGGCTTCAGTGACGCAGTGCGGGCCGCTGCGCAGCACACAATTTCACTCGGTAAGATGACCCTGGCGCATGAACTGGCGCGAGTCGTTCTGCTGGAGCAGGTCTATCGGGCGTTTACCATCCTGAAGGGTCACCCGTATCACTCGGGACATTAGGTACGGTTCCTTCGATAAGGCCGATTTGTTCCTCACGCCCCGATGGGCGCTTCATGAAGTAAGCTGGACTTTCGCAAACACCTTCTAAACCATGCGGAAATCCGTGGGCGGCGTTTTGGAGGCTCCACAGGCGTGCAGGTTGCCGGCAAGGAAGTTCAGGTTTTGATGGCTTTGCCCTCATTTCTCTAACCACTTGCAAACAATCAACTACCCGTGTAATTAGAGGGCATCCTCGGATGCCCTCTATGGTGTCTAAACCATCGGTGCTCATCAATTTTCTCCAAGCTCTGCTGGCGATCATATTGGGCAACGTGGTGTACTTCGCTCTGATTCCGTCATTGCCTTTAGCCGCGCGCCACCGCCCTTTCCACATGGACTTGGGGTTGATTCTGGACTTCTGGTTGTGCCTGGTGGCCTATGGATTGATCCGCACCGCAAGAAGGTGGCGCTAGCCCCGAAGCCTACCTGGATCGCCCTGCTTAAACCCGACGTTACTTTCGGAACATCGGTAACCCCTTTCCCCCGTCGTACAATTCGTTCGACTATGCCGAAACTCGCGGTCCTATACGACGCCGGCCAGGCCGTGCTCTCCACCTTTGATTTGGACGAGGTGTTGCAGAGAATTCTGGCGATCGCGCGGGACTATTTTCATCTGCCGAACGTCGCCATCCTGCTGCTCGACAAGGAAGCCCGGCAGTTGTGCGTCCGTTCGCAGATCGGCTGGGATGCCGGCAAAGACAAGATTTGTTTCGGAGAACACGACGGGATCACCGGAGCGGCGGTCCTGAAGAAGGAACCGGTGTACGCCGCCGACGTCAGCAAAGACCCGCGTTACATCTGCGCCGCGCAGTCCACGCGCTCGGAACTGGCCATTCCGCTCATGGTGCGCGATGAGGTCGTGGGCGTGCTCGACTGCCAGAGTGATCGCGTCGATCGTTTCGACCACGAAACCATCGAACTGCTGACCTTGTTTTCCACGCACGCCTCCATCGCTCTGCAAAATGCCCATTTGTACTCACTGGAACGCCAGCGGGCGCGGCAATTGGAAGCCATCAACATCATCGCGCAACAAAGTACAGCCGTCATGGAACTGGAGGATCTGCTGGTCCGCGTGTGCGCCGTAATTCAGCACGCGTTTCAGGTCCCCCACGTATCCCTCTTTTTGCGGGATGAAGGCGACCTGGTCATGCGTGCCCATCAGGGCGAACTCACGCCGTGTACCCCGCCCGGCGGACGCTTCCCCGTAACCGAGGAGCCGTGGTCGCGCATCATCGAAACCAGCGGCACCATCATCGAAAAAGATCTGACGGGCAGGCCCGACTCCGCCCGGATATTCAAAGAGTCGGCCTCGCGTATGAGCATTCCCCTCATTTCATTTGGCCAGACCCTCGGTGTGCTCACGTTGCACAGCGCCCAGACCAATGCCTTCCGCGAGAGCGAACTGCAGTCCCTCGAATCGGTCGCCGACATTTGCGCCACTTCTATCCAAAACGCGCACTACGTGGAGCGGGTGAAGCAGTTGGCCTACCTCGACGGACTCACCGGAATCTTTAACCGCCGTTTCTTCGAGCTTCGGATCATGGAAGAAATCGAGCGCGCCCGCCGCCACAAGGGCGGAATGGCTGTGATTATGGCCGACATCGATGAGTTCAAAAGGCTGAATGATGAGTTCGGCCACCTGCTCGGGGACGAGGTCCTGCGCCAGGTTTCTTCGCTCTTTCACCAGCAATTGCGCAAGATTGATGTCGTGTGCCGCTACGGCGGAGAGGAATTCGCGATCCTGCTGACGCAGATTAATACCGCTCAGGCGATCTCCATCGCGGAGAAGTTGCGGCGGATGGTGGAGTCACACTCGTTCCCCGGGGTGCCCCGGACAGTGACGATCAGTGCCGGCGTCGCGGTGTTCCCCGGGCACGGCAAGAGCCGCGATGAATTGATCCGCGCGGCAGATAACGGTCTCTATGCCGCAAAGCAGGCAGGACGCAACCGCGTCTGCCTCGCCACTCTTGTCCGCGCGGCAGCCAGCGGCCGGTAGCGCTAGAGTTCTGTTAGATGTCCGCCCAGGTTCGGAACATGGAGCTACGGCGCATCTGGTCCAGCTTCAGCCTGAGGTCCCGTTCTTGCTGCCTCATCTCCGTGCGCTGCTTCAAGCTTTCCTCGCGGAATTTCTTCTGCTGGTCGCACCAAGATTTCCGAAGTTCTTCCGCGGATTTACGAAAGTCCTTCGCCGCCAGCTCCATCTGCGGTCTCAGCTTGGCGATTTCGTTCTGCAACTCGCCCAACTCCACTCGCGACTCCGCGTCGATCCATAGATCGTCAGAGCTTTCTTCTTCCAGAAGGTCGCCCGACTCCTTGCGATCCGGCAGCGACAAGGTGAGGGTCTGCTCTTTCTTGTCGCGCACCACAACCACGGTGGCTGTATTGCCGCTGCGCGACTTCATCCCGTGCGAAAAGTCGCTGGTGTCATGCACTGCCTGATCATTCACCTTGACGATCACGTCGCCTGCGCGGAACCCAGCCTTCTCAGCGCGGCTGCCTTTTTCTACGGACCGTACCAGTACGCCATTACCGTTTTTCACCCCGAAGAACTCGCCCAGTTGGGGTGAGATGTTCTCCATCGTAAGCCCGCTGCGCGCGGACGACGTGATCATGACCTGGATCGCCGGAATGTCGATATCCGGCACGTGAATCTCGGGAATCTGGAATTGGAAATCGCCCGGCTTGGGACTGTGGACCGAGAACTCGCTGTGCTTGTCGGCCAGTTGCACCTTCACTGTCACGGGCTGGCCATCCCGGCTCAAACCGAAGGTCACCACGCGGCCCGGCGGCATTTCGTGGATCATCCGCCGCAACTGCGCGCCACTCTCGATCGACGTGCCGTTCATCGTGAGGATAACGTCGTGCTCCTTGATGCCCGCCTTCCCGGCCGGGGCGTCCTGGTCGACCATCGTAACTTCGACGCCCTTTTCCTCCTTGAGCTTCAACGCGCTCAACCGCTCGGTGGTCACGTCTGAAATATCGACCCCGAGATAGGAACTGGTCCCGCTGTCTTCGCTCGAAAAGATCCAGGCCGCAGCCGGCGGATCCACCGACCAGTTCTGCGCGGCGTGCGAAAAGGTGAGGAGCAATGGCAACAACACGATGCTGGTCATAACGTATTTGCGCATGGTCATTCCCTCAACGTGAATTGTTGGCTCGCGGATTCGGTGACGCAGCCTCGCGAATCCGCGTTCGTTCCACATCGGTCTTCAATCAACGATCGAGAAATCAACAATCATCAATGCGTCTCAATGGCCGGCACGCTTGAAAGTGATGTTGCCACTCGCAGTGCGCACCTTGAGTGCCGGACCGCCCCCGTTCAGCCTGCCCTCCGCATTCAGCGTCTTGGCTTCCCACTGGCCGCCCTCGCTGCTGATGTGGATGTCAGGAAACTCGGAGGTGATGTGGTGTCCGTTACCCATGTCGACGCTGGCGCGCACGTTGACCGCTACATCCGCAGCCAGATAGACCGTGATGTCGCCCGCGCTCGTTTCCAGATCGGAGTCGCGACGCTCGCCGCCGGTATTCATCAGCTTCACGGTGATCCCGCCCGCGCCCGTTTCAGCCGACGCCGAAGGCACACCGTACAACTCAATGCCACCGCCGCCGGTCTCTGCGCGAACGTGTCCCTTGGCCGAGTTCAGGCGAATGCTGCCGCCCCCGGTTTCGATCTGCGCCGGGCCACCAATATCGCTGAGGTCGACGCTGCCACCGCCAGTCGATGCCTTCACCATTCCGTTGCAGTGACGCACCGTAATGCTGCTGCCCCCGGTTTCAATGGTGGCGCCCTGTGCGCAGGACTGAATTTCGACACTCCCGCCGCCAGTTTCGGCGACCAGCTTGCCATTGGCCTGGCGAACTTCAATGGAACCTCCGCCAGTGTGCAATCCGAGTTCTCCGCCGACCGTGCCCACGTCGATCGATCCGCCTCCGGTCTCCGCGTTCACCCCGCCACCAATATCATCCAGCCGCAGGCTGCCGCCGCCGCTCTCCGCTTCCACCCGGCCTGTGACGCCCGTGGTCTCAACGTTGCCGCCTTCGGTTTCCAGCTTCACCAGCGCCATCTCGCGAGGCACCATCACCGAAAATTCCGAAGAACAATGACGGGGCCGTTTGCTGCCCTGCCAGTCGCCTACGATCCAGGCCGTGTCGCCCTTCACATATGCGGTGACCTTGTACTGCTCGAACTGGCGGCGCGCCTCTTGCTCGGAAGAAGAACCAAAACGAGTATGTATAACGTAATTGATGCCCTGCTGCTGCCCTCCTCGCACCACTACGGAGCCCATGTCGACTTTGACTCTCAGATTCTTGACCCCTGCCAGCGAGCCCGTGATCTCCTGACCCCAGTCTCCGCCTTCGCGGGTTACATGTGTTTCCTGCGCCCAGCTCTTGGGAACAAGTGCCAGCGGCGCAAGCAGAGCCAGCACACCAGCCAGCCCGACGATTTGTAGCGCACGTTTCAAAATAGCCCCCTCAATTCTCGCGATCATCAGCGATTTCTTTGTAGCGCCGCCGTCCCGGCGGCTGTCGCGGGGGCGTCTCGCCCGCGCACCGCGAAAGCCGGCAAAACGCCGACGCCATTCTTCCTTGATTCCTAATCAATCTCCGGCAACTGCGCCAGCATAGTGCGGGCCTGCGACTTGATATACGTGCTCTGATCCTTCGCAGCCAGCGCCATCAGCACCCCACGCACGCTGCCGTCGGCCTTCACCGGCTCGATCAGCCGCAACGCTTCAATGCGCACTCCCGAATTGCCATCATTCACCAGCGCCCGCAGCACCGAGTCGCGCACGTTGGTATCGTTCTTCACGTAATTGCCCAGCGCGTCCAGCGACTTCAGCCGCACTCCCGGATTCGTGTCGTTCTGCAGCGTATACATCAGCGCCTCGCGTACCTGCATGTCTCCGGACTTCTGCGCCAGCAGATCGACTGAATCCACCCGCACGCCCGAGTTGTAGTTATTGCGCGCCGCATACAGCAGCAACTGCTGGATCTTCTGATCGTTCAGCGATCCCTGCGCCTCCTGCGTCGACACGGTGTTGTACTTGATGCTGACCTGATTGGTGCCCGGATCCTGGACGATGGAACTGATACTGGCGATGGAAGCTTCGGTGGGAACTGGGGTGTTTTGCTGCTGAACCTGCCCGGGGCCTTGCGGAATACGCGATCCGTAAATCTCACGCATGGTTCCAATCCCGCCCACAAACCCGACGATCAGAATTGCCGCCGCCAGAGCCGGCGAGAACTTCATCTGCAGTAGCCAGTTGGCCGGATCGAACGCCAGCCGGCTCCAGAAGCTGCCTTGCTTGGCCGTCTCCAGCGCTTCCTGCAGCCGCATGCGCGAAACCGTCACCAGATTGGGCGACGGATCGGCTGCGCGATCCTGCGCGAGCAGCGCGTGAAAATCCTGCTCCGCCTTCAGTTCGGCCGCGCAGTCAGCGCAGCGGGCCACATGCTGCTCCAGTTCATGGCGAGCGTCATCCGCCAGTTCGCCATAAACCTGAAGCACGATATTCTCTCGAACCCATTCGCATTTCATCGTTGCACCCTAATCAACTCATGTGGGACCGGGTCTTTGACCCGGTCGCCGAGCGCAGCTCGGCCTTTTTTCATCTCATATCCGCCAGCGCCCCGCGCAACTTCTGCGTGGCGCGGAAGAGGGTATTCTTGGCGGTCTCTTCCGTAGTCTTCAAAATCTCTCCCACGGTGCGCAGCTTCAATCCGTGGTAATGCTTCAACTCAAACACCATGCGCTCGCGCGGCGTCAGTTTTTCGAGCGCTCCGGCGATGCGCGCTCCCAACTGCCGGCGCAGCAAATCGCGTTCCGGATTCGCTCCCGCTCGCACGTCGGGCACCTGGTCGAGCAGATCGTACTCGCCCCCCGACGGATCCTTCGCGACCGGAGCGTCCTCCTTGCGCACGTTCTTCTTGCGCAAGTGATCGAGACACAGGTTGGTCACGATCCGGTAAATCCAGGTGTAGAAGGAACACTCGAACCGGAAATTTCCGATGTTCTTGTAGGCTTTGAGGAAGGCGTCCTGATAGACGTCCTGGGCGTCCTGCTCGGTTCCGGTGAGATGGAGAGCTAGGCGCAACACTGCCTGGTCGTAATGACGCACGAGGTCTTCGAAGGCGGCGCGGTTTCCGCGCTGGGCCTCCCGGATCAGCATCGTGTCATCTATGCGGCGTTCTTGCCCAGCCATGCGGCCCCGCGCGGGGTCCTGGTTCTCGCTGACTCTCTCTACTCTCTCACTCTTCGACTTCGAGCGGGCCCGATCGCCAACCGCAAGTGGTAATACCCATACACCGGCCGGCATGTGTCTTCGTTCCTCTGTTTGCCCGGTATTTACCGCATCCGGGCTTGCATTGGAATAGACGGGTCGTCAGTGGAACCGTGAGCAGAAATTATAGGCTGACAGGGGATTTTTGGGGGGCCTAGGTGGTTCAGGGGTAAAGATTTAGGGGGAAACAGAACAACCGGAAAAGGTGGATACAGCGAATTTGGCATAGTAACTGCACCATCGCCGGGGCAACTGCAACATTCCAGAGATTCGGGTGTTCCTAGCTATGTAGGCTTGTGATCGTACGAAGTCGAATTCGAGGATACTCAATGCCGTCCCGACTGCCGCTCGCTTCCGTCACGCTATTAGTAGGTTTCCTCCAGCTAGCCTCCGGAATCGGGGTCGCGCAGACTCTCTCTCAGATCTGCCATCCTGCCCTGACCCCGCCCGTCGTGGTCGCCTCGCCGGCGCAGCGCCTTGCGGCAGGAGCCAGGGCAGAACCGCCGCTGACCGACACGTTCGACTGGCCCGACACGCCGCTCGGCGTCATCAAAACCGCCAGGGGCTACGAGTTTTTCGGCAGCGACGGTGGATACCACGCACGACAAATGTGGCAGGGACAATGGGTTGGCAACGATAAGTGGGGATCGTTCACAACGACTGTCGGGACTCTCGATAACCCGCTCGGAACCGACGATCCCGAGGACGTAAGCGTTTCTCCCAACCCCAGTTCTGCAATCAACCCAATTTATCCCAGCTACGGGTACATGGGCGGGGGCCCGGTCTATCAGGTTCCCGCTGAAATGCCCGGTGCCGGTAATCTTCTCGCAACCTATCACGCTGAACTTCCCAACGACGCCCTCTACGCCGCTCTTGGACTCGCCGCCTCCACCGATGACGGCCGAACCTGGACCGACCTCGGCGAAATCATCCGCCTGAACCAGGCTTATTCCGTCGGACTCGATGGCTTCGAAATCAGCGATGGCCCCCTGGTCCTCTCGCCGGACCACAAATATTTCTATCTCTATTTCCCCGACTGGATCGCCAACGGCACGCTTCACCTCACCGATGCCCAAGGTGTTAACACCACGACGAACGTCTCGGTTGCCCGCGCCCCAGTGTCCGCCTTGCTCGCCGCAGCCTTCGGACCCAAGCCCCATCACGCCGTCGCCTTCCAGAAGTTTTACCAAGGCAGTTGGATCCTGCAACCCGCTATCGGCGGCGCTTCCACCGACCTCAATCCCCACTCTAACTACCAGGGTTATCTCGATATCCACTTCAACAGTTTTCTGCAGCGCTACGTGATGATTATTTCGAACGACACGAATTTCGGCTATTCCGAATCGCCCGACGGGCTTACGTGGACAGTGCCCACCTTGCTTGGCAACTTCGAGACGATCGCGGCTTATCCCACATCCGTCGGACTGGGTGATGACCCGCGAATTCTGGGAAAGAGTTTTTACGTTTACTTCACGCACTTGCCGACCGACGGCACGGGATGGACGAATGGCTCCCTGCGCAGGTTTACGCTGACGTGCCAGTGATTGGCCTGCCCGGTGATCGATCACCGGGCAGATACATGCAGGACAACAGAAAGCCCGGGCAGAGCGCCCGGGCCGAATTGCGAACTCTTACTCCGCGACGACTTCCTTCTCGATGACCACCTTCAAGTGCGCGGTCACGTCCTTGTGCAACTTTACCGGGACCGAGAACTCCCCCACGGTCTTCAGCGGCTCGTGCAACTGGATCTTGCGACGGTCAATATTGAAGCCTTTCTTGGTCAGCGCATCGCCGATGTCGCTCGACGTGACCGATCCAAAGAGCTGATCGTGCTCGCCCGTGCGCCGCTGGAACGACACTGAGGCGCCCTCAAATTGCTTGGCCAGTTCCTCGGCCTGCGTCTTCTCCTTGGCGGAGCGCCGCACCGATGCGGCCTTCATCTGCACGATGACGGCTTTGTTGCCCTCATTGGCCTGAATGGCCAGCTTGCGCGGCAACAGATAATTCCGTCCATATCCTTCCGCGACTTTCACCACGTCGCCGCGGGACCCCAGCTTCGCTACATCTTCTTTCAGAATGACTTCCATGGGATGACTCCAATCTTGTGAGCTTTGAGCTCCGAGCTATGAGCTTCGAGCGGACTGCTGACCGCGGCTCGACATCGCTCGTAGCTCGCGGCTCGAAGCTTGTTTGTCTACGATGCCCGCCCCGCAAACGGCAGCAGGGCGATGTTCCGCGCCTTCTTGATGGCCGCCGACAGACGGTGCTGGTGCGGTGCGCAAACGCCGGTCAGGCGCCGCGGCACGATCTTGCCGCTCTCGGCGACGAACTGCCCGAGCATGCGGTAGTCCTTGTAGTTGATGTCTTCAATTTTCTCGACGCAGAACTTGCAGACTTTCTTGCGCCGGAAAAACTTGCGTCCGCCGCCGCCTTCGCGCGGAGGACCGCCGGGCCCGCGTCCGCCACCACCGAACCGCGGACGATCTCCTCCCGGACGGGGACCATCAAAACGCGGCCTCTCGCTCGGCGTGGATTGCTCTGGTGCTTTCGTTTCGTCAGCCATATTTCTCCTCTGTGTGGGTCGCCGTACTTCACGACGCCTGATGCCTTGTGATTCGGATATGCCTTGTCATTCCGAGCGAAGCGAGGAATCCGCTTTCGCTTGAGATCTGCACGAGCCTCGCCAGGATTTCTCGCAGCCCTACGCCGTCGCCGGAGCTTCCGCTGCCGGAGCCGCAGGTGCCTCCGCCGCTGGTGCTGGTGCCGGTACCGCCGGCTGCGCGCTTACCTTCTTCTTCGCATCGCGGAGCGCCTTCACCTTATCCAGCCGCTTCTGCTCCTCATCCGTACGCACGGTGAGGAACTTGATGACCGGCTCGGTCACGCGCAGGCGGCGCTCCAGTTCGTGAATCACTGCGCCTCCGCCTTCCACGACCATCAGCACGTAAATGCCTTCGTGAAACCGGCGAACGGTGTAAGCCAGTCGGCGCTTGCCCATCTTGTCGACGCGCAGTACGCTTCCGCCCGAAGTCGGCACCACGCCGCTCAACGTAGCAATCAGCTTGTCCAGATCCTCTTCCGTCATATCCGGCCGAACAATGAACATCAATTCATAGGTACGATTCATTCTTTTCTCCAATTCCAAACTTGTCATCCTGAGGCGACAGCTTTTTGTCGCCGAAGGATCTGGGCGCGCCGCGCGAATCCCGGGAGCCTGCCCTGAGAGAGCGCAAGCGACCGAAGGGCGCGTCTGGCGCGCTTCCTTACTCTTCCGGCTTCCGGTTGAAGCGGTTCATCGCCGCCGCCGGACCTTCTTTCAAAATCACTTTCACCGCGTCTTCGGCGGTGTCGAGCATGCCGTCCACAATCGCCAACTCCGGCTTACGCATTGGAGCCAGCAAGTATGCCGCGCCGTCTCCAACTTTCCGCTCGGGCGCGACGCCGATCCGTATGCGCAGAAAATCCTGCGTGCCCAGCGCCCCGATGATCGACTCGATGCCGTTGTGCCCCGCCGAACTCCGCCGCGTATGAATGCGCAGCGTGCCCAGCGGAAAATCCAACTCGTCCTGAATCACAATCAGGTCCGACTCCGGCTTCGCCTCGTACTCCTCGACCAGTTCCCGCACCGAGACGCCACTCAAATTCATGAACGTCTCGGGCTTGGCCAGCAGCACCGTCTGGTCGGCAATCACCGCCCGCGCCGTCAGCGCCCGGCACTGCCGGTTTCTCACGTCCACTCCCAAGCCGCTCGCGATCCGATCAATCGCTAGAAAGCCCAGGTTATGCGGCGTGAACTGATACTCGATACCGGGATTGCCAAGACCGATGATCAGTTTCACGCAGATAAGCTCGTGTGGGGACGGGCGCCTCGCCCGTCCAGCGACGCGATGCGAGCTTGCCCTTCCCACCGCTCAACAGTGCAGCGGGTGCCCCACCCTTGTCGCGTCCTTTGCGACAGGGTGGGGATTTTGAATTTAGGATCCACGCAAACACGCGCGTGCACCACGCATGAACTTCCGTGGTGCTCCAACGTGCCGCTGGGCTGCTATTCTGCTGCTATCTGCTCGACAACTTGAGATCACAATTTGTGATCCGAAACTTGAAGCTAGATCTCCGAAAACTCCCTATGGCGAAAACAGCAATCGTAGTCGCACGAAAAGTGGATTCGAAAATCTTCGTTCTGCGTGGCCAGCGAGTCATCCTCGACCGCGACCTCGCGGAACTCTACGGCGTCCAAGTCCGGCACCTGAATCAGCAAGCCAAGCGCAATGCGAAACGATTTCCTCCCGCCTTCCGCTTTCAACTCTCCCCGCACGAACTCAAAATCTTGAGATCACAAAATGTGATCTCAAGTGAAGGACACGGCGGCGCCCGTTATCTGCCCTACGCCTTCACCGAACACGGCGCCATCATGGCCGCTACCGTCCTGAACTCCGAATGCGCCATCGAGATGAGCGTGTTCGTCGTTCTCGCTTTTGTACGCATGCGCCGCGCCATCGCCGGCAACCGCCATATCCTGACCAAGCTGTCGGAATTGGAACACCGCCTCGAAACTCACGACTCAGAAATCCAAGCCCTGATGGACGCCATCCGCGAACTCATGAGCCCCTCCGAACCAACCCGCACCCGCATCGGCTTCGAAGCGCCGTCTGAGGTAAGCGCCAAGACGCTCAAAGCTCGCAGCGTTCAATCACGAAAGAACAGTAAATTGACCGCCAATTGATACTGCTTGCACTACCCGCCGCAGTGCACGTCGGGCATCGCTGCCGCATTGACCAACTGCTTCTGCGGTGCCCCTTTTTAGCGGTGCGCTGTTGGCGGGGACGACCAAGTTGTGAGGCTGTCAGGCATCGGATCTTTGTTCGTCCTTTCCCCACGCATCGATAAATAATCGCCGCGCACGCTCGACGACACTGTCTAACCCCGCCTTTGTGATTTCGTTGTACTCGCTAAGGACCGCTACCACTGCGGCGTGTCCAGTTATCAGCGATTCCTTTAACCACTTGTCCGAAGGCGCAATGTCCACGTCTAGGACGTCCTCAACCTCCGAAGTCTGCGTTTGGGCAAACAGTCCCCCTACGTCAGAGTGATGCATTGACGAGGCAAATCGGTAGAAGACCAGGTATTGCTGCTCTTTGCCCACTTCCCTTGCCATCTCTCGAAATGAAACTTTCGCCCAATTGGCTCTAAGCTTGCCAGATCGTGCTCGAAATCTGGGCGCGACTCTTGCAAAGTTGACCTCCATCTCCCTTCTCACCCCCGCGGAGATGCGCTGCAAATGGCCAGGTGAGGAGTCCTTCATGGCGTCGTAAAGCCGTTTCTGGATGACAAAGTGGTAGTCCAAGTAGTCATCAATCAGCCCAGGATGAATACGCAAGTACCCAAGCGTGACGGAAGCCTCGAACATCCCGCGAGCTATCTTCATTGCGTCCGCGCCGTATCCGTTCAGAACGAGCAGCATAAGCGACCCGAAAGAGTTCCAGACGACCCTTGCAATGTGCCGGGAGACCTTTTCGAGCGGTTGACTCAAGGGGCCGCTAAACGCTTCATTGCCGACCGCTGTCAGCTCGACCGCAGCTTCGAAGCATTTTGCGTACTCGTCGTGGACGTGCTGCCAAAACTCCGGGAAGCCGACCCCGACTAGCTTCTTTTGATCTACTTTTGCGTTGCTCATTTTTATGCTCCCGCACCTCAGCACTATCTTGTCTGCCGCTACGATGTCTCAGGGTGTGACCGCGTCCTTGGAATACGGGTACGACAAGATTGGCAAGCCGTACCCAACCGCACCCCGCATGAATTTCAAATCCTCGAAAAGCCAGTGGTAGAGATTGGCATACTTGACCTCCGGATATATGGCAATCGCTGATCCGCCAACTGGATCGCCCCTCAGCAAGGGCCTTACCGAACCATGAAACACTCTGGGCGAGAAACGTGCCTCACCGGCTACGAATTGCGTTGCGCAAGAAACCACTAAGTCAGCCACCTGCAGAAGCCTTACAAAATGAGAGGTAGTACAAAGCGGATTCAGTGCGATCTGTTTCGGAAGATCGCGACCACTGCCGTACTTGAGCACATCCAGCGCCGAGGCCAAGAAGCGTTCTTCCTCGACTCGACCTCCTCCCGGCCGATCTACCACAATGATCGTTGTCGCAGATCTGCGAAGTGCGATTCGGTCCACTTGTCTGATCAGCAGCTCGGTGGCGTATTCCGTCGTGGCTTTGGCTCCAGCGGCCGTCGACGAATCTCTGTCAATGATGACGACGGAGGCTTCGGCTTCGACCTTTGCGCAGTGAGCCAATATTTCCATGAAGAATCCGGCCCTTGAAGCACCCGCTAACGCGGAGTCAATCCACGAATCACGCCTAGGGGACCACTTGAACTCTTCTCCTTTCGGCACTCCATGCCTTTCACATGTCGCGTCGACCATATCCTCGAGATGACGCACCTCTTCGCCCGGTACGTATAGGCCTCCCGTAGCCAACAGATGCCCCATACCTGGCCGACTGGGAATTCCCTGTTGCGAATCGTCTGCGAAGAATACGTCCATCGAGGTAACTCTTACCAAAGATAGCGGGCGCTGCCCAATTCACTAAAGCTTTCTCGCGACTCTGCCGATCCTATCCCTCAGAGGACCAGACCATGATCACTCCAATCAACAGCGTTCACCCGGCCGACGTCCACCAAGTCTCGCAGCCGCCTGCAGAACCGAAGCCCGACCCTCACGCCGAAACCCCGCCGATCCCAAAAAGCGGCGCCCTCTCGCAAGACCAGGTAACACTAAGAAGTTCCGGCGAGGCCAACCCAAAATAGGTCCCGGACAACGTAGCGCCGGCATCCTGCCGGCTGTCCCGGGAGCCTGCCCTGAGCCTGCCGAAGGGCCATCTTGGCCCCGCACGCGGCGGGCGGGACACCCCCGCGACAGCCACCGGGCCGGCGGCGCTACATTCCCCTCCTCTGTCTCCTCCGAAACTTCTTCTGGCTTCATGGTGTCCTTCGTTGTTACAAAGACAGCATGAAGAAAGTCATTCGAGCGCTTGGAGTCATCCTCTTTGTCGGGCTCCTATTCGCGGTCGGATCACTCGCGTACTCCACCTGGCGCGGAACTATCAGCTGGTATTTCCGGATCGACGGCCAGGTCGTCGTCAACGCACGCGAGACCTCGGGATACCTGCACGCCAACTCGCAAAAAACGATCCTTTTGCTGACCAGAACGGACGACTCGCGACCCGAGACCTACCTCGTATCCTTGGGACCAACAAAGACCGTTGTTGACTGCGGAGATTGGCATCCTGTGCGTTTTCTCCCTTTTCCCGTTGCAGACGTGAATCCACCTTGTACTGTCTCCACCGTCGACCCAGCAAAGCTCCACGATCCACCAGCCAACGTAACCGTCACCAGCGGAAAAAACTTCGTCGAGTTCTCAACCACTTCCGGCAAGAAGGTGCGAGGACAGTGGTGAAACCAAATGCTCCGGCCCTTTGAGCCGCTTCAGCCGCCCAGTCCCAAAACGGGAACGAATCCGAGTTTCCACAGCTTTCTTTCCGGCTTTGTGACATCTGACCTTGCCTTCCACAGCCTCCGCGTCCGATCATCTCTCCAGCCGCAAGGCGGGGGGGGGCGCTTTTTTCGTGGCAACAGCTAAGTCCTTATTCCGCAATATTTTACCTGTAAGTCCAACCGGCTCAAGATTTTGCGCGGACGCTCGCCGGTCATCGCATCCTAAGTTGTTTGAAACCAATACTTTAGCGATTCAGCGCCAAAAAATGAACACTTGGACCTTCCGTTAACCCACGCATTATCAATATTTTGCCCGCAAAATATTGAGTCCCAAAGATTTCCATGCCGTCTTCCCCTAACCCCATGATTTCAATAGACCGAGAGGGGATTACCAAAAAGTAAACATCATCTCAAAATGGGAATTGGAAACCGCGGAGGTCCGATACCTCCGCGGTCCCCTTCACTCCGCCGTCTGCTCCAGCGTGCGGATGAACTCGACAACCGACTCGCTCCAGCCGTCGATGTGCGTCCACTTGCCGTAGCCGACGCCGTTCTTGTAGCTGGCCACGTTGATCACATAGCCCTTGCCGCGAGGCGCAGGCACCGTGTCGTGCGCCTGCTCGTCGGTGATGACGATCAGGCGATCGTAGCCGTGCTTCTCATTCAGTTCCGTCACAGCGCGACCCAAGTACGTCGCGCTGTGCGGCTGCGACTTGTCGATCGCATCGCGCAACGCGAAGCCGCGACGCGCCGGCACTTCGACCAGCGAGTTCGAGAAGCTGAATACTGCCACCTTCTCGCCGATCTCGCGCAGCAACACCGCGAGCCCGTAAGCCGCATCGGTCCGCTGCATCTCGGAACGGTGCGAGAGCGGAGCGGTCATCGAGCCAGAAACGTCAACCAGCACGATCGTCTTCCCGCGCAGCTTCTCCTGTCCCGCAACGCACTTCAGCATGGCCCGCTCCAGCGCCTCTTCCCACTGCGGAGCGTAACGCGCCGCAGCCAGAAAGCGGAACGGAAGCACACGCGCCGTGCTCATGGAACCCAGAGCGGCGAGCACGAGCGACTCGTCGACTCCAGCCTCCCGCATGTTGCGCAGGTTGCGGAGCAGAGCGAGCGCTCCCAGCTTCTGCTCGCGGAGGAGCCGCTCCCAGGCCTCGCGCTTGTCCGCGCCAGAGCTGAGGGCAACTTCCCACGTGTCAGGAGCAGTGAGTTCGCCCGCGATCAGGCGCTTCCACACTTCGGCCTGCTCCTCGTCACGCGGCTTCGCGTGAGCCAGGAACAACACGTCACGAAGCTTGATGGGTCCGCCCCGATCATACTTCGCCAAAGCGTACGCATCGAACTTGGGGAAAGTCGCAGCCAGCCCCTTCTTCACCTGCGCCGACAGAGGCACGCGCCCGTCCTTCCAGTAGATGGCGACGAACTCGGCGAGCTCGTCGGCACGCTGGATGACCTGCGCGAGCGTCTCGGCCACAAAGCCGCGGTGAGTCGCATGACGCGCCATCTCGCGCACGAGCAGAAGCGGCGCGTGACGCAGCTTCATCTGTGCGCGAGCCTCGACGGCGAGCGCGGCCACCTTCTCGGCTGAAACCTTGGGGACAAGTTCCGCAATGCGCCCCGCGATCTCGACTCCGTCCTCGTAGAACTGGCTCTCCCAAAGCAGGCAGGCCAGCACCGAACGCCGTAGCTGCAGCTCCGTCGAGATGCTCCGCGCCGGTGCACCTTCATGAGTGCGCAAGCGGAAGTTCAGGTTGAGTAGATTCAGTCGAGCCATGTGTGGCCTCCTTTGTTGAGCTGTCAGCGATCAGCTAGAAGCTGCTGGCTCCCAGCGAAGTCGTGCTCTGTATTGCGAACTGCAAACCCGCTGCGTGTTAGTCCTTCCTGTTTCGGCACGGCGGCTTGAGAACCTTCACGTTCTCCGGTCTTGCCATCCTCGTGGCTTGTTATGATGAACCGTCTGCTGCTTGTTTTTGAGGTCACAAATTGTGACCTCAAGTTTGGAGTCGCTCATGAACAAAACTGCAATCATCCTCTCCAAGAGAGTCAGTTCAAAGATTTTGGTTCTCCGCAACCAGAAGGTCATTCTGGATACAGACCTGGCCGACCTTTACGGCGTGACGGTCAAGCGCTTGAACGAACAGCTCAAACGTAACCTGCAGCGCTTTCCGCCCGATTTTCTTTTCACCCTCACTCGCGTGGAATACCAAAACTTGAGGTCGCAAAATGCGACCTCAAGGTCTGCCCATGGCGGTCGTCGCTATCTGCCGTACGCCTTCACCGAACACGGCGCCATCATGGCCGCGACGGTCTTAAACTCGAAGCGCGCCATCGAAATGAGCATCTTCGTGGTGCGCGCATTCGTGGGGATGCGCGAGGCTCTCGCCGTCAATCAACATGTCGTGTCGAAGTTGTCCGAACTCGAAGCTCGGCTCGACAGCCACGATGCCGACATCCAGGATCTCGTCGAGGCCATTCGCGAGTTGATGGCTCCACTGCCGGCACACAACCGGCAGATCGGATTCGAAGCGCCATTGGCAGCCCAGAAAGCCAGGCGTTGAGGGTCCATTGAACCCTGTGCGCCTTTTTCCTTTTTCACATCGCAACCTCAAAACTCGCCGGGGAATTTGCGGCGACGGCATTGCTCTGCCAACTGAGCTACATGTCCCGTGAAGGACATGGCAGGACTCGAACCTGCAACCCTTCGAAGGAACCGTCACCTTCGCCACCGGCGAAACTTTCTCCTGCTAGGCGAGCACTGTTTCGGCTCGTTCGTCTTGAATCGTCGAACCCGCTTGCGCACTATGTTGCTTTGCAGGAAGTTCCACCAAGCTCAACAGTAAGCCCTGAAACTCAGCCATGGTTTCCGCCGACCTGCAACGTCGGACGAACTCCCGTGCGTCCTGGTACGGCGCTTCAGGGAAGAACCGTTGATACAGTTCGACCTTTTGCGCGTCGGATGCTTTACCGAGGTAGAGCTTGTAATCGATCCGTCCCGGCCGGAGCAATGCTGAGTCGAGCGTTTCAATTCGGTTTGTCGTCATCATGAACAGCACTCCAGTTGGCGCGAAGAATCCGTCGAGCACATTGAGCAGGCCGGAAAGCGTGACACCATTATTGGTGGCTCCTGCTTCCTTCGGTTTTGTTTCAGCTTGCGGTTCCGCTGAACTCAGATTCGCAGCTTCGCGCGCCTGCCCGCCCTTCATGCAATCGATGTCTTCAAAGAGCAAGACCGTGTCCTTCGGAATCTGACTGACCGCGGCCATCAGGCTGCGATCGTTAAACTCGGTCAGGTTCAGGCAATAGACCGAGAGCGCGAAATGTGCCGCGAGCGCCGAGACCAACGAAGTCTTCCCGGTTCCCGGAGGACCGTAGAGCAAGTAACCGCGATGGTAAGGAACGCCCAGGCGCGAATAACGTTCCTTCGCATTGCGGAACCTCGTTACGTCTTCCACTAACTGCTCCTTGTTGCCTGCTCCCAAAACCACGGACTCGAGCGAGCGCGGGCTGTAATTTTCCGAGTACTCCCAGCCATCGTTGTAGGTGTACAGCCGCGAGCGCACACCCATGCGTTTCTTGTGACAGAGCACAACGTCATCTACGAAGCGCTGCAAGAAGATCTGCTTCCTGCCAATCGTGCGAAACGTTAATGACTCCAACCGCTTCGCCGTTCGTTCGCGCGTGTTCTCGCTGCGCGTGAACCAGACCTGAAACGGTCTTCCCGCATACCAGAACCAGTGAAGACCCGGAGCCGGAATGAGCGAAATGCGTTCGGAACGCAGAGTCGTATCGAGATCGATGCGGCGCAAGCGTTTCAGGAACAGCTGTTCCAGGAGCCACTCCTTGACCCAGACGAAGGCTGCATCGTCGTCTTTCACGGTGATCAGCATGGTGGTCTGGCCGACGATCCAGTACCACAAGTTCTCCGGGACCGCTCGCAGGTAGACGCTGAGTCCGCCGATCAGCATCAGCAGCAGACCACCCGAGGCGAACTGGTTCTGGCCGGTCAACATCGTTTTCAGTAGTTCCAACATTGTCTGTTTTCTAACCGGCGCTTTTGCCGGAGTTGCGAAATTGAAATCAATCAGCCGAAGAATTAGCGACAAAGGTGTAGGAGCTCTACCACTGAGCTACACGGGCACAATTCCCGTGGCAGGATTCGAACCTGCGACCAGCCGCTTAGGAGGCGAAGGAACCCTTGTCTTCACCACCGGCCGAACTTAGCGACTTCTCTTCACGATCCTCAGGGGCTGAAGCCCACATCGATTCGAGACCTTACGCGGCCCTCGAAGGGCCGCTCTTCCACGTCCGCGCAATGCGCGGTAGCAAATCGCCAGGGAACCTACGAGAAGAGATTCGACTCGAGGCCGGTCTCTGCGGCAACCCTGAGCTTCGGGACGACGTCCCCAGATCCTCGCGGATCCCGGCGTTGCCGCAAATCAGCACCTCGGCAGGGCTCGCTACCCCGCAACGTCGATCGTTTGGTGCGAAGTAACTCTTCTCTTTCACCACCGGCGAAACCTGTACCGCTAATCCAAGAACATCACGTTGCGCATGGCATGCGAAAGATGTTCGGTGTTGCTGAAGACCTCATGCCATCCGTCCAGAACAACGGTCGCGTGATCAGGATGGCGAACGCGCCCCCGAACATAGACCCTCGGATTGCGACGCATCACGCGCCAACTCCAGCGACTCCTTTCACCGTCGGACAAGGCGCGGTATTCGTAATCCGTGAGGCCGTTCGGAGCACCAGGGCTGACGTACACAGTCTCCCCGCCGAACCGATAGAGTTGCTCGCACATGTGTGGCCTACCGCCGCGGCTGCGCACCAAGGGTTCGTTCCGCAAGAGCAAAAGCGGATTCATCGCCACATTCGCGGCGGGTACGAAAAACCATTCTCCCTGGCGAACGCGAGCCGCGTTCCGGCGACGATCCCTTTCCCGCGAGCGCAAGCGACTCTCACTGGCAATCACGGCTTCGGGCTTCAAGGCCAGCTTCGCGTCACGTACGCGGCTCACAGGCATTGCTTCCGGAATGCTGGCAACAAACCAATGACGCTCGTCGTGACCGAGCAGGAAGCGATGCTTCTCTCCCCTCTCCCTGCTCATCAGGACAAGATGACGATCGCGAGGCTGCACGTCGAGAACGATCAATTCCTCCACCGCTTCGCAGTTCCGCGAAATCAGGAAGTACTCGCCCTTGTCGTCATTGCGAACGTCCAGAGCGAGATCCGGCCGGACCCGTCGTCCATCCATCCAACGCGTTTTCGCGTCTTCGAATTTCACTCGCGCACCCATCTTGACGAAGGCACGCTCCAGGACATTCATTTTCGTTTCCGATCTAAGGGGCTCGGCCCCGGTTGGGGCGCAGGCGATATCGCCTGCGCCATTTGACGGACAACAGCCAGGGAACTGGAATCACGATTGAGGGCTCGAACCCCGGCCTAGTAAACAGGCACGCCACGAAGTTGCCGTGAACTTCACCACTGACTGAATGTTTGTTGCGCGCGATATTTCTCCGCGAGCCTTTTACGCCATGCGACATGGGGTCAGGGAACGTGCGGCCACGGAGAGGGCTTGCGCCCATGAGGGGTCGAACCTCACAGCCTGGAAATCCAGGGCTGTTCTACCAAGAGAAGTATCCGTAACCTTTCACCACTGACCGAGTTGTGCGCGGTTGTCGAGCTGCGCTCGACGGGACGGACGAATGCGGCCGTCCCCACGCATGGGATAATCTGCTGGGGGAATAAGCGACCGCGGCAATGGTCGATTTACGGTCGAAGGAACCGCGGCCTGCGCCACCCAGCGTGCTTTTGTTTTGTTAGCTTTGCGTTAAAGAGCGCCGAGAATTAATTAGCGCAATCGGACGACGCCCTAAAGCTGACTCGGCGTGTGATTGGCCGATACAGCCCGCTTAGCGATTTGTGCGTAGAATCTGACAAAGTTGGGCGTCCTTTCCTTAGAGGATGATTGAAGATGCCATAACTTTAAGTTTTGTGCAAGAGGAAAAACAACAATTATTTCAGAATATTTCTGTGATCTGCATGCGAAGAAATCAATCTGCAAGAAGTTCGAACGCCGGATAACTTGTGGTGAGTGCTGCGAATTGTTCCGGTGGCGAACCTGCCGGAATCGAAAAGTAGCGCTGCACTTCACGCTTGAAAGTATCTAGATAGGCCTTCAGGATTTGTGGCTTCTCGGCATCGGGAATTGGACGCAGATGGAATTTCTGGCGCGTACTTCCCTTCTTCAATGTGACTTCTCCGGCGGCTTCGGCGTTGCGCACCCACTGCGTCCGTCCGCGCGGGGCGACCAGGTAGCGCTTGCCCTGCAGTTCCAGCAGATCGACCGGAGTGGAGAAGAGCTTACCGGTTTTGCGTCCGCGAACTTGGAGCAGATACATGTGAGAGGGGCCCAGACCGAGTCCGACGAGGAATCCGAAGGTGCGGTTGAAAAGTTTTTCGACGGCAGTGGGTTCGCGGAAGGTGGGGAGGGAGGAGTTCATTTGGAGATTATATTGTGCGGCGGAGGAGTGTGACCTTTCAGGCGTCCCATCCGGGACGCGGTTCCGTAGCCATGAGAGCAACCCGGCGTTGAAAACGCCGGGCTATTTTCGCACGTCCCCCGGGACCGTGTCGGATTTGCGTATGTGGACGGAGCTACTTCGTTGGAATCTCGCTATGTCTGCTTCACGAAGCGCAGGGCGGCCGAGTTCATACAGTAGCGGAGATGGCTTGGTTCCGGGCCGTCGTCGAAGACGTGGCCGAGGTGAGCGTCGCATTCGGTGCAGGCAACTGCGGTGCGGGCTATGCCGAAAGTCGAGTCGCGGATTTCGGTTACGTTCTCGGCAGCGATGGGCGCCCAGAAACTCGGCCATCCTGTGCCGGATTCGAATTTCGTGGCGGAATCGAAAAGCGCGTTGTCGCAGCAGATGCAGCGGTAGATGCCTTTGTCGTGCAGGTTCCAGTATTTTCCAGTGAAGGCGATTTCGGTGTCGGCGTTGCGCGTGATGTCGAAGACGCCAAGGCCGAGTTGTTGCCGCCATTGGTCAGGAGTCTTGATGACCTTCGTGGTCGCGACTTTTTTCAGGCGCTGGCCGGAGTCGGAGAACAAGACGACGGTGACGTCCTTGGGCTCGGGAACTGCATCAGGCGCGGCGTTTGAAACGGCGGGCCGTTTCCATTGCCACAAGACGAGGCCCACAATCGTAGCGAATGATGTCGCGAGAAACGCCCTCCGTTGAATATTCGGTGGCGGCGCAGCCGAGCTTTGCTCGGCCGGACAGCCGGTGGCGGCTGTCCCCACATGAGTCGTTTGGCTGTCGAGATCGGACTCGAACATCGGCCTCTCCTTTTACTTTCCGGTGTAGAGGTCGGGGAATTCCTGGCGGAGGTGCTCGACCTTGGGTGCGTCGTTGAACACGATGTACGGCTGATTCGGATGCAAAGTGGCGTAGTTCTGGTGATAGGCCTCGGCTGGATAGAAGGCTTGTAGCGGCACAACCTGTGTGACGATCGGGCGCGGGAATATTTTCGCTTTGCCTAACTGCGCGATGTAGGCCTCGGCGATGCGTCTCTACTCGTCGGTGCTGTAGAAGATCGAGGAGCGATATTGCGTGCCTTCATCGGGGCCTTGGCGGTTAAGTTGTGTGGGGTCATGCGCTATGGAGAAGAAGACGCGCAGCAGTTCACCGTAAGTGATCTGCGAGGGATCGTAGACGATCTGGACGGATTCGGCGTGTCCGGTTTCACCGGTGCTGACGATCTCGTATTCGGCGGTTTTGGCGGAGCCTCCGGAGTAGCCCGAGGTCACCGAGATCACGCCCTTCACGTGCTGGAAGACGGCCTGGATGCCCCAGAAACATCCGCCGGAAACGACGGCGGTTTGCTTGCCCGGTGCGGTGGCGCGGGGAGCGTCTTGCGCGGGCGCGGGGACTGGACCAGTCGCTGGATTGGCTTTGGCGTTGCAGGCCGTGGTGGCGAGGAGCGCGGCCGCGAGAGTCAGAGCCAGGCGAATCGATGATGGCATTTTTATTTCCCCTTCTTAAGTACGAGATATCTGGGCTAACGGATTGGAGTCGCGTGAGGGGGAAAAGTTTCAGGGTGGCGGCACTCTTGACGCATCCGCAGTAGCGATCGTGGAGAGAGTCGCAGCTGCGGCCCGATAAACCTGGGCCGCCTGGACGGGCGAAGGCGCCCGCCCAAATAAGTCATCCTGTCCCCACACTGTACCTTGTACCTGCGCAGGTCGTGGTGATCCGAACTTCCTACTTGCTTTTTCGCCTTCTGTTCGCCAATAATGGCGGCATGGCCATCACACGCAGACAGCGGGAAGTGTATGACTTTATTTCGCGATTCGTGGCGGAGCATGGGTATTCTCCGTCGTTTGAAGAGATCGGCAAAGGGTTGGAGCTGACCTCACTGGCGACGGTGCACAAGCACGTCACAAACCTGGAAAAGAAGGGACTGCTGACGCGCGACTACAACCGTAGCCGCTCGATCGATCTGCTGCCTCCCAAGGGGCGGCTGAAGCAGGCGATGAGCGTGAACACGGGCCTCGTGCTGCCGCTGCTGGGGCGCATCGCGGCCGGACAGCCGATCGAAGCGGTGGAGAATCCGGAGACAATTTCGCTGGCGGATTTTGTGCGCTCGAAAGAAGTCTTTGTGCTCGAAGTGCGGGGCGACTCGATGCAGGATGAGGCGATCCTCGACGGCGATTATGTGCTGGTCGAGAAAGCGCGCACGGCGCATAACGGAGATATCGTGGTCGCGCTGGTGGATCAGAGCGACGCGACGCTGAAGCGGTTTTACCGCGAGGGGGAGAGCATCCGGCTGCAGCCTTCGAATGTGACCATGAAGCCGATCATTGTGCCGGCGGCTTCGGTGGATGTGCAGGGGCGGGTGATTGGGGTGCTGCGGAAGTATTAGCAGTACTCAGTACCCTGTACTCAGTACTCAGTTCTTGATCTCGCGATTCCCTTCTTTTCAGTACAGGTGGAAGTCTATTTCCACCGCAATTTCGACACGCACGGGCTGGCCGTCTTTCTGCGCTGGCTTGAACTTCCAGGTTTGGACGGCTTGCACGGCCTTCTCATCGAGACCATATCCGAGAGGAGCCGTGATATGGACGTTCGTTGGGAGGCCGTCCTCGTTTACGACGAGCCCTAGAACGACGGTCCCTTGGTATTTGGCCTTGCGCGCGGGTTCGCTGAACTGCGGCTCCGGGGCAAAGATCTGGTGCGGAGGGCTGACGCCGTGTCCGACGCGAGAGAGTGGACCGGTTAAGAGGAGCGGCGGAGGTGTGGCTGCGGCAGTCGAAGTATTGCTATCCGAGGATTGGGTTCCGGGGATCAACAGGAACTCCGGAGAGAAATGACAATATGGATCCTTGCCGATCAGTGCCGAACGAACGCAGGGTTTCCAATAATCGGGCACCAAGGCCACGAAATCATCCTGCTGTGCAAGAAATATCTTCGACATCGCGGCGTCGGCTTGATCGGGAGAGGGATTCCGCAAGCCCAACTCGGCTTCGATTTTGAGAGGTGAAGTCTTCTTCTGGTTCTTCGGAGTGTCAGCAAGCAGCGTCCGATGAGATGACGAAACGACCAGGCGGCGTGCCTTGATGGTCAAGCGACTGCCCGAAATGTGGATGTCGTTCAGGAAGACGACGCCATCCGTGGTCCAGTTACCGGGCGTGGCGCTTCCGACGAGTGCACCCGCAGGGTCGTAGTGCAGTTTGTCGCCTGTATAAAAGCCGCGGAGCAGCAGCGTCTTGCCCTGATACTGATCGCGGAGATGCTGCTGCACATCATCTGCTCGGGTACTGGCAGAGACGAAAAAAAACGCCGCGAACACGATTGCGATCCAGATGACTTTGCGGCAGGGGTGGCGCATCGCCCAGCATTTTAGCCCTGCGGTGGGGCTCCGCGAAAACAAAAACGCCCGGGATGGTTCCCGGGCGTTGGTCTTGCCAAAACATTGCGATCTGCGATCTAGCCGAGGTGCTTGTTCAGGGCCTGGGCGATGGCGTCCTTGGGACGGTAGCCGACGAGTTGCTCGACCACCTGGCCTCCCTTGAATACCAGCAGCGTGGGGATGCCGGTGACTTTGTAGCGCATGGGTGTGGCGCTGTTGGAGTCAACATCCATTTTGCCGATTTTGATTCTGCCTTGAAACTCAGTAGCCAGTTCTTCGACGATCGGGGCGATGGCGCGGCAGGGGCCGCACCAGGTTGCCCAGAAGTCCACCAGTACGGGCTTGTCCGATTTCAAAACATCCTGGTCGAAGTTCGCATCGGTGACTTCGACGATTCCGTTACCTGCCATTTTCTTTCTCCTGGTTGTAAACGTCGCGCTGTCGGCGAGACGCTCCATCGGGCGGCGCTGCCGGGCCTGCGATCGGTATAAGTGCGTCCCCGTCATGGGGTCCGAACCTACTATCGTAACACCGGAATTAGATGCCGGGGAGGTGGGAAGGTCGCAAAAGGAGGTTCAGGCCGAGGACCTTTGCCAGAAGCGGCATGGGACACACCAGACAAAGCATTTTCAGAAGATGCGAGTTCGGACGGCAGGATTCCGAGTGACTCCGACTTGGCGCACTTGGACGCCGAGGGTGAATCGCTGCGTGGCGAGGACCAAAATAAAAAGCGTCCTCGACTTTTCAGTCCAGGACGCCTCGGTATTAGCAGCCCTCCCCCAGAACTGCCAAACCACGAGATGGATATTAAAAGTCCCCCCATTTTGTGTAAACGTCACCTTGGTAACTTAGTTAGCGCAGAGCTAAGTTTGGGCTGACCGAAGTAACCTAGGAGGAATTGCAGGGGCACGACTGGGAAAGTCAGGGCTACTGCTTCTGCCAGGTTTGGCCGGCGTCGGCGGTGGTCCAGACTTCCGAGGTCGAGGTGGAGAGCTTGCCGTGCTGCGGGTCGGGGAATTCCAGGGTGAGAATGTCACCGGTGAGCACGGTGCCTCCCGAGGCGGGGAAGACGCGAGTCCAGTGGTTGCCGGCATCCTGCGAGTGGTAGAGGGCTCGGGCGGAGCCACCGGCCCAGACGTCTGCGCCAGCTTCTGAAACGGCCCGGAAGGTAAGCGCTGCTGCGTCGCTCTTCGAGGCCTTGCCAGCATCTTTCGCTTTCGCGCTGGAAGTCTTGGAAACCTGAAGACCCTCTGCCCTCAGCGACTGGCTCGCATTGACGTCGACAGTCTGCCAGGTGTTCCCTCGGTCGAAGGAGCGCTGCAGGGCACCAGCGGCGTTGACGGCCCAGCGGGGCTGCAGGGCGGGAGAGACGGCATCCATCTGCGCGACATCACGCCCACTTACCGGGAGTTGGTTGATCGCGTTGCTAGAGATTGTGCTTCCGATCTTGGCCGTCTCGGTCTGAAGCTGAGGTGCCGCAGCCGCAACCTCGACGGTTTCTGAGACGCTGCCGGGGCTCAATGTGAAGGCGAAGGCCTTGGGCTGATTGGCATCGTAGTTCAGGGCGAGGACGCTGGTTGTGAAACCCGGCGCCGCGGCCTCTGCCTTGTAGCTTCCCGAGGGAATGCCGGCGATGAGCCACTCGCCTCGAGTGTCGGTCACAGCGGTAGTGGGCTTTCCCTGCTTGGAGGGAGTGATCGTAACTCGAGCATTGGACACTGCGGCCCCAGAGGAATCGACCACAAAACCGCCGATCTGGCCGGGGGCTGCATGGTCTCGCAGCCTGAGGAGCGCCTGCTCCTGCGCGGTCTGGGTGGTGGGCGGCTTCGCCCTGCTGAGGGTGTCAAAGGAATACGCACTAGAGGGCGTTTGAACCGCGGGCTTGCTCTCGGCGACTTGGGCGTCGAGGTTCGCACCGTGTGTGGCGGCCACGGTCGCGGCACCCGATACGTCCACAGCCTCAGACGCTGCTGGGACGCGCCCACTCACAGGCATATCCTCGGCGTGCTGCTTCGCGAACGCCGGAGGCGCGGGAGCAGGAATCTGATTCTGGACATTGTTCTGCTGCTGGTATTGATTCAAAAGTCTCATGCCGTGAGGTAGCGGGCCGCCGACAGTCGCGCCCGCGTTGCCGCCAACAACCGCAGCCTTGGGCGGGGAGATGCGTGCCGCATGCGCCTCTCCGTGAAAGGTGTTCTTCTTCTCGACGTCAGCCACAACGGCACCGTTGACAGAATCGGCGAAGGCTGGCGTGGCGGGCTCCTGGAGTTTCTCTTGTTTCTCGGCCTTGGCGGTCGGAGCCACGAACCGATCCACTTCCTTCTTGGGTTCGTTGGCCGCGATCTCGACAGGTGCGGATTGGTTCAGAGACGAAGCCGTCGTTGCATGCTGGGCCCGCCGCTGAAATTGCAGTATCCCAAGCGATGCGACGGCGACAACCCCAGCCGCGACAAATCCCCAGCGAAGAGCGGGCCAGGTCAGCCATCCACTGGGGGATGGGCGGACGGTCGTTTGAACGGACTCAACTTCGGGTAGGGAAAGCGCCACGATGCCGCGGCAATCGCCGCAGCGGGCCAGGTGCTCGAGCACGACGGTGCGTTCGCGATCGGGCAGCGAACGTTCGGCGAAGGCCGTCAGCAGGTCCGCGTCAGGATGATTGACGGCGGGCGGTGCTGCCTGCAGGCGATCGCGCACGATTTTGGGGACGTTTTGCATTGCAGCTTCTAGCTACTAGCTCCTGGCTTCTTGCTTGCTCGGTTAAGCTCCTTGTTTGCGTCATTCAACGCGGGGTTACCTTCTCGTTAACCGTCATCCCGGACCTTCCCTTGCCCGTGCTTCTACCCTCTTCTCAGAGAACGCCGGAGGGGACGTTTCTTGCGCCAGACTGCGGCGAATATCCACCTGCAGGTCGCGAACGTCGACCTCGAGGGCCTCTTCGGCCTGGCGGCGGGACATGCCCCGGCGCCCCAGGGCTGCCACGATCTGCTTGCGCAAGGACTTAGCCAGCTTGTCGATCTTGCGGCTGATGGTCGACTCGTGGACGCCCAGCATGCGGGCAATCTCAGCCAGAGTGCGGCCATCGAGATAATACGCGCTCAGCACCGTGCGGTCCTCAGCAGAGAGCGCGGCGAGGGCCTCGTCGGTGGCCTGCGCTAAACGGTGGTCGGCCGCCGGTGGCAGCGGCTCCGGATCGGGGGCGCGGAATTGGACGCCTTCTTCCGATTCCTCGTCGAGACTTACCAGGCGCTTCGTCCGGCGGTAGCGGTTGACGTATTCCTGGGCTAGAACCGTGCGCAGCCAGCCTTCGAGGGATCCGCGTCCGGTGTAGGAAGCGAGCTTGGAGACGCGCTGCCCCTCGCGGGTATTGGTGCCGTAGAGATCGGCGTACAGGGTGTCGGCCAGTTCGCGCGCGGCGGAGTCTTCCCGCGCGATGCGCAGGGCCGAGAGATAGAGCTTTTCACGGAAACGCGTGAGAAAAATTTCCCAGGCGGCGTTGATACCGGCGGCGCAGGCGCGGGCGAGCGCGAGTTCGTCGACTCGCAGGCTCAGGAAGAACGTGCGAATTTCCGATTCGGACGTCGCCTCCGTAGCGTGCTTCGAGCCGACTTCACAGAGGATTACACAGAAGGATTCGCGGGTGAGTCCGATTTTCTCGCAGCCGCCCTTGGCGTGAAGATCCGCCAGCAGTTCGTTGACCACGGATTGCACGCCGGAGTGTGGGGTGGTGGAACTCATGTTTGGCCGAACATGTTTGGTCGAACGAGCTTAGTCGAACAGTTCTCCTTACTAACCAGGCTCGGCGGCCGACGTTAACCCTTTGCCTGCGCCGCTTTGCACTCGGCGCAGGGACAGATTTCACGCAGGAACTTCCACGAGTAGAGTCCTAAATCGTGGCTGTCGTTCCACGAAAACTTGATGGCGTACTTGCCCACGCCTTCGGCGGACAGGAGCTTGGCGTTGGGCTTGAAAATCAGCAGCGCGCCCGGAGCAGCGGTGACGGGATCGCCCGGGCGGCGTCCAGCTTTGCCGCGTTCGTCCTCGCACATCGCGCACGGACAGGCGTCGCGCAGGTACACGAAGTTATAGTGCGAGACGTGGCCGTCGTTCCACTCGATGTCGACGCCAGTACCCGTCGTGAGGTTCACCTTCACCGACTTCGGATCGGTGGCCGCGCTGGCGGCTTGGAGCGGGGACTGCATGGAGTAAGTATCGCATGAGGAGGGCGGGAGTGTTTCCCCATTTGAAGCAACAGACAGGTGATACAAAGTCGTTGTCCGCGGAGACCGGCGCTTTAGACTCTAGACGGGTCCGCGGTGCAACGGGAACACGGCACCCTGCGACCGATTTGTTTTTGGGCAACCGCCCGGGCATTGCCGAATTCGGCCAAGTTCCTGTAAAATCTAGGTTTGCCCTACAAGTATTGAAATTTCTGGGAGTCGTCATGGCACAACAATGTGATATCTGCGGCAAGAAGCCGCAGGCGGGAAACCGCATCAGCCACGCGCACAACGTCACCAAGCGGCGCTGGAACGTCAACCTGCGTCCGGTGCACGCCCGTGTGGGCGCGGCCACCAAGCGTATGCGCGTCTGCACGTCCTGCCTGCGCAGCGGCAAAGTCGTCAAGGCGTAAGAACCGCTTCACCACAGAGGACACGGAGTTCACAGAGGGAGCTTTGGCTCCCTCCTATGATCCTGTGTGTCCCCCGAACGAGGCATTTCTACTTGATCGCGACCAGCTGCACGTCGAAGATCAGCGTGGCGTTTTGCGGGATCTGCGGCGGATGTCCCGCCTCGCCGTAGGCCAGTTCGGGTGGGATACGCAGTTGACGCTTGCCGCCGACCTTCATGCCGGCGATGCCTTCGTCCCATCCCTTGATGACCTCACCCTGCCCGAGCGTAAAGTCAAAAGGCTGATTGGTGCCGACTGAGCTGTCGAACTTCTTTCCGGTGGTGAGCCATCCGGTGTAGTGGACTTTTACGTGGTCTCCCGCTTTGGCGAGGGGGCCGAGGCCTTCCTTGATGTCCCAATACTGAAGGCCGGATTCGGTTTTCACGCCGTCGCCGGTGACTTTGGTAGGAGCGTTGGTGTTGGGGCGGACGACCTGAGTAGGTTTGTGGGTGGGCGTTTGCGCGAGAGCTAGCGACGCCACGGTAATCAAAACGGCTGCAAGAATTGCGTTCTTCGTCATAGACACTCCTTCACCCATAAGACCTGCAAATCAAAATCATAAACGCCGAGAACTGCAAGCATCTTCCCTCGTGACGGGCGCGAGGGCAAGGTGCCCTCGCGACAGCCGGCAGGATGCCGGCGCTA
>PMUM01000211.1 GCA_003166855.1 Acidobacteriaceae bacterium | reverse complement strand
AGACGGCGATGTTGGCGCCGATCGCGAGAGCCAGGATCAGGATAGAGATGGCGGCGAAACTCGGGTCGCGGCCGAGTGTGCGGAAGGTATAGCGCACGTCCTGCAGTGAGTCGTTCCAGTAATCCTGGAGGCGTTTGCGGCGTTCCATTTTCTCTCCTATGCGCACGCCGATTTGTTGCACGGCGCGCAGATCTCCGAACTGGCGTTCAGCTTCCTGGCGGGCGGATTCAGGGGACCAGCCCTGGGCTACGAGGTCGTCAATTTTGGCTTGCAGGTGAAAGCTCAACTCGTCTTTCACGTCGGCGGCGGGGTCGGGGCCGAACAGGCGGGCATAGCGGCGCCAGAGAGGAGTAGGCGTCATGCAATCTCCTTCGGCAACGGAGGCTGCGTCGCACCGAGTACTTTGGCGACGGCGGTGGCGTACGCTTCCCAGGTTTTTACTTCATGACGGAGTTGACGCCGGCCCTCGGGAGTGAGCCGGTAGAACTTGGCCTTGCGATTGTTTTCAGAAAGTCCCCACTCAGCGTCCAGCAATCCCTTGTTTTCCAGTCGCCAGAGGGCAGGATAAAGCGTGCCCTCTTCGAGCAGCAGGGCATCGTCACTCTGACGGCGGAGCAGGTTGGTGATCGCATAACCATGAAGCGGTCCCCAGACCAGGGCCTTGAGGATGAGGACGTCAAGCGTGCCGCGAAAAAATTCCAGCTTTGCTGTATCCATTCGTATCCCTGCAAAGAGGGAGACTCTCATAGTTCCCCCTTTGTATACAAGGGGACGTTCGGGGACAGAATAGGTTAGCCAGAAATCGGCATGGTCACTCCTCTCGTGGGCCCCGGGGGAATCCTGAGTTGTGCGCGAAGGGGATGCCGTTCGATTCAGATGTTCTTGATCGCAGGGGCGCCCGGCTGGAGGGTGATTTTCCACTCGAGGGTCTGAGTCTGCGCCCCATCGGTAAACACCAACTTCTCTAGCGGAAGCACTCCTTCAAGCAATTGAACGCGGAGCGACGTCCTACCGAGTTCAATGGTGCCAAATCCGGAGGCGGTGGAGAAGAAGGTTCTGAACGGGCGTACGGTGAGTTGGGGACCAAACCAGAGAGTCTTATGTACAGCGGAATAACGGAACCCGGACAGGGCACCAAGCAGTGCATAGCTCGACATGGCGCGAGCGTAGTAGTTTCCGCACTCATATTCGTTCCAAGGATTACGAATCCGCCCGTCGTAGCGGCTGCGCGAGGCCTTAACTATGGTTAACCCCTCTTTGACGAATCCCTCTGCGATGAGATGCGAGGCTACCTGATATTCGATTCCGGTCCAGACTTCGTCGGAGTAAACAAAAGGCAACGTAGGCTTGCCGCCCAGAGGCCAAGTGCATAACAGCAATCCCGGCTCGTGGCCCATGGCGTATCCGGGACGTTGGGCATTGGCATGCTGGCTGAGGTCCATCTTGAAATTGTGCTTGAAGATGGCTTGCAGCGTCTTCTGAACGCTCTTGCGAGCAAGTGGGGTATCGATTCCGTACATTCGCGCCATCCACGCGCCAATGACGCCGTCCGAGAGGCACCCGTTGCCGTATTGATATTTGGGGCCTTCACGTTTCAGGAGCCTCTGCATTTCGCTGCTGTGTTCGTCGACCTGGGCGACCATGGTGGCAAACGAGGTGTTGCGCAGTCCGAGATACTGGACGTTCTGCTGAAAGTATTCGCCGTTAAAGAGATGTTCTTCCATGTAGCGCGCGCAGCGATGAGCCAGATCGCCGTAAAAGGCGGCATCTTGATCCTGACCAACCGCTCTAGCCATTTCTGTGAGTGCCGAGAGGGCGCCGAGGTAGATGCTCGTGCACATACCGTCTGGCCCCCAAAATTCAATGTCGTAGGTATTGTGATGAGGCTCGAACAACCCGCCCTGGTGATCGGGATCCCAGGTGCGAATGCAGTAGTCCATGCTGCGTTTGGCCAACGGGTACATCTTCTTAAGCCAAACGAGGTCTCCGGAAATTTGCCAGTCCCGAAACACTTTCATGATTCCGCCCAACTGCCCGTCCGAAGCTGCGTGGAAGTCGTGTTTTACCGGACCCTCAGGAAGTGCGGAGCGGAAGGTGACGTGACCGTGTTCGTCCATCGAGCGGCCCAATTCCAGTTCGCGCAAAGTCCGCTCCAGTTGCGGGTAAAGGTGAGGGAAAGCCTGGGCATAGTTCCACACGTGCGTGCAGGAACCATGGCAGCAACCGGCGTCAGGAAAGCATCCTTCCCAGCCCCAGAGGTCGCCGTTCTCCAGACGCAGCACGGTGGGAGACTTGAGGATGGCCAGGTTCGCGGAGACCGCGTCCAGCACATACGATGGAAGAGTGGAGGAGAACATCGCTTCTTTGAACGCAAGCGTGCGCGCGAGTAGTGAAGCGTAATGCTCTTCGACATAAAGGGCGACCTCGCGGGCATCGTTCCAAATTGAGGCATAATACGGTCGCCACTGCGGCGGTGTTCCTTCGGGAAAGGAACGACATCCGGCATCGCCTTGGGCGTCAGGAAGCGTAGCGCCCCCAACTTGCAGATAACAATTTGGGAAATGCCACGCGATGATGATCGGGTAGGTTCGCGATTGACCTGGGGCGAGCGCCCCCGCAAGCAGAATCGAAGCGCCATTCCGCCCCCGACTGTCGAGTTCGTTGGATCCGTCGTTCGCAGTGAATGTCCCCGTTGAAACCTCGCGCCAGAGCGCCGACAGGGAATCGAATTCCCAGCCCGGACTGCGCAGCCACATGCCTTTGATGCGTGGCTTGTCGCCGATGGCGATTAGGCAGGCACTGCCGTAACCTTCCGCATTCGGCTTTTCCGCGTTGTGCAGAAACACTCCGCGCCCAGGGATCACAGTATTGCGGCTTGCCGATTGGTCCTCGCCGCATCCGGGCGCCAGGTGAGAAAGATGGTAGGAGAATTCATACTCCACAGTTCGGGGTGAGCTGTTGTGCAGCGTGTATTCCAGGATGGCGCAGGGTATCCCCGAGTCTTTGTCATCGAGTGGGATAAAAGGATTCCAAGCATTGAGTGAGATTTGCAATGGAACGGCGGAGTCGCTGATCTTGGCTTCTCCGAAGGGGTATTCTCCTTTGAAGACGCACGTTTGAAAGCGCGGGAAGCCTTCGAACCCACCGCGGCGGTAGCCTTCGCCCTGGAGTCCCTGATCGTAAATTTTCAGAACTGGGAAGGGTCCCTCCACAAGTTTGGTGACCGGAGACGCCCCCTTGATGTGGAGAATGGCGAAAGCGCCCTGGGAAGGAGCGAAGCCCTCGGGCAGCGCGGTCGTCGAGGGATGATTCCAAATCGAAAAATCCTGCAAACCGCCATAGCCATTCAGACAGATGCAGCCGGCCCCGATTCCTCCCAAGGGCATCGCGATTTGGGTGGCGCTGTCGCCCCTGAAAGAGCGCTGCGGTCCGCTGTCGAATAGTTCCTTTGATGAATAAGGACTCTCTTCAGATATTAGATCCGAAGGAGGATTCGAGACTGGCGCGTCCGGCTGGGCGCCGGCCAAAGGCACCGCCGCACCCAACGCCGCAGAAGAGGTGATCGCCATGAACTCTCTGCGGGTGGACTTATCTAAGGGCGACATCGAGCCTCCCGGGGACCGTCAGCGGTCGACAAATCATAGCGCACTGACAGAAGCGGTACGTGAAGTTATTGAAGCGCCATGTCATTTCGTCGAGTTGTATATTTCAGAGATAGGACGACAACTCTCTCATCTGCTCGGGACGATCGGAACGCTGCTGGTTATGTTGCTCTGGCTTTGTCTGATTAACCGATTAACCCGCCGAGGGCAGACCACTTCGTGAACAGTCTCGCCGGGCCACAACACGAGTACAAGATCGTCTTAGGCGTGGCACTGCTGGCAACAGTGCTCGCTCTCGTGGCTTCGATTCGCGGTTCCAGGTGGTGGTGTGTGGGACTGGCTTTGTCGTCGGCGACGCTGGCGTTTTTTACCTACAGACTCTCGGGATAATATCGGAGACTCAACGAAAAAACCGAAACCGGGCGAAGGGGCTCACTCGCTAGCTTTCGTCCGCGTACGTGTAGATCAGGGGCGCCAGTTGAGAACTCAGCGTCGGAATGTCACGTTCCACCGGCCGACTTCCCGATACTGATCTGGCGAGCTTCCTAGGGGCCACTGTGGGGCCATTTTCATTGGGGGGCGCACCTCTCCCTCAATATCCCAGCCGCTTATTCACAATGTTCCTCAACGGCTCGCCCTTCTCAAACCTGTCATACTGCTTCAGAAATAAGCGCATCGCCTGATCCTGCCAGTCGGCCGTGTGGTCCGCGCAGTGCGGCGACAACAGAACATTCTCTAGCTTGTACAGCAGATGTCCCGCTGGTAGCGGTTCGTGCTCAAACACATCTAACGCCGCTCCTTTGATCCTCTTGGCCGTTAGCGCACGCAGCAGTGCCGCCTCGTCAATCACCGGTCCGCGTCCCACGTTGATCACCACCGCCGTCGGTTTCATCGCCGCGAACTCCGCGTCGCTGATCATGTGCCGCGTCTCCTCAGTCAGTGGGGCCGTCGCCACTATGTAGTCGCAGAGCGCGATCATCTCCCGCCGCTCCTCCGGCTTGTAGAAGTGCTCCACAAGCGGATCGGTCGATTCGGGAACATGCCGCTTCGTCGCGAGCACACGCATGCTCATCGCATGCACGCGGTTCGCTACGTCTCGGCCAATGTCGCCATAGCCCAAAATCCCAACCGTCTGTCCACTTATCTCTTGCACGTCGAACGGTTCCCAGACAGCCGCCGTCTGGTTGCGAACCATCCGCCGGAAATCCTTCGCGAAATACAAGATCGCTGCCAGCACAAACTCCCCAAGCGACGCGCTGAAGACGCCGCGGCCGTTAGTCAGCAGGATCGGGCTCTCAACGAGTTCCGGAAACAACAGGTTGTCCAGGCCCGCGGCCCGGGAGTGGACCCAGCGCACCTTGCTGCAAATCGCAAACAATTCGCGCAGCAACTCCCGCGTACCCGACCATAGCAGAATTACCGTCGCGTCTTTCCCTGCCTGGGCACACGCGGCAACCTCACCACATACTGTGTGCGGTAACTCGTTCAGCATGGCGAATTGCGGATCGTATCCCGACGCCAGCACCAATACTGGATTCTCTTTCCTCATACCCAATATCCTGCCACGATCTTGTTCTAAGCGGTGGCCGGAAGTGCGAGGACGACGCCGCGACTACCGTTACCTGCCCGCTTCCCGTAGGTTGCGAACATTTGATGTTAAGTTCCTCCAGCGTCACCGCATTTCCCGCCGTAGCCGCGATGGCGTTGTTGACGGGCAGAAGCCGGCTTGTGATTGTTTGTCCGGAGCAAGTCATTGCGCCGTTGAGGTTAACAGGCTGGAAAGCGGACTCCCCAGATTCTTTTCTCCAGTCGTTTTCCCGAAGAGCCCGAACTCAGCCGGGAGGCGGCACGACGCCAAAAGTTGCCGATGTTCAAGGAAGCCACTGAGACTGTGCGCAATTCCCTTATCGCAGCCGTCCGCTTTGTGGATGCCACGCTCGAAGCGCAACGGTCGGCTAGTTCAACGAGCTCTAGTCCTTTCGACGAAAGATTACAGAACATTGCGTTGAGTCTTTTCAAAGAACCGCTTCAGGACTACCGCCGATGGGTATTTCTCACGCTGTTTTTTGTTGCGATCAGCCTTGCTTTGTTAGTAGTCGGTGTTACGTACGCATATGCGCATTCGCGACCAGTCGCCTACCTGAGTGCGTGCACCAGTCTATTGAGCAGCACAATCTCTGTCCTCTTATACAAACAATTGCGTTCCGCACAAGCGACTATGGAAGGTGCCCGGCGTGAAGTCTTGAAACAGCTGAAGGAGCGCGCCAGCAAGCCTAGTGTGCAGCACCTTGCGGCCTAACAACTGGATGCACCTGAACGGTAGTACGTGGCGGCGACGGGACCGGCCATCGAAAACCTCCCTTCCAAAAACCTATCCACGGTTGCCGATGGTTTACGAAACCGCATTATAAAAGGG
>PMUM01000001.1 GCA_003166855.1 Acidobacteriaceae bacterium | reverse complement strand
GCATCAACTACAACACCGGCGCGTATCAGGGAATCGTGCAGCAGTTGGCCTTTCAGCCCCCGTTTTCCACGACACAAACGAATATCCAAACCGCCACCGGAGATCTCACACTGCAGAACGGCTTCCCAACGTCTTCGACCGGCATCACAACAAATAGTTACGCGGTGAATCCCAATTATCGGCTGGGCTACGTGCAGATTCGCAATCTCGACATCCAGCAGCAGTTGCGTCCGACTCTGTTGCTCAACATCGACTACACGGGAACCAAAGGCACGGACCTCGACATCCTCGAAGCGCCCAATCGCACCTCGACGGGCATCTTGATTCCGAATGCACAGGCATTTATTTACGAGAGCTCCGTCGGCGACTCCGAAGCCAATGCAGGATCGCTCCGATTGCGCAAACGTTTGTCGAACGGCTTCTCCATCGGCGGGATCTACACATTTTCCAAGTCGATCGATGATGCGTCCTCCATCGGCGCCGGAGCCACGTCGGGAGCGAGCCGTGCCGGTCTCGGCGCTGGCGGTACCGCTGCCGGTGGCGGCGGCGGTTCGTCGGGCGGCGGGGCGGCATCGGTGGCCCAGAATGCCCTTGATCTCTCGGCGGAGCGAGGACTTTCAAGCTTCAATCAGACGCACAAGTTCACTGCAGATTATTTGTGGGAACTCCCATTCGGACACGACAAGCGCTGGCTCACGGGGAATACTCCCCTGCGCGCGATTCTTGGCGATTGGCAGTGGAGCGGAGACTGGACCATCGCCTCGGGTCTTCCGTTTACGCCGCGCATTCTGGGCAGCGCCGACGAGATCAATCGCGGCACCAACGGTACTCTGCGTCCCGACGTCGTCCCTGGCCAGTCCGTCAGCCTCTCGAATCCCTCGATTGGAGAATGGTTCAATACATCTGCCTTCGCCGTGCCCGCAGGACCTTATGGCGACGCCCGCCGAAACAGCATCATCGGCCCCGGGACTCTTCTGTTCGATATGGCCTTCACCAAGGTCATTCCGATGAAAGAGTCACGCGTCCTCGAATTTCGGGCACAGGCCACCAACATCTTCAACATACCGAATTACTCGTCGATTGATGCCACGTTCAATTCGCCGACGTTCGGCCGGGTCACGGCAGTTGGCGCCATGCGGCAAATTACGATGACCGCTCGCTTCCGTTTTTGAGGAGACATGCAGATGAATTCAGCTCGGAACCGGTGGGAGAACAAGTTTCTGGCAATGTCGCTGGCTCTCGCCCTGATCGGTTCGTCCCTGCCGGCTCAGCAGCAGGCGGACTACACTTTCCGCGTTCAGACTGATTTGATTCTCGTGAATGTTACCGTCCGGGACAAAAACGGAAACTTCGTTCGCGGTCTCAAACCGCAGGACTTCACGATTCTCGAGGACAACAAGCCTCAGAAAATAGTTTCGTTTGACGTCGAAGACGTGGACGCCGTGGCCAATCAGAATGTAGCCCAGACCAAGCCGCTGACCGGTGTCCCGGCTGAACCGAGCACTCCAGGGAGCGCGCCTTCCGCCGCCGATTCCGCAAATCAGTTTAAGGATCGTCGCCTGATCGTTCTATTCTTCGATCTCTCCGCCATGCAGCCTGATGAAATCGATCGCGCGGTCGCCTCCGCGGAACACTATGTCGACACTCAGATGGCTCCGGCAGACTTGGTCTCGATTGTCTCTCTGGGAAGTGCGCTGCTGGTCAACCAGGATTTCACCGCCGATCATGACCTACTCAAGAAGCAACTCCAGGCTTTCAGCTCAGGCAGCGGCCAGGGCTTCGAGGAAGGCACCACGGGCTCGACCGAAGGTACGCCCGACACCGGCCAGCCTTTTACCTCGGACGATACGGAATACAACATCTTCAATACGGACCGGCGTCTGGAAGCGTTGCGTTCGGTTGCCGAGAAGCTCGCGCATCTTCAACAGAAGAAGTCGCTGATTTATTTCTCAAGCGGAATGGACCGAACGGGGATTGAGAACCAGTCAGAATTACGAGCAGCCGTCAACGCCGCCGTGCGCTCCAATCTGGCGATCTACACCATGGATCTGCGTGGCCTGCAGGCGCTGGTCGCCGGTGGAGAGGCGCAAAACGCCAGCATGCGGGGCACTTCGCCATATTCCGGCCAGGCCACGATCAACGCCCTGAATTCCAACTTCACCACGCAGGAATCCCTGGTTACACTGGCAAGCGACACGGGCGGACGGGCCTTTCTAGATTCCAACGACTTCACCCAGGTCTTCAAGGGAGTACAACAGGATACGTCAACCTATTATCTGCTGGGTTATCGCAGCACGAACGCTGCGCGGGACGGACGATACCGCCGGATTGCAGTAAAGGCCAATGTCCCCAGTGTGAAAGTCGACTATCGGCGCGGCTATTATGCACCTGCCGATTACCGGCACTCTACGAAAGAAGATAAAGAACTTCAGCTGCAAGAAGAACTCGCATCCGAGTTGCCCACAACCGATCTGCCTCTGTATCTGAGCACCGCGTATTTTCGCCTGCAGGCCAATAAGTTTTTCATTCCGGTTTCGCTGGTCGTGCCGGGATCGGAAATTCCCTTCACGCACAGCAGTGACCGTGACAAAGCGACCCTCGATATCATCGGAGTGGTGCTCGACACCGAACATCACCCAATCACGAGAATTCGCGACACCGTCAACCTTGCGATCGATACGTCGTCAGAGGTTCGAAAAAAGAATGTGCAGTACGATACCGGACTCAGCCTGCCTCCCGGCAAATATCACCTCAAGTTTGTTGTCAGGGAAAACCAGACCGGACGCATGGGCTCATTCGAAACCGATCTGGACGTCCCCGATCTCAAGTCACACCCGCTCAAAATGAGTTCGATTGTTCTCGCCAGCCAGCTTCAACCCGCCAAGAAAGGCGCCACTCCCAGCCCGCTCATTCGCGACGGCTCGGAGATTATTCCAAATGTGACCCACGTTTTTTCTTCCGCGCAGCACCTTCGACTCTATTACGAAGTCTATGACCCGGGGCGAACCAATCCGTCTGGTGCGTCGCAAACTGGGCCGGCCAAACCCGGTATTCACCTGCTTACGAACGTGGCATTCTTTCGCGGCAAAGCCAAAGTATTCGAAACCTCCCTCGCCGAGCTGACAGAGTTGAACGCGCGCGACCGCCAAGCTGGCGTCTTCCAGCTTGACCTGCCGCTGAACCCTCTGACGCCCGGATTTTACACCTGCCAGGTCAACGTCATCGATGATGCAGCCGGCCTATTTCTGTTCCCGAGGCTGGCGCTGCTGATTCGACCCGAAAGCTCCGCCCCGGCGCGTTAGGGTACGCGACCGGCTTCGGAGCACTGCAGGTCATTAGGAGGGTATCGCGTGTAAGAACAATTTCGAATGTGAGTAATCGCAGCTTCCGGTTGCCGCGCAAAGCGGTTCTACTCTAACTCGGTGGCTATCCAACCCTGCCCGATCCTCGCCAGCCCGAAGCGCAACTGCGTCGATCGACGCGGACTACTTAACCGCCCCCGGCGCCAAAAACCACTTCGACGCCGTGTCATCCGTCTTCAGGAAGTTCAACAACTGCGTTGACACTTTAATCCGTCCCACCGGATTCGAGGGATGCGTTCCGTCCACGTCCAGATCCTGGCAGCTCCACACCAGACCATCACTGCGCGGAATCATTCCGTTCGCCCAGTAATAAGGACCCCATGCGATCCACGGCGCCTTCACCGCGCCGTTCGCCGGATTGAAATTCATGTTGGGGTCTCCGCTGATCTGATCCTGAATGGTATTCTTGACGGCCATCCCGCCCTCATACCCATACGGCTCCGGATCCAGATTCGCCGCTCCATTCGAATATCCGGTGTAGTTCACGCTCGAGTAATACGCCACCTTCATATTCGGAAATTTCACCAGCATGTTCTGCGCAATCGACTCCAGTTGCGATTGCAGGCTGGTCATGTCCGCCGGGAATGTTCCCGCCGGACCGCCATCCACGTCCAGCACCCACGCTCCCACTACCTGCGCCGGCGTCACTCCCGCATTGGGCAGGTAATCGTACGTGATCGCATTCCAGAAATTATTGGTGGACGACGACAGCAACGCCGCCGTCGCTCCGCCCGTCGCCCCGTCCACAATCACCAGACTGGGATTCTTCGACGGATCGGTGTTCACCAGGTTCACGAACTCTCCAAACGGCTGCTGCGCCATCGACAGTCCCACGGAAATGAAAACGTATTTTCCCGTCGGGCTGTAATTGCCGTTCGAATCGAGCGGCACAATCGCGGCCGCCGCACTCTGCCCGTAGGCATCGTGGCCGGCATCGTCCACATTGCTGCCATTCGCGTACAGTCCGCCCTCTTCCGCGCCCAAATAGGACTTCGTCCCCAGATCGTTAATTGGAATCAGCGGCCCGGAGCCGTCTCCCGCGTTCCAGCTGATGTTGTTGCAATTCTTGTATCCCGAATACGCCTGCACCGGCAGCGTGAACAGCTTGCTCGACTTTTCCTGCACCGTCGATGAATCGGCAACGCGCGCCGTGAACGTATAGTTCGACACCCCAACCGTCGATGCAATCGAGCCAGTGATCACTCCCGAACTCGACATCGTCAACCCGGTCGGCAGCGTGGAACCCGTCGCCAGTGTCCACGTGTACGGCGGCTTGCCCCCCACCGCCATCAGATTCGCCTGATACGGATAACTCGGAGTGCCCGCCGCCAGCGTCGGGAAGGTATCAATCCCCAGCACCGTCGGGCTCACGCCGTTTCCCCACAAACTCACTCCATTCGGCGGCGCCACGTCATATGTGAATGAGATCAAGCCCGGTTGGCTCGCCACCGCAGTGGGCACGTATCCAATCGTCAGCTTCAGCGACTTGCCGGGTGCGATCGCCGTCGAAGTCGTCCAACCCGTCTGCGCATACGGATACGTCACCACTACACCTGTCACCGAAAACGTAGACGTCCCAGTGTTGGTGATAGTGAGCGTCTGCGGATGGCCGGTGGTCCCGATCGGCACATTGGAAAAAGTCAGCGACGACGCGCTCAGCGAAGGCACGGCGGTCACGACCGTGCCGTTTCCAGTCATGTTCACGGCCTGGCTTCCCTGGGTTGCCGTCGCGAACGTAAGGTGCCCGCTATAACTCTTGGCTGCGTCCGCGGTGAACTGAATGCCGTAATCGGCGCGCTGTCCGGGCCCGAGCGTGATCGGCAACGTCCCGCTCACCACTTTCAACTGCGTGATGTTGGAAGTGATCGAATTGACGGTGACGTTCGCTCCGCCGCTGATGTTGTAGACGCTGACCGTCTGCACCACGCTGGTTCCCGCAGGGATGTACCCAAACGCCAACCCGGCCGGAAAAATCGCCGGATTCTGTTGTGCGGCCAGCGGCAACGAACCCGCCACAATTACAAAAACAACCACGAGAATCAGCGCGTGTACAGCCAATTTTTCTCTCATCTCAGGGCCCTTTTTTAACCTTCAAAACGCAGCATATTCTAAGAGAATTCTGGCGCTGGGAGAATGATGAAAGAATTTGCATGTATGGCCCCGAACGGTGGAGAATCTGACCCACAGGTATGCCTGATGTCGCCCTGGACCGCGGCATCTAGTCGTCCTTACGCGCGTACGGCATAGTCTCGCACGGATGCGATGCGCCAAAATCCGAACTCAGGTTCAGAGTGGGTTCCCAGCCGCCTGCCGCGCAAGTTGACGCGTTTGGCGGCTCCGAGTGTTATGCTGCGTTCTGCAAAGCGAACCGCAAGTCACGGGAAAGAAATTCGTGACCTTGTGAATGAAGGATTGTAACCTTCGATTTCCGCGGAGAGGTCGCTGTATGGACGCTGGGAAAAGTGAGAAGATTTTTGACGCGCTCGAGTCCTTCCGCATCGAACTGCCGTCCTGGGGCTTCGCCAATACCGGCACTCGTTTCGGAAAGTTCATCCAACCCGCCGCGGCCACCACAACCGAAGAAAAATTCAGCGACGCTGGCCATGTGCACCTGCTCACCGGAGTCTGCCCTACCGTAGCGTTGCATGTGTTGTGGGACTGCCCTGATGGTGTGGGCAGCACCGATGGCATCAAGAAATTTGCCGAGCACTACGGAGTTCTCCCCGGCTCGATCAATCCCAATCTTTTCCAGGATCAGGAATACAAGTACGGCTCCTTCGGCAATCCTGATCCTGCCATTCGCCAGCGTGCGCTGCAGCACACCAAGGACAGCATTGAGATCGCCCGGCGGCTGCACAGCCGAGACATTTCCATGTGGTTTGCCGACGGCTCGAACTACCCGGGAACCGCGAATATCCGGCAACGCAAGCAGTGGTTCACGGAACTGTTGAAGGAATCACATCAGGCCTTATCTCCCGGGCAGCGACTTCTGATCGAGTACAAGCCATTCGAGCCCGCCTTTTACCACACCGACATCGCCGATTGGGGCATGTCTCTGCTTCTCTCGCGCGCCGCCGGCCCGCAAGCGAAAGTCTTGGTCGACACTGGACATCATTATGCGGCGCAAAACATCGAGCAAATTGTCGCGTGGCTCCTGTCAGAAGACATGCTGGGAGGCTTTCACTTTAACGATCGCCGCTACGCCGACGACGACTTGACGCTAGGCTCCATCGATCCCTATCAGGTTTTTCGGATCTTTCACGAGATTCGCTATTTCGAGTGGGAAACCGGCAAACCGGCCGACATCGCCTACATGGTCGACCAGAGTCACAACCTCAAGGGAAAGATCGAAGCCATGATCCAAACCGTAACCGTGGCGCAGGAACTGTTCTCCAAGGCGGCTCTGGTCGATGGTCGAGAACTCGCGGCCGCCCAGAAGAATTGTGACCTGGTGCGAGCCGAGTCCTTGCTGCAGGACGCATTCGCCACCGACGTCCGCCCGATCATCCAGGACTGGCGCGACTCAAAAGGCCTGCCCAAGAATCCCATGGAGGCATTCCGCCAGAGCGGTTATCTCGAGCGCATCACCAAGGAACGCGCGGCCCGGAATTCTCGAAACGTTTCTTCCTATGCCTAGCCCTCCCGTGAAGCCGTATTTAGCCTTCGACTTCGGCGCCCAAAGTGGACGTGCCGTCCTGGCGCGTCTTCACTCCGGGATTCTCACGACGGAGGAGATTCATCGTTTCCCCAATGACCCGGTCGAATATGGCGGCGCTCTCCACTGGGACATGCCAAGACTCTGGTTCGAAGTACGAAGCGCTCTCTCGCGGTTGGGCGAAGTGGAACTCGCAGGCATCGGAGTCGACGCGTGGGGGGTGGACTACGCCCTGCTGGGAGAGCAGGGCGAGTTGCTCCAAAATCCTTACCACTACCGCGATCGGCGGACCGACGGGGTCATGGAGGAAGTCCTCAGGAAAATTGATCGGGAGAAAATCTACCAAGCAACGGGCATCCAGTTCATGCCCATCAACACTTTGTATCAGCTGTTCGCCGCTCGGCGACAAACTCCCAAGCTCCTTGCAGCAGCAAAATATCTGCTCACGATCCCAGATCTATTTCACTACTGGCTTACCGGAAATGCTGTCTGCGAATTTACCGCCGCCACGACTACGCAGATGGTGGACCCGGTGAAGCACGCGTGGGCCACCGGCCTGATGCAAAGCCTGGAACTACCGGTTCATTTGCCGTCACCCATCGTAGAGCCGGGCTCGATCATCGGGACACTCCTCCCAGACATTGCAGGACACTCCTCTCTCGCCGGCACTACGATCATCGCTCCAGCGTGTCACGACACGGGATCGGCGGTGGCTGCAATATCGGCTCGCGATGGTATCGCATTTCTGAGTTCTGGAACCTGGTCGCTGGTAGGCACCGAACTGGATTCCCCCGTGATCACCTCCGATGCGTTGCGCCTGAACTTCACCAACGAAGGTGGCGTGAATGGAACAACGAGACTGTTGAAGAACGTCATGGGCCTGTGGATGCTGCAGGAATGCCGTCGATCATGGCTCGCGGAGGGACTCTCTTACGACTACCGAGAATTGATCGACCTGGCAACCGGCGAGGCAACGTTTCGTCACCTGGTCGATCCCGATGACCAGTCCTTTCTGCGGCCTCCGGATATTCTCACGGCCATCAACCAGTTCTGCACCCGAACTCACCAGCCAGTTCCCCAGAAACTCGGCGCGTACGTACGAGCGGTTCTGGAAAGTCTCGCGTTCAAATATCGCCTGGTACTTCGTAATCTGGAACAAGTGAGTGGGAAGCACATCGCACAAATTCGTATTATCGGCGGCGGATCGAAAAATCGATTACTGAACCAACTGACTGCCGACGCCACCGGAAGGACGGTCGTGGCTGGCCCGGCTGAAGCAACGGCATTGGGAAATGTGGCGATCCAGATTCTTGCGACGGGGGGCGCAACCTCGCTCCGGGAAGTCCGCGACATAGTGGATCGATCTTTCCCGACCGAAGTCTTCGAGCCGCTTGAAACCGGCGAGTGGGAGAGGCACGCGAAAAGATTTGAGCAATATTGCGGGGGTATCTATGCCTGAGATCAAAGAAACTACTCACCTTAGAGATTTATGGAAAGAAGACGAAGCTCAGAGAATGGTGGGCAATCAATTAGCCCTGTTGCGCTACCGCTCGAACCTGCTGGGCGCAGATTTGCGCATCACCAATTTCGGCGGCGGAAACACAAGCTCCAAGCTGGAGCTGCCAGACCCTTTTACCGGGCGACCGGTCAGAGTCCTGGCTGTGAAAGGCAGCGGCGGGGACCTCGGATCCATCACGGAAGACGGATTTGCGCTGCTCTACCTGGATCGTCTGGAGCAACTGAAGCAGCTATATCGCGGCGAACCGTACGAAGATGAAATGGTCCGCTACTATCCGCTTGCAGCATTTGGCGAGAATCGGGTGGCCGCATCCATTGATACTCCTCTGCACGCATTCCTTCCTTTTTCGCACGTGGACCATCTGCACCCTGACTGGGCCATCGCTATCGCAGCAAGCGCAAATGGAAAACGAAAGCTCGATGAATTCAACCAAGAATTTGATCGCAAGATCGTGTGGGTGCCCTGGCAACGTCCCGGATTCGAACTGGGGCTCCTGATTGAACGGACCGTCAAGGATAATCCTGCCGCGGATGGCCTCATTCTTGGCGGCCACGGATTGTTCACCTGGGGAGTGACGCAACGCGATTGCTACTTGAACAGCATTCACACCATCGATCAAATGGGTGAATTCCTTTTGCAGCATCAATCAAAGAAGGGTTTCTTATTCGGAGGAGTTGAGCAAGTCCCCGTCCAGGATCGGAAGAAAATAGTAGCCCAGATCCTGCCGGCACTCCGGGGGGCAGTGTCCTCGAATCGCCGAGTGGTCGCCCATTACGCCGAGGATGAGGATGCTCTGGTTTTTGCCGGGTCGAAGTGGGCGAAGGAACTGAGTTCACTGGGCACAAGTTGTCCGGACCATTTCCTGAGAACCAGGGTCTGTCCCTTATTTCTCCCTTGGAATTCCACCAAAGAGGATGTCGGTGTTCTCAAGGCTCGCATCCAAACCCAGGTTCTCGAGTATCGAGACGCATACAAGAAGTATTACGACACGTGGGCGACGAGCGAGTCACCCAAACTACGGGATTCCAACCCCTCCGTGGTGGTCATTCCGGAATTGGGCCTGGTCGGCTTTGGCAAGAACAAGAAAGAAGCTCGGATCACAACCGAATTCTTCATTAATGCGATTCACGTCATAGCAGGCGCGAACGCGTTGGAGGATGGAGAAGTTTCTGATCCTCTGCCCCAAGCCAGGTACGCCGAGCAGTCGCAGCAGTTCACGCAGCTCCATAACTATGTGGCGCTTCCTGGATCGGAGGCGTTCCGGATCGAGTATTGGGCGCTCGAAGAAGCCAAGCTACAGCGGATGCCGCCTGAAGCAGAATTCAGTCGCAAGATCGCGCTGGTAATCGGCGGAGCCAGCGGAATCGGTCGCGAAGTTGCACTGCTGCTCGCACGGAAGGGCGCCCATGTCGTGGTGGCTGATGTTGACCAGCAGGGTGCAAGCAAAGTTGCCGATGAAGTCGGCGCGATAGCATCTCCCGAGTTTGTCGCGCACACTCGTGTCGACCTCAGTTCAGGTGTATCCCTCTCGGAGGTGGTTAATTTCACGATTTCTCAGTTTGGCGGCATCGATATCATCGTCAACACGGCGGCTATCTATCCCGTGCCCGGCGCTGACGGCGAACTGGCCAGCGCACAATGGGAGCAGACATTCCTTGTTAATGTCACGGGCAACTATCTTCTTGCCCGAGAAGCGGAGTGGGTCTTCAACGACCAGCGTCTGGCCGCTGCCATGGTGCTCACCAGTTCCGCCAACGGGGTAGTACCCAAGCAAGGCAGCGAGGCCTACGATACCAGCAAGGCGGCTCTCAACCACTTGATCCGGGAACTCTCCATCAAGCTAGGTCCGCATGTGCGGGTGAATGGAATTGCGCCCGCGACTGTGGTCGCCGGCTCTACCATGTTTCCTCGCGATCGCGTGATTCAGTCTCTCAAAAAGTACCAGATAGCTTTCGACGACTCAGAGTCGACGGAGGAACTGCGTGCCAAGCTCGCCGATTTTTATGCTCGGCGCACACTGACGAAACTGCCCATTCTTCCCCAGGATTGTGCGGCTGCAATCGTGTGGCTCGCCGGCGACCAGAGTGCGAAGACAACCGGCCATGTCATTCCCGTAGACGGTGGTCTCTCGGAGGCGTTCTTGCGCTAAGGAGCAATTTATGGAACGTATCTGCTTTGTTTTGCAGGTCAAGCCGGAGCGGATTGAGGAATATAAAGAGCGACATCGCAGCGTCTGGCCCGAGATGCAAGCCGCCTTGCGTGAAACTGGATGGGGCAACTACTCGTTGTTCCTGCGAGACGATGGCCTCCTCGTCGGCTATCTGGAGACGGAAAACTTTGAACGTGCACGCGCCGGGATGGCCAAGCGCGAAGTCAACCAACGCTGGCAGCGCGAGATGGGTCACTTTTTCGTGCAGCCCGACGGGGTGTTGCCTGATCGCGCCACGCAGCCGTTGCAAGAAGTTTTTCACCTGTAATTCAGACACGAGGATTCCATGAACCCGGCACTAGGGGTATTTCTCCACTGGCTCGGCGGACTCGCTTCCGCCAGCTTCTACGTGCCTTATCGCGGTGTGAAGAACTGGGCATGGGAAACCTATTGGCTGGCTGGCGGGTTCTTTAGTTGGATCATCGCACCATGGGTCCTCGCGCTGACAATGACCCACGACCTGATTTGCGTGCTTCATGAAGCTCCCACCAGCAGTCTCCTCTGGACATATGCTTTTGGAGTCTTGTGGGGACTCGGCGGGCTGACTTTCGGACTCACCATGCGCTATCTGGGGATGTCACTCGGCATGGCCATGGTCCTCGGATACACCGCCGCCTTCGGAACTCTGATGCCTCCCATCTTCCGAGGAGAATTCTCGACCATCGTCCTTAGGACCCATTCCGGCTTGGTTATTCTTGGCGGCGTTGCCGTCTGTCTTCTCGGTATCGCGTTCGCTGGATCCGCTGGAATATCCAAAGAGCGCGAGATGTCGACCGAGCAAAAGCGTGCCTCAATCAAGGAATTCGACTTGAAGAAGGGATTGCTCGTCGCAACTTTTTCAGGCGTGATGAGCGCCTGCTTCGCTTATGGACTGGCGGCGGGAGATCCCGTCAAGGCCATCACCATTCAACATGGCACTCCTATTCTGTGGCAGGGACTCCCTGTACTTGTGGTGGTGCTCGTCGGCGGCTTCACCACCAACTTTATCTGGTGCCTCATCCTGCATATTCGCAACCGCACTGGTTACCAGTATTTTAGTTCGGAGATTCGCGGCAAAGTTCCGGCCCGCAATGAAGAATATATCCTTGAAGCCGCTACCGATGCTCCTGCGGAGGAGATGGCGGTAGCCGTGGCCATCGCACCAGGTACGGCTGTCCGGGCTCCAATGCTCGCGAACTATCTCTTCGCGGCTCTCGCGGGCACGACCTGGTACATGCAGTTTTTCTTCTACACCATGGGTGAGACCCAGATGGGAAGATACAAGTTCTCCAGTTGGACGTTGCACATGGCCAGCATCATCATCTTCAGCACCCTGTGGGGTATAGCGCTGAGAGAGTGGAAGGGTACTGGGGGTAGGACTAAGCTGCTTGTGGCATTCAGCCTGTTAATTCTGGTGAGCTCAACGGTCATTGTGGGTTACGGCAACTACATCGGCGCGTCTTTACGCTGACTTTGAGCAAGGTTGCCAGTGAGCCGCGGGGAGAATATCTTGGCGTTGGACGAAGCAGAACGATTCCCGGTTTGCGCACAGTTCGATAGATTTGGTACATGGTCGATCCTTCACAAACCGCAAAGCGTGACATCCCGCCACGACATTTCCCCGAAGCCCGTTTCTGGATAGGTTCCGGTTGGCCGACCATCCATCCAGAATCGCGGGATCCGTTGACGGGTTAGTATGTATGCGATGCGTACGTGTACACACCCCATCCGCCCCGTGTACATGTACACACCCCGTTTTGCGCATGTGTGTACACACATGTTCGCCGCTGTTTATGCATGCTTGAACGCTATGGCACCCGTCCCGACCGTGTTAAATCCGGTCCGAGCGATGCGTGCGTGTGGGAATGGGATTGGAGTGGAACGGGGGGTGAATGGGAAGGGGCCGGGGCGCGCGGGGGCGGACGGGATGGAATGTGGGATCGGGGAATGGGAACGGGGGTGGGATGTTGTATTTTGGGATTGGCCCAGCACGAAGTAAAGCCACTACGCAGGCCATCGTGCACAAAAGGAAGGCCGTCCAGAGGTGTAGCCCCCAAAGAGCAAGTCAACATTGAGTGCCCCCTCAGGTCACTCGGTGCTGTAGGGGGTTGCACCAAAAATCGCAATGACCTGCGCGAATCAGGTGGGTATAGAACATCGAAGGGCCTTGGAAGGAAGTTGAATGACAGACCGTATTCGGTTCCTCTGTGCGCTGTGCGGCAAGCCCGTAGATTTGACGATTGACCTTGAGGGCGATGAGACCGGCGAGACCGTGCATCAGGAGTGCTATTTTGACCGGCTCACCGGCGCGGAAACTTCGCATTCGTGTTGCTTGAATGCCGGGCATACGATCTGATGATCCGAACCTTTGCTCGGAGTGCTAATCGTGGAGAACGATGTTGAGAAGTGAACTGTGAACTTGCAGTCCATCCCCGTCATAGTCAACAAAGCCTAATTTTCTGAACCGATTCATGAAAAAACTGACCCGGGAGCGAGTTGTGCCTATCATCTCTGCGAGGGTCTCCTGACTCATCTTGGGGATTACAGTCTCAGGTTTTCCTTCCTTGCCGAAATGAGCCA
>PMUM01000341.1 GCA_003166855.1 Acidobacteriaceae bacterium | reverse complement strand
TCGGCATCGACTGCCGCTACTGCCACACCTCGGTCGAGACCTCGAGCTTCGCCGGCATTCCGCCGACCAAAACGTGCATGAACTGCCACTCGCAGATCTGGACCAACGCCCAGCTCCTCGAGCCGGTCCGCGCCAGCTACAAATCCGGCGAATCGCTGCAGTGGACACGCGTCAACCAGCTCCCCGACTTCGTCTATTTCAATCACAGCATTCATATCCATAAAGGAGTCGGCTGCAACACCTGCCACGGCCCCGTCGACCAGATGCCGCTGATGTACCAGCAGGAAAGCCTGCAAATGGAATGGTGCCTGAGCTGCCACCGCGCCCCGCAGAATAACCTGCGCCCGCGCAGCGAAGTCTTCAACATGCGATACCAGCAGCCGACAGGTGCGAACCCAGTCGTAGTCGACGGACAAAGTTTCACGGATCAAACTGACCTAGGCACAGCCCTGGTCAAGAAATACAACGTGCGCAGCGTCAAAGACATCACGACCTGCAGCACCTGCCACCGCTGAGTTTAGTGAAGAGTCAGCCGCGGAGCGGCGCAAGAATGCAGCCCACGGCGCAAGCTGTGGGGAGAGTCAAGAGTCGAGGCAAGCCCCGAAGGGGCGAAAGAACATGAGCCCGCATCGCTGAAGCCCCGAAGGGGCGGCATGTGAAAGCCCGGCACGGAAGTGCCGGGAAAGCGCGCCAAGAATTGGAACAAGTCCCGTAGGGACGGCACCAACGATTTACCCGCATGACGAACGAAGAAAAAAACACGGGCGGTCTGATCCAGATCAAGAAACGCGAAGACGTCTGTCCTTCGAAAACACTGGACCTGAACGACGTCCGCGAACGCATCGACGCCGCCACGGCCCACGACGACGCCGAAAAAACCGGCCCCGAATACTGGCGGAGCTTGGAAGAACTCGCCGGCACCGACGAATTCAAAGAAGCCCTGCACCGCGAATTCCCCAAAGGCGCCTCCGAATGGGTCGACTCCGTCTCGCGCCGTGGATTCCTCAAAGTCATGGGCGCCTCTCTCGGCCTAGCCGGCATGACCGGATGCGTCCGCCTCCCGCTCGAGCCCATCGTCCCCTACGTGCGCCAGCCGGAAGGCGTCATTCCCGGCCGCCCCATGTTCTACGCGACGGCCTCTACGCTCGGCGGATACGCCAGCCCGCTGCTCGTCGAAAGCCATCTCGGCCGTCCCACAAAAGTCGAAGGCAACGACCTACACCCGGCCTCGCTCGGTGGCACCGACATCTTTGCGCAAGCCTCGCTCCTCGGCCTCTACGATCCCGACCGCTCCCAGACCGTTATGTCGATGGGCGACGTCCGCTCGTGGCAAGCCTTCCTCGGCGCGATCCGCGGCCCGCTCAGCGCGCAGAAAGCACTGCAAGGCGCGGGCATTCGCATTCTGACGCCGACGATTTCTTCGCCGACGCTCGCCGACCAACTGCGCAACTTCCTGAAGATTTATCCGCAGGCCAAGTGGCACGTCTACGAGCCGGTGAATCGCGACAACGTCCTCGAAGGCGCCAAGCTCGCCTTCGGACAGCCCGTCGAAACGCGCTACGACTTCTCGAAGGCCGACGTCGTCGTCTCGCTCGACGCCGACTTCCTCTACGCCGGATTCCCCGGCAACACGCGTTACATCCGCGACTTCGCCAAGCGCCGCAATCCGGACGCGCCGATGAATCGCCTGTATGTAATCGAGAGCACACCGAGTTCAACGGGAGCGAAGGCGGACCATCGGCTGCCCACGTCGGCGTCCAAAGTTGAGACGCTGGCGGAAGCATTTGTTCATGGTACGGTTCCGGTGAAGGTCGGCAGTCCTGCGACGGATGAAGATCTGCGAAGAAGCGAGTCTACTGCCAATGGAAATCCTGCACTGGGGCCACTGTCCGAAGTGGAGCGGCGATTCTTTGGTGCGGCTCTCGTTGATTTCAGACTCCATGAAGGCAAGAGCCTGATCGTTGCTGGCGATCATCAGCCTCCGACAGTGCACGCGCTGGTCCATACGATCAACGCCCAACTCGGCAACGTCGGCAAAACAGTTTTTTATTCCGATCCCATCGACGCGAATCCGGTCAACCAAACCGGGTCGCTGAAAGAACTTGTTGCCGATATGCGCGGCGGTAGAGTTGATCTGTTGGTGATCCTCGGCGGCAATCCCGTTTATGACGCACCCGCCGACCTCGACTTCGCCGAAGCTCTAAAGAGCAACAAGACTCCGGTCCGAGTGCACTACGGGCTCTATCAAAACGAAACCGCCGAACTCTGCCAGTGGCACGTCAATGCGACGCATGAACTCGAGGCTTGGGGCGATGCTCGCGCCTACGACGGCACCGTCAGCATCATTCAGCCGCTGATCGCCCCTCTCTACAACGGCAAGAGTCCGATTGAATTCGTCGCGCTACTCTCCGGCCAAGCCGACGCAACCGGATACGACCTGACGCGTGCCTACTGGCAGAAGCAGCACACTGGCGCCGACTTCGAACAGTTCTGGCGGAAGTCTCTGCACGATGGCTGGATCGAGGGCACCACGTTTGATCCGAAGTCGTTTGAAAAAGCCAAGCGCTATAGCTCTTTTATGTCTGCTGCCGAAGCGTCTCAAGCTCAGGCAGAAGGGAAGCTTCTTCCGACGACGCCCGCCGACGCCAACGCCATCGAGCTCAACATCCGCCGTGATCCCACCATCTACGACGGACAATTCTCCAACAACGGCTGGCTCCAGGAACTCCCCAAGCCGATGAACAAGCTGACTTGGGACAATGCCATCCAAATCGGTCCCAAGATGGCGCAGCGACTGAACATCAAATCCGAAGACGTCGTCGAACTCGAACTGAACGGCAAGAAAGTCACCGGCCCTGTCTGGATTCAAGCCGGACATCCCGACAACTCCGTCACCGTCACGCTCGGCTACGGACGCAAGCGCGCCGGACGTGTTGGAACTGCGCAAGGCTTCGACGCCTACGCCCTGCGCACCACCGCCGCCCCGTGGATCGCTACCGGCGTGCACATCCGTAAGACTGGAGACACCTACAAGCTCGCTTCCACCCAGGGCTACCAGTCAATGGACACGCCCGACGGCGCCCATCGCCCCCTGGTCCGCGAAACCACGCTCGAGGAATACCGCAAAGATCCCGCCTTCGCGAAAGAAGACGAGCCGCCGAAGGAGCTCACGCTCTACGAGCCGTACCCCTACGACGAAGAAGACTACGCCTGGGGCATGACAATCGACCTCAACTCCTGCGTAGGCTGCAACAACTGCATGCTGGCCTGCCAGTCGGAGAACAACATTGCCGTCGTCGGCAAAGAACAAGTCGTCATCGGCCGTCACATGCACTGGATTCGCGTCGACGCCTACTACCAGGGCGACCGCGACAATCCGAAAGCATTCTTCCAGCCCGTTCCCTGCATGCAGTGCGAGAACGCGCCCTGCGAAGTCGTCTGCCCCGTCGGCGCCACCAACCACACCACCGAAGGCCTGAATGACATGGTCTACAACCGCTGTGTGGGCACGCGGTACTGCTCGAACAACTGTCCTTATAAAGTCCGCCGCTTCAACTTCCTGCTCTTCCAGGACTGGGAGACGCCGCAATACAAGATGATGCGCAATCCCGACGTCAGCGTGCGCAGCCGCGGCGTCATGGAAAAGTGCACCTACTGCGTCCAGCGCATCAACGAGCACCGCATCGACGCCGAAAAACAAGATCGTAAAATTAACGACGCCGAACTGCAAACCGCCTGCCAGCAATCCTGTCCCGCAGGCGCCATCGTTTTCGGCAACATCAACGACCCAAACAGCAAAGTGTCAAAGCTGAAATCTCAGTCCAGAAACTACAGCCTGCTAGGTGAACTAAACACGCGTCCGAGAACCACATACCTGGCAGAAATAAGAAACCCGAACCCGGAGTTGAAGGGATAGAACGAACCATGTGGGGACAGCCGCCATCGGCTGTCCGCCGCGCGCAGCGCGGCCGAGATGTAGAAGACAATTTCGCAGAGCAAGACGTGGAAGAGCGGCGCTTTAGCGCCGCGTCAACCGAGCAAAATGACGTAGGGCTTTAGCCCCTGAGGGATTTCGCAAGCCAGATGCCTGAGCAATACAAATCGGCCGCCGAACTCGACCGCGCTCCCGTCATCGAACCCGGCCACACCTTCGGCACGGTCACGGAAAAAATCAGCGCCATCGTGCTGACCCGTCCCGCTTCCAACGGATGGTTCCTCGGCTTCGGCATCGCCTTCATGCTCACCATGATGATGCTCTACGCCATCGGATACCTCGTCCTCAAGGGCATCGGCATCTGGGGCGACACCACACCCATCGGCTGGGGCTTTGAGATCGTCAACTTCGTCTGGTGGATCGGTATCGGCCACGCCGGCACCCTCATCTCCGCCATCCTCTTATTACTCCGCCAGTCGTGGCGCAATTCCATCAACCGTTTCGCCGAGGCGATGACGCTGTTCGCCGTTGCCTGCGCCGGAATCTTCCCCGCAGTTCACGTCGGCCGTCCCTGGCTCGCCTACTGGCTTTTCCCCATTCCCAACACCATGGGCGTATGGCCGCAATTCCGCAGCCCGCTCATGTGGGACGTCTTCGCCGTCTCCACTTATGCCACCATCTCGGCGCTGTTCTGGTTCGTCGGCCTCATCCCCGATCTGGCCACGCTGCGCGACCGCACCGACAATCCGGCGCTAAAAATTGCTTACGGTATGTTCTCGTTCGGATGGCGCGGCTCGGCCCGCCACTGGCATCGCTACGAGACGATGTATCTGCTGCTTGCCGGACTGGCCACGCCTCTGGTTCTGTCGGTTCACACCGTCGTGAGCTTCGACTTCGCAGTTGGTATCGTCCCCGGATGGCACACCACCATCTTCCCGCCTTATTTCGTCGCCGGCGCCATCTACTCCGGCTTCGCCATGGTGCTCATGCTGGCCATCCCCATCCGCAAAATTTACGGACTGGAAGATTTCATCACCGAGCGCCATCTGCAGAACTCCGCCAAAGTCATGCTGGCCACCGGCTTGATCGTCGCCTACGGCTACGGAATCGAAGCCTTCATGGGGTGGTACGGCGGCGACCGCTACGACGCCTTTACCCTCTGGAACCGCCTGCACGGCCCGTACGCCGTCTCCTATTGGGCGCTGCTCGTCTGCAACATTTTTGTCCCCCAGGTTCTCTGGATCCGCAAGCTGCGCACCAGTCCCATCGCCCTGTTCTTCATCTCCGGCGTGATTCTGGTCGGCATGTGGCTCGAGCGTTTCATCATCGTGGTCGTCAGCCTGCAGCGCGACTTTCTCACGTCCTCCTGGGGCATGTACTACCCCACCCGCTGGGACTGGATGACCTACATTGGCACTATCGGCATGTTCCTCGCCGCCATGTTCCTGTTCCTGCGAATCCTCCCGGCTATCTCGATTTTTGAAATGCGCACCCTCCTGCCGGAAGCCGAGGTGAAGGAATGATCCAGTTCGCTGAAAAACCCGGCTCTGGGTGCGCTGCTCTCGGGTGGGCAGGTTTTGGGTGCGCTGCTTTTGGGTGTGCTGCTTTTGGGTCCGCGGCTTTTGGGTGGCGCAGC
>PMUM01000383.1 GCA_003166855.1 Acidobacteriaceae bacterium | reverse complement strand
GCAAAGCTTTGGCGATTGTTTGAGAAGCAGGAAGTATACGCAAACAGTAACTCAGCAAAACCATGCGGGCCGCCGTTGATTGTCAACCCGGACAGTCCCACTCTGTTGGACACGGCAAGCGCGTGAGAGGAGGAGACACCTGTCGCGGTTTCGCCCGAGTGACGGGCAAACAGGAAGTTATCCCCAGCAACCCCAGCGGAAATTGGCGCTTAGTCCCAGTGGTTCAAAAGGGTTCTTACGCCGCGGCCGCAAGTGGATGAATCGATTGCCCGTGAAATCCGTGCCCGTGCCAGTCAGCCCGGTATACCTTGTGAGACACCGAGCCGACTATGCCACCAACCGGCAATCCTCGCATCTGGTACCGCAACAAACGAGCCCAGTCCGCTCGCTATGAAGACAGGAAAAGCTAGATCCGCTTGCGCCTGATCTCCCTTTCGCGAAGCCAAGTGAAGATCACGGAGGTCACGATTAGAACGTGCAATAGCGAGGACACCATACCGCCGAGTACAGGGGTCGCAAGGGGCTTCATAAACTCCGCGCCAGTACGGCTTGACCACATCAACGGCAGCAGGCCTGCAACCACTGTCGACACGGTCATCACCTTGGGACGCAAGCGCAGGAGCGCTCCCTCCATCACCGCCTCGTGTAGCCCTTGTATTGTGAGCTCGCCCATCGCAGCTTTTTTTCGGGCAACCGCTTCTTCCAAGTAAATGACCATCACGACCCCAGTCTGCACGGCAGTGCCAAAGAGCGCGATGAAGCCGACCCAGACTGCGACAGAGAAGTTGTAGCCCAGAATCTTCAGCAAGAAAATTCCTCCGGTAAGCGCAAAGGGCACGGCTAACATGACGTGCGAGGCTTCTTTGACCGAATCGTAGATCTTATAGAGCAGTACAGACATGATGATGAGTACTGCCGGGATGACCAGCATCAAGCGGTGGCGTGCGCTCAGTTGGTTCTCGTATTGTCCGCTCCATTCCACGCAATAGCCCGATGGGAGCTTAACCTCGCGTGCTACGGCGCGTTGTGCTTGCTCCACAAACGAGCCCACATCTCTGCCGCGCACGGCAAGAATTCGACGATGCAGAGCCAGTCCTTCTCATCTTGCCAGTACGGCTCGAAATCGTCTTTGTGATTCGTTTCCAAGATCGCCAGATCAGCTTTTTTCCAAAGTCTTGCTTCAAAACTCGCGATACACAGACGATACACAGAGCGTCGGTTCCTTTGTATTCCCTACTGCTATTTACAGGGCATTACGGTGCGACCGGTGCCTTGTAATTACTGCGTGATCCAATCTGTTGTCGCCCTTTCACGGCGATGGCTTTGGCGAAGAGGATCAGTCTCCGTGGCGGACTATTGATTGTGAGCTGTCCGAGAGCGTGGATGAGTTGGTCGAGGAAGGGAACCCGTTTGAGGCCGATGTCGTGACTGGCGTGGAACATGCCGACAACTAACCTGTGGCCATCGGGAACAAACGGTACAGGGAGACGAATGTATCGGAGTGTGCCGTGATCGGTTTGAACCAAGAGGGTGATTGATTTTTGAAAGAATCACCGTACAATAAACGTACAATGAATTCGGGATTGCAGTTTTTTTAGCCATTCCGGGCATTGTGCGATCTACCGCGATTCAATAACTTGCCTATTTTCAAGGTGGGTGGACGGTTCGAGCCCGACTAGCTCCACCAAATCTTTGAACTACTTCCCTCCGGTTGTTTCCCCGCGCTCTTCTTGATTTTCGGAACGGGTTCTTGGCCGAAGCTAATGGCTATGAGACTTTCTTGGCGGGATGCAGTCGGGAACGGTGCTCTTCTTTCCTCTCTTCGACCGAGAGAACTCGTTGGCTAAGACCAGCGAGTTGGGCGAGTTCCTGCTGGATGGCTTCCAGCCGTGCCTGCCTCTGGCCGTGAGCCACCTGAGCCTCGGTTCGGTTGCGGTCCTGACTCCCTGCACGTCGATACTGATCATTCAACTCTCGAATCTGGGAGATCTCGGAGCGCAGATTGCTGATCTTTTCGCGGAGTACTGCTAGATGATCCATGGCATCAAGAATACCGCATCTTGACCGAAATCAATCGTCGGTCGCTAGTCCCGTCCGCAACGAGACTGCATACCTCGTCTTAAGAATTGCGCGTACCATTGAGCATGCGCAGAATGCATTCAGCAGTTCCGGTTGATCGCAGGATGGCGAACGCCTGGTTTCATGAGGTGCCGGAAGACGAAGAGGAAGACGAGGATGAAAAGAGGGACAACGACGAAGAGGATGACGAAGAAGGAGAAGGGTATTCGGAATAAAAATCGTTCTGCGTTGCAGCCTTCTGCGTGAAGCAGAAATCAGTTTTTTGGTCGAGCCACAGCCCCTCAGCCCGCGCGGTCTCCGAAGAGTACTTTATCCCGCTTGACCTCAAGCAGATTTCTTTGTAGGCGGACAGAACTTGATCACCCTTCCGCGTTGCTGCGGAGGAAGCCACTTTAAAGGCTTCGAGAATCTGGTCGGTACGTAAAACTCAATCACTTTTGCCACGGCTCAGTCCTTCAAGTCTTCTGTTCTTTTGCCCAAGTACAGCCTTGCCGGAAATTCAACTAGCCACGCCACTCCCATCCGCACTGACAGCGGATGGAATCGCTCAATCTGAGTTTCTTTAGAAGGGCTTTTCACACTGCGCATGATCGCATCCACATGTTCTTGCTCCCTTAATTCCTATAAAGAGTTGGGCTCGCTGATCGCGGTTTGGGATGTAACTTCGTTGTCATTTGATTGTCAAACGAATGTTTTGCGTATGTTCCGCACGCGCGCGTCGCTGACATACGTCGTTCATTCCGAGAGTCGCGCACCGATGAGCGCCTCAGTTTCTCTCCACAATCATTGTGCCAATCGGAGCAAGACCGTTTCACCCAAACCTCACACATCTTCTCAGGCACAGGACGCGCTTTTCGATGATGGGGAATTCGCGCGGAGATGCTATTCTTATGGGTGAACTTCCTAAGGCTTGATCTTCGCCGTTACGTGTGTGAGCGGCTTGCCCCTTCCGGGCTCTAGTTCCGATGTCTTCGCGCTCCGCCGGAGCGGTTCATTTCTTACGGCTCGCATCCACTAAAACAGCAGTCCCTCTGAGTAGATATTGTGAGACAGTCCACGGGATTCCCCCGGTGTCTCGGAGCCCTGCCAACTGACTTCTTCGAAAGGGATCTTATGAAACTTCTAGTGATTGGTTCCGGCATGATGGGTTCGGCGGCGGCATTTGATATGGCCCGCACTCCGGAGGTGGACTCGGTGACGCTGGCCGACAGCGATTCCCAGCGGGTGCGCGAAGTAGCGGCGCGGGTCAATCGGATTACGGGCAGCAGGAAAGTTCGGGCCGTGGTGCTCGATGCCAGCAATGAGAAAGCGGCTGCGAAGGTGATGCGCGGACACGACGCGGCGCTTTCGGCGGTGCCGTACTTTCTGAATCTGGGATTGGCGCGAGCAGCTGTTGAGGCGCGCTGCCACTTCGCGGATCTCGGCGGCAACAACACGGTCGTGCGGCAGGAGTTGGCGCTCTCGAAAAAGGCGGAGAGTCGCGGTGTAGCGGTGGCGCCGGATTGCGGGCTTTCTCCGGGGATGGCGTCGATTCTGGGTGGGGAACTGGTGCGGCGGCTCGGAGGTCAGGCGGATGCTCTGCGGCTTTATGTCGGCGGGTTGCCGGCGCGGCCGACGCCGCCATTCCACTATCAGCTGGTATTTTCTGTCGAGGGACTGATCAACGAATATGTCGAGCCCGCGCGCATTCTGCGCAAAGGGAAGCTGACGACCATCGATCCGCTGACCGAGCCGGAGGACTTTCATATTGCCGGTTTCTCGCCGCTGGTGGCGTTCCACACTTCGGGCGGCACTTCGACGTTGCCCGAAACATTTGAAGGCCGAGTGGGCGAGTGCTTCGAGAAGACGCTGCGCTATCCCGGACACTACGACCTGCTGTGCGAGCTCAATGAACTGGGATTGTTCTCGGGCGAAAAGATGAAATTCGGCAAGGCGGAGATCGCGCCGCGGGCCATGATGTCGAAGATCTTCGCGGGCAAGTTTGCCTCGAAGGGACCTGACGTCTGCATCATGCGGCTCGAAGCCCACGAATCGGTGAGGCGGGCGGGGGTGCGCGGATTACTCGGCGGACGGCTCAAGGGACGCGTGGCTTCCTTCACCATGGTGGACCACTACGATCCCAAGACCGACATGAGCGCGATGATGCGCACTACCGCGTTCCCGGCGTCGATCGTGGTGCAAATGCTGGCGTCGGGAGCGATCGGCAAGCGCGGCGGAGTTTTGCAGGAGCGCGATGTTCCGGCGGATCTTTTTCTGGACGAGGTGGAGAAGCGCGGGATCAAGATCGACTACGCCATCGAGTGAAGCGCGTGTTTGGTACGCCCGCGACCGAGCTGCTTCCCAACAAAAAACGCCGCACAGCATGGCGCTGTGCGGCGGGAGTGAGATGCATTCAGAAGGGTGAAGCCAGACGAAAATCGATGCTTATGCTTTTGCGAGCTTGCGGCGAATGGCCCCTGCCAGACCGATCAGGCCGGTGCCGAGCAGAGTCAGGCTGCCGGGCTCAGGAACCGCGCTGTAGCCGATGAACTCTTGCGGTCCGTAGCCGGGCTTGGCTCCAAGAGGCGTGTAGAGGATCAGTCCGCTGTACGAGCTGTTGGAAGCGGTTCCCGCCAGAGCCAGATAGGTTGCGTCCGTAACCGCGCCACCGTAAGTGCTGAAGCCCGAACTGTTCTGCGCGTTGGTGGAGAACAGTCCCCACACTGCCCACTGCGCCTGCAGAGTGGTAAGAGTACCCGCCAACATGCTCTTGTAGATGAGGCCGGCGGCCTTGTAGTCCAGCGTCATCGAGGGCCCGAACATGCTGCTGGCGATGCCTTGCAGAAACGGAGTGGCGGTCGCGGTCCAGGTCTCGCCCTTGTAGATGTTGTTGTCGAAGCTGTCGCACATCACGGGAGTGAAGGTGCTGCTGCCGTTGATGGAGACGTAGAAGGTCTGATACTGGTACTCATAGGTCATGGTCACGGACTTCGCGAAGGCCGCGTTGGTCAGAACCAGCGCCATGAGCGCCACGAAGAGGGCCAGACAGGTTCGGTTGAAGCGCATAATTAGTCTCCCGAAAAACGATTGTGGCTGTCTCCCTAGGTGCTGCGACAGCGGCATTGCGCCTTCTTCTACCGGGGGAGATCTGCTGAAGACCTTAGGGGTTGGTCCAGCTTCTGGGTAGCGCCGTTTAGGGGACGGCGAAAACTGTGTACGGGTCAATCAACTCCCGTAACCAAAGGCATAGTACCAACGATTGGATTTTCGAGGGAATGGCCCATCAGTGGTGTTACCGAAGTACCCACGAGAAATTAAGATCGAGAAGGAAGTTTCTTGTACGCTGGCGAACATATTTGTGCAAAGGCCTGCGCTGTCTGGTAGCATGATCGCAATCATCAATCATATCCCCTGCATTTTGTGGGGGTTGAGCGACCCGGGGATGGCGCTTGAGCTGCGTCAATGTATGCAGCGAAGTGGCCCTTCAGTCCAGAGCCCAGGATGCCGGTCGCAAAGGTAGGTAGAAGTTGTTGAATCAACCGGAAGCGGGGAGTGTTCCCAGGGTCATTCGGCGTCGCCGCACCAGTCGCCATCGTCGGAATCGCAAGATTCGGCGCGTCCTGTTGGCTGTATTCCTGGTGGGTCTCGCGATCGGGTTTGCTTTCGTCGCGCCTCAGCTTCCATCCTTCCACGCTTCCAAGTCAGGCGGCCCAGATCCTCAGGCCGTCGAAGCCAGCCAGAATATGCTCCTGCTTACGCAACAGGAGTCGTTGCGCCAGATGGAGCAACGGCCGGTGTATCCCTATTCGGTCGTACCCGGCGGAGTGAGAGACGTGCGGGAGTTGAAGTCGGCGGCGGATCATGATCCAGTGGTGGCGGCTCACTACGCGGGATTCGACTACAAGCATGCCCGCGTCGAAGTTCTGAAGGCGACGCTATCCGCTTATGTTTCTTATCGGATCGGGAAGAAGGTCTATTGGGTGCGGCACCCAGTCAGGCTCAAGAAGGGCGAGAAGGTCATCACTGTGGATGGCAAGGTAAAGGCGCGCTCGCGCTGCGGGAATCGAGTGGAGGAAGTTCCGCAACAGGCAACCTCTTCGTCCGAGCCGCCGGCTGCAAAGTTTGAAGAGCCTGTGCATCCATCGACGGGCACGGCTGTTGCAGGTCCTCCGCTGCCTTTCGAATCTGCGTTGCTGAACCGTCCAGCGTTACCGGGATTTG
>PMUM01000167.1 GCA_003166855.1 Acidobacteriaceae bacterium | reverse complement strand
ACGATGCCGATCACCATGATCATCCCCATGAACGACGAGATATTGAACGTGGTACGCGTGACCAGCAGGGCGATGAAAACGCCCGAGGTCGAGAGCAATGCCGATGAGAGAATAGCGACGGGCGCCGCGAACGTTCCAAACTCAAACAGCAGCACGATGAACAGCAGCAGGACCGCAAGGATCAGCACGATGACCAGGTCATGGAACGAGCGCTGCTGTTCCTGGTAGGTTCCGCCGTACTCCACGCGAATGCTGGACGGGATATGCAGTCCCGCGACAACTTTTTGCACGTCGGCCATGCCGCTGCCCAGGCTTCGACCCTCCAGGCGGGCGGTCACGGCGACGTCCCGTTGCAGGTTTTCTCGGCGAACCTCGGTTTGTCCTGGGTTCTCAACCACGGCAGAGAGCGCGCCTAGAGTGGCCGTGTGTCCGGTGCTGCTGATCAGCAGAGTGTCGCGCATGGCTTCGAGCGAGGCGCGGTTGGCCGCAGGGAAGCGCACCCGAAGGGTGTAGGCACGATCATTCGTGACGACGGGCGTGGACGCGGGTTCGCCCTCCAAGATGGCCGACGCGTCGACGGCAATCTCTTCGGCCGTGAATCCGGCTCTGGCTGCGACGCTGGGGTCGACCTGAAACGTTATCGCGGGCCCGCTGATGGTGTTGTCGATCCCATTCAACAGGTCAACGACGCCATTGATCTTTCCGATGGCCTCTGCCACCTTGGGTGCCCACAGCTCCAACTGCTTGGGATCCTGTGAAAACAGCTTGATCTCGATGGGTTGTGGGGCGGAAGTGAGGTCGCCGATCATGTCCTGCAGAACTTGTATGAAATCGACATCAAGGGCGGGTTCCTCTTTCTTGATGTCGGCGCGCACGTCGGCCATGATGTCATCGATGCCACGGTCGCGCTTGGCCTTTAGCTTTACCAGGATGTCACCGCTGTTGGCTTCCGTCACCGCAGCGAGCCCAAGTTGGAGGCCCGTGCGCCGCGAAGTGCTCTCTACTTCAGGAAGCTCGCGGAGCATCTGTTCGACATGGCTTACAACACGGTTGGTTTCTGCCAACGAGCTACCTGCGGGCATGATGTAGTCGATGACGAAGCCACCTTCATCCATTTCCGGTAACAAGTCGGAGCCGGAAAACGTGTAGCAAACATAGGAAACGACAATTAACGCGGTGCTGAAAATGAGGAGAAGCCGGGGTCGCTCGAGAGCACGCCGGAGCCAGCGTTCGTGAAAGTTCACGACGCGAAGAAAGAAGCCGCCCAGGTGTTTCTCCTCGGCGGCGAGCAACTTCCTCGGGTCATCTTCCTTCGCCTCGTTGCTCGTGGGTTCTGTAGTCGCCGAGCCGGAGGATTCAGATTCCGGAGTCTCGGCTCCGTCGTGCTCGCGGCGTCGCTTGATGAAGTATTGGCTAAGAGTGGGAGTCCAGGTCACGGCAAGAGCCAGAGACGTCAGCAGCGAGACCGTCATCGTGACCGCCAGCGCGCGGAAGAACACTCCCGTGACGCCGGTAATGGCGATGAGCGGAATAAAGACAACGACCGGGGTAATGGTTGATCCGATCAGCGGAACTGTAATTTCTTTCAGGGCACTTTGGATGGCTTCCACCCGCCCCTGGCCCGCGTCGCGATGCAGGACGATGTTTTCTACGACAACGATCGCGTCATCGATCACTAGTCCCACCGCCGCAGCGAGACCGCCGAGCGTCATCAGGTTAAAGGTCTGCCCCATCACCTTCAGTGCGATGAATGTGACCATGACGGTCACGGGGATCACCAGCCCGGCGACCAGCGAAGTTCCCCAGTCGCGCAGGAACACGACCAAAATGATCGACGCGAGTATCAGACCCAGCAGAATGGCATCCCGGACGCTCTTGATGGATTCGTCGACGATGACCGACTGATCGTAGAAAGGCTGAATCAGAACACCGGGCGGCATCGCCTTGCGAAGGCGCTCGATTTCGTCGTGGACCTCCTGCGCAACTTGTACGGTGTTCCCGTCGGGCTGGCGATTGATGTTGATGAGGACCGCAGGCTTCCCGTTCGCCGTGACGACGGTGTAAACGGGCTTCACGCCGGGCGCTACGCTGGCTACATCGCCGATCCTCACCGGAATTCCTGCCGGAGTGTTCTTGATTACCGCATTTGCGATTTCTTCGGGAGTCTTTACTTGGCCGTTGATCAAGGCAAGATAGAGTTCATGATTTCGTTCCAGCAATCCAGGAGAATCAATCAGATTGGTGCGCCGCACGGCGTCGAGAATGTCGGACACCGTGACGCTTGCCGCAAGCAACTTGGCAGGATCTGGGGTGATATGAAATTCAGGCTCTTGCCCGCCCTGCACGATCACTGTGGAGACGCCTTCCAGACGGTTGAGCCGCGGTTTCATTTCATAAGTTGCCGTCTCCCACAGCCTGGTCTGGGGCATGCTGTCAGAGGTCAGGCTGTAACCGATGATGGGAAAAGCAGCGAACGTGAGGCGGTGAGCTTCGATCTTTGCGGTGGCCGGAAGCTCTGGCTGCACGCGCGAAATGGCTGCATTGACGTATTGCAGCGTCTGGAACATGTCGACGTCCCAGCGGAAATAGAGATCGACTTCGGCGGATCCACGACTGGTAATCGAGCGCACGGTGAGCAATCCAGGCACGCTGTTGACGGCCTCCTCAATGGGGCGGGTCACGGTGACCGTCATCTGATCGATGGGCATGACCCCGTTATCGACGGCGATCAGCACGCGGGGAAAATCCGTGGAAGGGAACACCGACACCGGGATCGTGAAGGCGAGATACGCCCCCAGCAGCCCCAGCGTCAGAATGACGAAGATCACCGGCCTGGAGTGCTGGGCAATCCAATGCTGCCCTGAGTTTTCGTCCATGCTGCGTCCGGCTTTCGGGGAGTTCACGCAGATGCTCCGCTGAGGCTATTTTTCACTGGATCCCTCACTGGGAGCTTTCGATCCTTCCTTGGAACCCTGAGAGGCTCCTTCAGCCGGAGCTTCGGCCATTTCGATCTTGATCTTAGTTTTGTCGGGCAGTCCGTAGGCGCCGGTGGCGACCACTTTGTCGGTGGCCGTGACGCCGTCGAGAATCTGCACGTCGTCGCCGTTGCGGATTCCGAGTTTAACCGCCTTCTGATGCGCGCGGCCATCGGGGCCAGCCAGCATGATCGCCATGGTCCCATCCGGCGTGGTGATGACGGAACTTGCCGGCACGACGAGAGCGTCTTTCACCGTCTGCGCCGTCAAAGACAGCTGCACGCTCGTGCCCGGCTTCAACGCGTGTTTGGGATTCTTGGCCTCGAGCCAGACTTCGACGGTCGTGCTGTTGGGATCAAGCGCGGGACTTACAACCGTGACTTTGCCTTCGATCGGTTCATCGATCCCGGGTACGGTCATCGTTCCCTTGTCGCCGACCTTCAAGGCAGCCGCATCATCCTGCGGGATGTGCGCCTTGGCGATGACCGAGGAAATATCCATCACCGTCAGTAGTGGAGTGCCGGCTGCTGCCATTTCGCCGGGATAGAGCGGACGGTCGGTGACGACGCCATCGATTGGACTTCGGATTTCTGAGTAGCTGAGTTGTGCCTGCGCTCCCAGATACTTGCCTTTCGCCGATTCCAGTTGTCCCGCGGCAGACTTGAGCGCTTGTTGCTTGCCGATCGCCATGAGCGAATCGAGGTGCTTCTTGGCGATTGCGTGTTGATTGCGTGCGGTAGTGATATCCACTCGCGACTGGTCAAGCTCCTTGCGAGGCAGCGCGCCTTGATCAAAGAGTTGCTGGCGGCTCTCGAACACTTTCTCTTGTGCGTCGAGCGCCTGTTTGGCTTGCTGCTCGTCGGCCTCAGCTTTTTGGATCTCTTCCGGCAGGCTGGCCGCAGTAGTCGTCTCGTAAGCGGCCTCAGCTTGTTTGTAGGAGCCGCCCGTGTCCTGAGCCGCGGCACTCAGATCGCGATTCTCGAGCACCGCCAGCAGTTCTCCCTCGTGAACCGGGCTGCCGCGCTTCACCAGAAACTTCTGCACCGGAGCACTGATCTTGGGGACGATCGCAGCCTGCTGTCGTGGAAACAGAATCGCCTGCGTGTTGATCGTATGCTGAATTGTGGTTTTTTCCACGGCCGCTACTTGCACCGTAACCGTCGGCTCCTTGTCGCCCTTGTCGGACGAGCAGCCCGCCGTGTTCAGCATGCCAATTGCAGCGGAGAGTCCGGCAAGTATGAGCATGCAGTGACGCAAGGCGCCGTGCGGGCAGTGACAGGTTGGCGAAATTGAGGTTTCGGTGTGCTTCATTCTCATGCGGCTAGAAGGTTCCTGTCAGGGTCTGTAAGTTTGCCACGGCGACCCGGTAACGCGACTGGCCATCATCGTACGCGTTGCGGGCCTGGGTCAAAGTATTCTGCGCGTCGACCACTTCCAGCACGGTCGACTCCCCCGCCTGGTAACGCATCGTTGTGAGCCGCATACTGTCGGCGGCGAGTTCCGCGGAACTCGCGAGCGATTCCATTTCAGAGCGTGAGGTTTTGGCTTCGAGGTAAAACTGCCGCAGATGGCTGAGCAGCTGTTTCTGCGCGTAGTTCAGTTCCACGTGCGCTTGATCCCGCCGCAATTCCGCCTGCTTGAGCTTGCTGCGATCCGAGCCCCAACTGAAGATCGGAATCTGCAACGTGGCTACCGTCGAGTATCCCAGATTACGTACGCCATTGGTGCGAATCGCAAACTGGTTCGAATCAATCCCGTAGAAATAGTCGATACTCAGCGCGGGCAGCAGGCCTCCCCACGCCGCTGTGACCTCGTGACTGGCGACCTCATATGCAGCCAGCGCTGCTCGCAGGTCCGGGTTGTTCTTCTTTCCCGCCGCCTCGACTTCGTCGAAGGTTGGGAGCGGCTCGGGTGTTTGCAAATCGTCGACGACGCTAAAATCTTGGTTGAAATCCGGGAACAACAGCACGGCGAGATCAAGCCGGGCGCGCTCCATGGCCAACTGCGCTTCCTGCAGATCGCGCTGCTGCTGCTGCGCCTGAATGCGTGCCTTGATCACGTCGGCATGTGCCACTTCGCCGCCGTTTTCCAGTTTCACGCTGATGTCGAGGAATCGTGCGGCTTCTGCGTCCGCCCGTTGCGCGGTCGCGTACCTGCGCTGGGCCACCACCAACCCGTAGTAGGCCTGGGTGACGGTTACGACCAGTCCGCGGGTCGCGATTTCGGCCTTGGCCCGCGCCTGTGCCAGAGCGGCGGAGGACCGGCGATAATCAGCAAAGTTGGTGAGTGATAGGGCCTGATGCACATCCCCCTGGCTGATGTACTCGTGCACGCCATTGTTGGCTATGAATCGTGAGGCTGGGCAGCTCGCGGTTGCATTGGCACAGCTTGCCGGCAACGGTCCGCTACCCTGGGTGTAGATGAACGAATTGTTGTAGTTGATGTTCGGCAGGAGTCCGGCACGGGCCTGCACCCGATCTTCGCGGGACAGCCCTAGATCGGTGACAGCGGAACGGTATTGTGGATCGTTGAGGCGAGCCCGCTGTAACGCGTCCTGCAGCGTGATCGTGATGGGAGCGCCCGAGGTAGGTGTCACACTCGCGCTTGGTGTCTGGGCTGCTAACGTCACCTGTGCAAAACTTGAGCCTCCGAGTGCCAGAAGGACCAAAATGAAAATCCATGATTTTGGCTCTGGGCAGAAATGGGAAGTCGTTTCCTGGGCCGCAAGAAGGTAGATCTGATGTGTCTTCACGGGGTCACCTCGGAGATGAATGCGGTCGATTGCGAAGGGATGAAAGTCCCTGAGCCCCAACGGGATTTCCAAAGCAGCCAGCACAAGCGGAAGCCCGGCATTTTGATGCAACTAGGACTGGCCCCACCCACCGGCCATGAACAAGAATTTGAAGCCCAAAAGCTCATCATGAGTCACATGTCACACCAATTTGGAACTCGTAAGCCTACCACGCCGATCCTGAAAGCCACATGAAAACGGCGGTCGCCGCCCCCAAGTGCTACGGCCCAAAAGTACTTAGGTCGGGAGGCCGCAGGAGTGCGAAGAATTGGCGAAGATCGTGCAACAAGCTAAACCGAGAGTGAACGCCCAGCAGGAGGAACAAACCGTGATCGACCTGGATCAAGTCAAAGTCACACCCCGCGACCAGCAGGTTTTGAATCTGCTCGTGCAGGGCTGCAGCAACAAAGAGATTGCGGGCCAGCTCAACATCAGCCCGCGCACCGTAAAACAACACCTGCGCACGCTGTTCTTGCGTGCCGGAATCCGCGAGGGACGCAAGCGCGTGAAACTGGCTATCGCTATATTCACGAAAGAGGAGGTTCAGTCATGACCCCGTGCGAGCGCCTCACGCCTAAGGAAGTTCAGATCGCGATTCTGGTCTGGGAAGGACTGATGAACCGCGAAATCGGCAAGATCGTTGGCACCAGCGAGCAGGTCATCAAGAACCATTTGCGCAGCGCCTTCGACAAACTCGGGGTCTGGAGCCGCTTGGAACTGGCCATGTACGTGGCCAGCCACGGCGGGAAGGACTGGCCCGCCGAGTCCGAGCGTCCGGGCACGCCTTACAGCCAGGCGGTCGGGGCCGCCGACTAGGCCACTTTCGGACATTGTCTGGCAAGCTACATCGTGAGTCACTTCATACCGGCATGTTCTCACGGCAGAGGCGATGCGTGCCTCTGCCTTTTCGCCGTCCGAACCGTCCGAGTCCAATGTCTGCAAAACGTTTCACGACCGTGACCGCGGCCAGGAACCCCCGATCAGCTAACCCTATATCCAGCAATCAATTGCCCGCAGCCCAGCAACGGCATCCGAATTGCGTTGACACAGGGGGTTCTGCACGAGCGGGCTCAACAGCAGCCACGAGCCGGCTTCGCAACTCCGGGGCGAAACCGCGATGGCGTACAAAGAGATTTTCTGGATGGCATGTGACTCCACCGAACAACTGCGGGCGGAGTACGGCCCTTTTCACACACGTACGGAAGCCGAGTCGGAAGCCAAGAAACTCGGGTTCGGATACCTGCTGCGCTACGAGCACATCCTCGGCGAGAATGAAGAGATTGAGGATGTCCGCTGCATCTTTGTCGAACTGCCGGGGGCAGCCCCGGTTGGAGTCGAAACCATCCCCGTCACGCTTCATACCCGTTGCGCTACTTGTGGTGAATCTGCCGCCCACGACAAGGGATGGCAGGCTGAGGTCTGGGCCGACATCCACGAGTTTGAGCACTCGCGTCATCGCGTACGCCTTTTCGAACATGCACGGGGCAAAGGCTTGAAGGAAATCGGCGACTGGCGGGGGTAGGGTTTCCGAAATTCAGTTCTTAGTCGTCAGTGCGCTGGCCGCAGCGCGATCCACCAGCCAGATCAGCTTCCCATTGTTCGGCCGAATCAGTTTTGAGGGATACTGCTCGGCCGGAGCATCCTCTTCCAACACTGTCTTCAACATTGCGGCCTTGTCCGTCCCACTGACCAGAAACGTCACGCAGCGCGCCGCATTCAGCACAGGAAGAGTGAGAGTCAGCCGGCTCGTTTTTAGCTTGTCGACCCAGTTAGCGATCACAAGGCGCGTTTTTTCCTGCAATCCCGGGGAGCTGGGGAAGAGAGAAGCGGTATGCCCATCCGGACCCATCCCGAGAAGGATCAGATCGAAGACCGGAACCTGTCCTGGTTCGAGCTGGAAGAACTTCCGCACCGTTTGCTCGTAAGCCTCGGCAGCGGCTGCTGCATCGGGATTCTCCGCCGGAATTCGGAACACATTTCCCGCTACCACCGGAATCTTTGACAACATGGTTTCTTCCGCCATCCGGTAGTTACTGTCGGGATCGGTGGGAGGCACGTGCCGCTCGTCGCCCCAGAAGAAAAACGTGCGATCCCAGGGCAGGACCGTGCGGGCATTCGTAGCCAGTAAGTTGAAAAGGCTCTTGGGAGTCGACCCGCCCGGCAGCGCGATGGCAAAGCGGCCGCGTTGTGCCACGGCCTCCTTAGCAGCGTGCACAACTTCTTCCGCTGCCGCTTCGAACAATTCCTGCGGAGTGGTCAGAACTCGAATTTCCACGGAAGAACTCAAGGGACTTCTTCTCTCAGCTCTTGCCTCGGACCGAGGCACAGCGCGCCGCTCCCAGCAGTCCAGCTTTTTCGTTGATCACGACCTGCACCGGGATTGCCTCCAGCAACGGCCGCAATCGGCCCTTCTCGACGAAAGACTTCATGAACACTGGGCCCTTCAGCTTGGCAAGAATCTTGGGAGAGATGCCGCCGGCGAGGAACAGGCCTCCGGTGGCCATGACCTTGAGAGCGAGATTGGCGGCCTCAGCGCCGTAAACCTCGATCCATAAGTCCAGCGCTTTCTCCGCCAGAGGATTGCCTCCGTCTAGCGCAGCTCGCGAAATCACCGCCGCTGGATCGCCCTTCTTAAGAGCAGCTGCAAACTCCGCTGACTCTTTCTCACATCCGGTATCGCGCAGGAATTCGTAAACGTTCACCAGGCCGGGGCCGGAGAGGACCCGCTCGTAACTCACATGTCCAAAGCGCGCGTGCAGGAACCGAACCAGTTCGATCTGCAAATCTCCCTGAGGACCAAAGTCAGTATGCCCACCTTCACAGGCGAAAACGTGATGCCGTTTTCCGTCCCAGAACAGTCCAGCCTCGCCCAATCCCGTTCCCGGCGCGATCACTCCCTGGTTGCCGATGGTGGGCCCGCTCACACGGTTCAAGGGAACAAGGTCCGAATTCTCCAGCGCACCGATACCCCAGGCGCTGGCTTCGAGGTCGTTGATTAGCATTGTGGCGGGAAGGTGAATCTGTTTTGCCAGCCGCGATTGCTCAATCACCCAGGGCAGATTCGAAGTCTCGACACGGCCGTTGCGCACCGGACCGGCAATGCCAAAACACGCCGCTTCCGGGCGGGTCCCAGAGGCATCCACAAACTGGCTCACGATCTCGCCGAGTTCGCTGTGCTCGCGACTGGGAAAGGTTTGCTCGGACACCAGACGCAGGTGCCCGTTCTGGGGTTGAAAATAAGCCAGACGCGCATTGGTGCCGCCAATATCGCCGGCCAGGATCATTTCTCGAAATTCCTCCAGCGGCGACCGTCGCGCTCGAGCAGATCGTCGGCCTCCTTTGGTCCCCAGGTGCCAGACGCGTAGTTAGGAAAGTTGCGGGGTGGCAGTGCCTTCCACAGATCGAGCACTGGGTTTACCACGGACCAGCCCGCTTCCACCATGTCTGCCCGCTGAAACAGCGTTTGATCGCCGATCATGCAATCATGCAGCAGCCGCTCGTATCCCGTGCTGGGCTGCTTGCCGAAATATTCCTGATATTCGAAGTTCATATCGACCGTGCCCAGACGCATGACTGGCCCGGGAACTTTGGCCGCGAATTGCAGGGAAATTCCTTCTTCGGGCTGAATGTGCAACACCAGCTGGTTTGGCATCAGGTGCTCGACGGGAGTGTCGCGGAATAACACGAAGGGAGCCCGTCGAAACTGTATCACGATATGGGTGTTGCGTACCGGCATACGCTTGCCTGTGCGCAGGTAGAACGGGACGTCGGCCCACCGCCAGTTGTCGATCAGCAGCTTCATCGCGACAAAAGTCTCAGTCCGCGAATCGGGCGGAACATCGGGTTCCGCGCGGTAGGCCGTGACTCGCTTGCCGTCTTCGGTTCCGTCGCCGTACTGGCCGCGTACGCTGCGGCTGAGCACCTCTTCGTCGCTCATGGGTTGGATCGCGTGCAGAATCTTGGCCTGCTCATCGCGTACCGCATTCGCGTCGAACGAGATCGGCGGTTCCATGGCCGTGAGGCTAATGAGTTGCATGATGTGGTTGGGAACCATATCGCGCAGCGAACCCGCAGTATCGAAATAACTGCCCCGCCCTTCCACACCCACGGTCTCCGCTACCGAGATCTGCACGTGATCGATGTAGCGGCGGTTCCAGACTGGCTCAAAAATTCCGTTGGCGAAACGGAACGCCATGATGTTCTGGACAGTTTCTTTGCCCAGATAGTGAT
>PMUM01000259.1 GCA_003166855.1 Acidobacteriaceae bacterium | reverse complement strand
AAGACGAAATGCGGGGATTCTTCGACTGCGTTCTCCGCATGGTGCGCGGGGAACTTCGCTCAGAATGACCGGCAAGTGGGGGCGTGCGCGCGATGGGGTTGGAGCGATCGCCGTCCATCCGTCTAGAATCGAAGCCAATGCTCGCCCGCCTGAAATCCTTCTTCAACCCGGCTACACCCAATCCGCTGCGCGCCCCCGCCCGCGTTTTCTGGGTTGGATTTCTGGTGCGCGTCCTTTATATGACGCTGGCGCACACCTACCGCATGCGCGTGCTCGACGACCACTTCGAGTTCGGCTGGGAGATGGGACGCATCGGCGCGTCGCTCGCTTCCGGCCACGGCTTCAGCAGTCCGTTCGGACCGGCGACGGGGCCGACCGCGTGGGAACCGCCGCTCTATCCTTACGTCATAGCAGGCGTGTTCCGAATGTTCGGCATTTATTCGAGAGCGTCGGCATTTGTGCTGCTGACGCTGAACAGTGTTTTCTCGGCGCTGACGTGCGTTCCGATTTTTCTGATCGCACGCCGGATTTTTTCGGAGACGGTTGCGGTTGGATCGGCGTGGGCATGGGCGTTGTTGCCGAACGTGCTGTTCTGGTGCACGCGCGCGATCTGGGAGACGAGTCTGGCGGCATTGCTGCTGACGACGATCTTTTGGCTGGCTCTGACTCTGGAGGATCGCGACGGCTGGATGCCGTGGTTTCAGTTCGGACTGCTGTGGGGCATAACGGCGTTGAGCAGCACTTCCCTGCTGTCGTTTCTGCCGGCAGCGGGACTGTGGGCGTGGTACCGGCGCGCGCGACGTGACAAACGATCGTTGACCGGCGTGGTGCTGGCGTCGGTCATTTTCTTTGCGTGCATCGCGCCGTGGCTCGTGCGCAACTATCAGACGTTTGGCAAGTTCATTTTCATTCGCGACAATTTCGGCGCGGAACTTCGTCTGGGGAATGGCCCTGGCGCGGACGGAACATTGATGGTGTATCTGGACGCGACGCACGATGCTTACGGGATGCGGCAGTTTCAGGCGATGGGCGAACTGCCCTACATTGCAATGCGAAAGCGCCAGGCGCTCGCCTACATTCGAGCTGACTATGGACGATTCGCCACGCTGTGCGTGAGGCGATTCATCTATTTCTGGGCCGCGCCGCCGAAAGACACGCAGCCGTGGTGGATGAGCGAGGCGAAGAACTCGCTGTTTCTCGCGGCGTCAGTGCTGACGTTCTGGGGATTGGGTCGCGCGCTCCGGTTGCGCAAGCCGGGGGCGTGGCTGCTGTTCTGGCTGTTCCTGATTTATCCGGCGATGTACTACTTTGTGTATTGCATTCCGCGGTACAGGCATCCGATTGAGCCGGAGATGGCGATCCTCGGAGTCTTTCTGCTGACGGAGGCGGGAAAGAAACCTAAGGCTTCTCCTCTAAATCAATCTTCAGAACGTGAATCTGCTTGAGCTTGGGATCGAGGACGCCGGTAAGCACGACTCTCTGTCCTTCAAATCCATGCACCAGATCAGACCGGTCGAGCCGGTAAACGTCATTTCCGGCCGACAAGACCAGGTAGCCGCCGAGGTGCTCGATGCAATAGACCGAGCAGGTGTTCGACGTGCCGCCCATCGACTTCGATTTGAGCATCTCCTGGTGCGACCGGGTGTGAACGTTCATGGCGCACTGGCTGTCGGACACTTCGCCATGATAGACGTGAGAAGCCTGCCCATAAGCGGCCCCGGCCAACGCCAGGACCACCGCTGCACCCCACATCGTCATCGTGCTGCGAAACCTGATTCGATTCATAGACACTCCTGCTTCGATTGCCCTCAGGGCAGAACCGTAAACTTCATGTGCATGCCTTCATGCTCTTCGCTGCAGATCACCGTGCAAACCACCTCGTAGCCCCCCGGTTCGTTGGGAGCGGTGAGGAGGAACTCCTGCGTCCCAGGCTTGAAGAGCAGGTCCCAACCGTCCACCCGGGTCCGGTCCTTGGCTCGCAGCAGGGTAAAGCCATGAATCGAACCATCGCGATTCCACGATTTGCCCCGGTGCGCCGTCACGCGTAGAACTATCTGTTCGCCCGCCTTGACGGTGATCTCCGGAGTGCGTTGTCCAGCAATCTTGTAACGGCTGTCGCTGTCGGCAGTGATCTCGATGACGCGGGCTTGCGCGCTGGCTCGAGGCACCGCAGCGAGAACCGCGCTGGCGGCCACGATCCACACCAACATACGACGGATTTTGGATGAAGTTGTCATCGATTTAGGCAGTAACCTCCGTGGTTACTGGGTCATATAGAAAAGGATGAGGCGCTGGTCTTTGTCGGTGATGGCCGCGCGGACCCGCATGTGGCGCAGGATGGTCCCCATCATGCGAGGCGGAAATTTTTGCGGAGCGGCGTGACACCGAGCGCAGTTGGCGCGAAAGCGCTGTTCGCCGGCAATCCGCATGCTGTCGGCATCGGTCACGTGGACGACCGGGGCAGCCGCTGAACCATCATTGCGGTTCGAAGGAACGTCGTTGCGGCGCGAAGGCGATCCAGCGGACATTGAAGTCGCGAGCGTAAGGGTGCCCAACAGCACTGTGATCGCAGTCTTCGGATTGAAATTGATTTTCACAATTGTGGCCCTACGCGGCCGAGCGGAATCATGAATCGGTAAGCGACCCCGAAGCTCCACTGGTTGGCATTCCCGGCTGAACTGAACTGGCGGCCGTAGCTGGCGATGCCCTTCAGCGCGTTGTGAAAGAAGTAGTTGACGCCGAAGTCGGCTTCGCGAGTATCCGCACTGGGCAGGCCGAGCGTCTCGGCACCATCCGGCTGATTTCGCCCGTGTAGAACTGCTGGAGGCGGGCAACGACTTCGGTGCGGCGCATGGCCTTCTGCCAGAAGTGCGCCTGACTGAGGCGGTAGGCGCCCTCGACCCAGTAGCCGCTGCCTTCAAAGGAGTGGGCGAACTCGGAGCGCAGGTTCAGTGGCGCCTTTTCCGGCTGCCAGGCCAGGTGGAATCCGAAAGCATTCTTGCGGTCATCCTGCAGGGTGCGCTGCCAGGAGCCGCCGACTTCGAGGCGCGGGCCGGGCAAGAAGAAGCCCATGCGTCCGCCGACGTGACGCTCCGAATCCACACTACCGATGCCGGTGACGGAGACGTATGCGGCATAGTTCAGGTTAGCTCTGGCGCTGACCGGAAAACCGCCGCGGAACATGGCGCCGTCGCTGGGCGCGGTGCTGATGGGAAGAATCAGGGGATCGGGCTGCAGGGCGCGGATCCAGCAGGGATAGAGCCGTTCGTTGAAGATTCCGAAAGGAGTTAAGAATCTGCCCGCAGTGATGGTGACGTAGGGGCTAGCGATGTAGTCGAGTTGGGCATAGTCGATATGCTTGGTGACAGGGCCGCCGTAAGGTCCGCCATCGGGCGGACGTTGGAACATACCCTCGAACGCCACCCTCGACTCGATGAGCCAACGATCTCCGATCGGCACGAGAAGAATGGGGTTGAATTGCGTGTCGATTAGATTCTGACCGGCTGTGACAAAGCTGAACGCCCCAGCGTTGCCGGTGAGGATGGGAACGGGCTTCTCTGAGTCGGAGGTCTGGGCGGCAATCGACGCTGGAACAAGGAGCAGAAGAAACAGCGCGATGCCGGACAGGGCTCTTCCCCGCCGGCGCCGGAACGCGGTATTTCTGCATCGATACGACACTAGAACCCCAGTTAAACTCTTGAAGGGATTGTCTTTCAGTCTCAGGAAGAGGGGAACATCACGGAGGTAACCTTCGTATCCCATAGTGTGGGAAAAAGCGTTTTCAGGATGCTTTCTCACGAATCGTCCGCGGCCGCGTCTAACCCATTGAAACGGAGGCAATCATGAACCGTCATCGCCAATCTGCCACTTGGTTGGGAGCTACCCTGGGAACCGTTTGTTCCCTGCTTATCCTCGCCTTGGGAGCGCACGCGTCCGACCATCGCGGCGCGCTGACCGAGGAGTTCCATCAGACCTACGCCCTGACCGCCGATGGCCGGGTTGAACTCGATAACATCAACGGCGACGTGCACATCTCCAGTTGGGACCGGAATGAAGTGAAAGTGGATGCGGTGAAGTACGCTGATACGAAAGAACGGCTGGATGAGGCGAAGATCGAGATTGACGCAAGGAACGACTCTATCTCGATTCGGACCAAATACCCCAATCACGATCACAATTGGACCTGGGGGTCGCACAATAATCCGGCCAGCGTGGAGTACACACTCACGGTGCCGCGGAAGGCGCGACTGGATGAGATCAAGCTGATTAACGGAGAACTCGACATTAACGGTGTGAGCGGAGAGGTGAACGCATCGTGCATTAATGGGCGGCTGGAGGCGCATAATCTGGCCGGACGCGCCCGATTGTCCACGATCAACGGGCACTTGGATGCACGATTTGATCAGTTGGCCGGGCAACGAGTCGAACTGAATTCGGTGAACGGCTCGGTCGATCTGACGATCCCTTCTGACTCGAATGCGGAGGTCGAGGCAACAACGGTTTCTGGCGGAATCAACAACGACTTCGGGCTGCATGTGAACCATCACCGGTTCGTGGGCCACGACCTTCGTGGCGAGCTGGGCAGTGGCGGGGCGCGCATCAAGATATCGAACGTCAACGGAAGAATTGAAGTTCGTCATGCGCAGGATGGACGCGCGCTGAGTCCGGCGAAGGACCTGAATCATAGTGACAAGGACGACGACGACAGCTCGATTTAGTCACTTAAGACCCTAACGACAGCATCTCACCATCGCAGGTGGCGGCGAGACGCCGCCACNNCGCCGGGACGGCGGCGCTACTAGTAGATCGTGTATCCCGGAAGCGGCGTGCGCAGGTCGGGCTTTGAGGCCATCAGCAGCAAGGCGCCCTCTCGCTTGAACGCCCGCAGATCGTCGAGGCTGTTGAAGGATTTTGTTTTGTAGTCATCTGGAGTGGGCGTGTCGTCGGGGATGCGGACCGCCTGCACGTCTTCGAAGGCGTGCTTTTTCAAGAGTTCGATATATTCGGTGGCGGACCGCACGTGCACCGGAACCTTGAGCTTGTCGACCCACTGCAGCGAGTACTGGTTGTCTTTGTAGAGGTTGATCAGGATAAACAGCCTTCCCTTCGGCGCCATCACGCGGAACAACTCCATCAGCGCGCGATCCTGATCGGAGTAGTAATAGAACGATTCCACCGATAACACCTTGTCGAAGAAGTTTTCTTCCNNTGTTTTCGAAGTCCCTCGAGGCTTCGCGGGCCTGGCGCACCATTTCGTCCGCCACGTCGAGACCGATTACTTGCCCGAAGCCCTCGGGGCCTTCGCCCACCAGGCGCGCCAACAGACGCGTGGCCCATCCGGAGCCGCAGCCAAGATCGAGTACGCGCTCGCCGGG
>PMUM01000384.1 GCA_003166855.1 Acidobacteriaceae bacterium | reverse complement strand
GGTCTTCCGCAAATCGGTGTCGAGTTGCTAGGGCACTCGGAGAACGACGCCACCCGATATTCGGTCGCGGTTGTGAGCAATAGCAATGGCGCCGGAGGGTCGCCTGCGAACGGAGCGTATGACGTCTATGCCAACTTCAATCAGTCTTTCGAGGCACCTTGGTTGGGAAGGCAGCAGGTCGGTCTTTACAGCTTTTTCGGAGAGTCTCCGACATACTTCCAGACGCATGGAGGCGCGCCACTTCCTGGAACAGGCCCGGGAAATCGCAGTTTTTATCGCATCGGCGCCTATGGACATTGGTTCGTGAACAAGGCTGACTTCTACACCTTCTTTATGCACGGCTATGACAATGTGTTTCTCGGCAATGCGGTGCCGTCCAATCAGCCATTCAGTTTGCCGCTGGGTGCTGCTGGCCCGACGTGGAACGGCGGGTTCGTCGAGGGACACTACAATCCGAACCCTCGTTTGATCCTACTCGGGCGGTACGAACTGAATCGCATGTCGCGGCAGGCACACCCTGGCATTCCCAGCAACTCGGGTAACTTTGACACCTGGACTGCAGGCTATCGCTGGTATCCGATTATGAGCCCGCGCGCGGGCTTGGCCTGGCTACAGGAATATTCCAGGATCAGTAACGCCGGAGCGGCACCACTGTCCGGCAAAGACGATGTTCACAGCAGCTATCTGATGGGCTTTGATTTCGACTTTTAGGAGGGGGATCCGGTGCGCATGAAACTCAAATGGGCGGGCGCTGCGGCGATTCTTGCCTGCATATTGTGGAGCGTAACCGGCTCTGCGCAGGAGAGCCACGTCGGCAAGTTGGCGGGCAACTCGAAGCGCGGCAAAGCCCTCTACGAACGCTACTGCATTTTCTGCCATGGCGTGGACGGAGACGGGCGCGGGGAGAGCGCTCCTTACCTTGATCCGAAGCCCCGCGACTTCACCAAGGCAATGTTCAAATGCCGATCCACGCCCAGCGGAAGTCTGCCTCTCGACAGCGACCTGTATGACACTATCAGCCGAGGCGTTCACGCCAGCGGCATGCCCTCGTGGCAGCCGCTTCTGCGCCAGGAGCGCGTGGACCTGGTCGCCTATATAAAGACCTTCTCTTCAGCATTTCAGGAGGAGAAGCCGGGGGTGCCGGTCGAAATTCCACCCGAGCCGCCTTCCACTGCGGAGAGTATTCAGCGCGGCGCCGGACTCTTTCAGAGCATGAATTGCTGGTCCTGCCATGGCAAGGACGGGCGTGGCTACGGCCCGTCGGCTGCGACTCTCGTCGACAGCAAGGGCTATCCGATCACGCCTTTCGACTTTACCAGCGGATCGCGTTTCAAGTGCGGAGAGTCGGACCAGGACATGTTCCGAGATTTGGTCACTGGGCTTGATGGAACCCCGATGCCGTCGTTTGCTGCCGCTCTAAACGCGGATCAGAGATGGGACGTGGTGCACTATATCCGCTCCTTAAGTGCTCACAAGATGCATGCGAAGTTGAAGATTGAACCCGTAGGAAAATGACCTTCAACGCCGGAGCGCCACTTTTCGGCGCTTTTCGTTGTGAGTCGTTAAGGATGTTTAACCGAAAACTTTCTAAACCCTAAAAAGGTGGGATTTCCAATGAAATTGAAATCGGCATTCATTTCTGTGTGCGTTCTGGCGGTGTTATCAGTATCGGTTGGGATGTTGTCGGGGTGGGCTGGCCCCGTGGGCGGCTCCTCGGTGAAGGGCACCGTGAAGTTCGAGGGGACTGCACCCAAACCGGCGAGAATTGACATGTCGCAAGATCCACTGTGTGCCAAGGCGCACCCAACTCCCGCAACGACGGAGGAGGTCGTGGTCGGAACCGATGGAGGCCTGGCGAATGTGGTCGTTTATGTTTCTGAGGGGCTCGCAACGCACGACTTTCAGCCTCCGCAACAGCCCGCCGTGCTGGAGCAAAAAGGCTGCCAATACAAACCGCATGTGCTGGCTCTCCAAGCCAACCAGAAACTCGATGTCGTGAACAGCGACGAGACCACACATAACATCCACCCGAGTCCGAACAACAACCGGGAATGGAACATGACGCAGCCTCATGGGATGCCGCTGGAACAGACATTCGCGCGTGAAGAAATCGCGATTCCCGTCAAATGCAACGTGCATCCCTGGATGAAGGGCTACATCGCGGTGTTTAAGCATCCGTTCTTTGCTGTAACGGACAAGAATGGAGGCTTTGAACTGAAAGACCTTCCCCCGGGCACCTACACAATCACGGCGTGGCAGGAAAAGTTGGGGACGCAGACTCAGAAGGTGACGGTGGGAGCGAGTGAAGTGAAAACGGTCGATTTCTCATTCAAACAGTGAGCAGAGTTAACGTCCGGTTACGTCGTGCTCGTCTTGACGGGGAACATACAGGGAGCACACGCACCTCTTACAGATCTCGTTGGCTGCGACATCGAGGTCCGCGCGAAAGGACAGAGCTTCTGGACCGTTGATGATCTCTGTGAACGCCTGCCGATGAATGTTCCCCAGTACCGGATGGAAAAAGCAGGGCCGCACATCCCCCGAGGCTTCAATCACGGCGGAGACCCAGGGAGCGTTGCAGCGTGGCGCGACGTTCTCGGCGTGGCCCAGGTAGGCGCGAAAATGTTGGACGATGCGCCGTAATTTGCCAGGGCTCTCGACGACGAATCCTGATTCCAAAACAGTGGGGTGCTCTTCGATGAGCCGTTCAACCTCGGCCGCCAAGGCATCGACCTCCTCAGGCACTAACGCGACGCGGTTTAGTCGATCGGGCAGCCAGCCTTCAGGGCGGTTGAAAGCGGACGACGTGAGGTCAGCGGCCAGAAACGAAATTGAGGTCAGGCCGATCTCTTTCGCCGACTGGGTGACCGCCCGCAGCGCACGGTGATTCGCTTTTTGCACGGTACAGCGGGCTCGAACCGGCATGTCAGGACGGATCTGGCGTAGAGCTTTGACTCCGTCTGAGATTTGCTCAAAGGCATTGGGAATACGGCGAATAGTATTGTGCATCGCCGGAGGACCATCGAGCGAGACGATTACGTCATCCACGCTGTCAGCGACGACCTGAGCTTGAGATTTCAGTAACAATCCGGCTGTCAAAAGGGTGACTCGGCTTCCCGCTGAGCGAACGATTTGCGCCAGGTAACTCCACTTTTCATTTAATTGGGGCTCGCCCCCGGAAAAGACCACCCAGCGCACACCCAGTTTCTGGAATGAAGTTAATTGTTCTTCGAGGTCAGAAGGCGTGATCTCTCTCGCCTCACGGATACGCCAGATATCGCACATCACGCAGCGACAATTGCACTGGTTGTGAGGAAAGATGACCAATACAGGCAAGGCATGAATCTGATGCGACGCGAACGCAAGTGATTCTCGCGGAGCTGCGATGGATACCAGGGCGGTCATTTCTTAATCACCACCGAAAGCCGTTTGCTCGCGCTGCAGGCGCACGAGCACGTGATCGCCAAGCGACCGAATTCCCGGGCAAAGTCCAAGCCACGAATCGAACTGCTCACACAGTTGGAGCAAGCGCGGATGCCGCCGGGCCCAAGGTTCGAGGTAACTGGGGGGAACAGCAACTCCGATGCCCCGCACCGATTTCAGCCGAAACTCGGGGGCAAATGCGCGTGCGAGGGTTGTTACAGAAGGATAGTGGACGTGAACGAATGCGCCGTCGGCAATTCTCGCGCTGATCCCTTCTGGTTTGAATCGACGGAATGCCTTGTCTCTATTCCATTGCCCGAGATACCACAGCATTTCCCACATACAGCAGGGACCCATCCAACACAAGACGGCAGTCGCGCCAGGTTTGAGCCGTCTGGCGAGACCGTGAGCTACCCCCTTGAGGTCATCGACACAGTTGAGCGCGCCAAAGTTTGAGAAAGCGCCATCGAAGAGTTCGTCCGCCGGAAGGGCAGCGATGTCTTCCACGCGAAGTAGACGCGGCCGCACCAGTTTCTGTACTCGGCGCTGCTGAATCCTGCGTGTTGCCACGTCAATCATCTGAGACGAAGGGTCGCAGGCAAGCACTCGGATATTGCGTTCTGCCAGGAAACACGCGTCGACACCCGTTCCACATCCGATATCCAAGATATGGTCGCCGGGCCGGAATGTCTTCGCCAACTCACGCCAAACTGCCCCGCGCTGGGCCCGTCCGATTGTCGACGTGGTAAAGGTCTGATCGTATCGAGCGGCGACGGCGTCAAATGGAGCGGCTAGCCCTGGTTGTGGCATGGCAGACATTGGACTCAAGCCTCAACCTCGGTGCGAGTCGCTTGCAAACCAGCTCGTGCCTCGGCAATTCCGTTGCGCAGCGCGGCCAGTTGTGCGCCGTCCGCGTCCGGCTTGGGTTCCAGGCGCTTCAGTTCCACTGCACTGCGGAGCAACTTATCAGCGAACTTATAGAACTGGCGCGAGTGCCGGTTGCGGATGCGAAACTCCCGATCCGAGCTTGCGCTCCAAAGCTTGAGGCCCTCCACCCGGTCGGCTACCTCAGAAAAATAGGGCGTGCCCTTGATGGGATAGGCCACCGTAGTGAAGAAGATGTCGGGATCGGTGTTCTTGACGTGCTCCACCGTGGCTTCGATATCTGACATTTCCTCGCCCTCATAACCCCACATCAGGAACATTCCGGTTTGAATGCCCACCGATCGACAAAGCGCCACGGCAGTTTGTACTTGTTCTACCGTCACACCACGCTCCATGGCGTCCAGGATCCGCTGCGAACCGCTCTCTGAACCGATCCAGACGCGGAAACATCCCATCTCGGCCAATGTTTCCACCACCTGAAGGTTCAGCCGGTCGGCTCGCGAAATGCATTCGAATGGCAACTTCAAACCGCGGCGTTTCAGTTCGGCTGCATATTGAAACAGCCAGCCGTGGTGAATGGTGAAGACGTCGTCGGCCATCCACGCCATTTGTGGCTGGTAGCGGTTGATCAGCCATTCGAGTTCGTCGGCGACCGATACCGGCTTCCTACGGCGATGCGTTTTGCCAAAGACTTCGTGGCTGCACCATTTGCAATGGTAGGGACAGCCGCGAGCGGTGATCAGGGAAACGGATCCCATCCCGTGGTGCTGGCGCCAGATGTCCACGTAGCGAGACATGTCGATCAATTCGCGAGCCGGCCACGGCTGCGCATCGATGTCTTTGATTTGCTCGCGTGGCTTGGTGCGCACCACAGAACCGTCCGGCGCCTGGAACGCGATCCCGTCGATGTTGTGCAGCTTGTCGAGCGCGTGCGACTGAAGCGCCGGCAACAGTTCTTCCAGCGTAATCTCGCCCTCACCGATCACGACGACATCCGCTCCTGCTGCCAAATATTCCTGAATATAGGCGCTGGGCTCCGGTCCCCCGACGACGGTTTGCCAGCCCAGTTCTTTAGCGACCCGGAGAATTTCGACCACATTCGGCCGCGTCATCAGATTCGCATAGATACCGAGAATGGACGGCGGCCCCTGCTTCAGGAGGTTCCACAGATCCTGGCGCGATGAAAACGTGGAATCGAACACTTCGGCCTGCAGGCCCTTTCGGCGCAAATGCGAGCAGATGTAAAGGATCCCCAGAGGCGGATAGGGCTTCATGATTTGAAGCTCCTTGGGGTCCTCGTAAAGGAAATAACCGTGAGTGAGAAGGATGTCCATGATGGCGATTAACTGGCGAGAACGTTCAGCAGTTCGTCGAAGTTTGTGGCATAGCTTTGGGCCTGCAGCTGGACCAGCTTTTCCTCCGTGCGGCTCTCCAGCACCGTGGGCCTTGGATTACGGCAGGTGCTTTCCAGGTGCATCACGCGTCTCCAGAGTTCCTCCGGCTCGCGGCGGGCGTGCTCTCTTTGTGCAGCTGTGGCTGAACCCGAGTTCCAACAGTCGACCTGTGCATGTAAAGCATCGTGCAAGGCGCGATAAAACTCGTTGGTGTAGGCACCCTGAAACATCATGGACAGGTCTTCACTATCGGACCAGTTGGTCTTCTCTCCGAGCTGCGCCTGCACGTGGTCGAAGAATTTGGTTCCGGGAAGTGGATATGAGACCGAGACGCCAATGTCGTCGGGACGAGTGTCGCGAACGAGCTTGATGGTGTTCTGAATGTCCGCCCAGGTTTCACCGGGATATCCGAACTGCAGGAAATAGCAGGCTCGAATCCCTACGCGCCTGAGATTTTCCCGGGCTTTGGCGATTTGATCGACGCGCGTGCCTTTGTCCATGGCATCCAGAATCTTTTGTGATACCGACTCAGCGCCCATCCACACTTCGGCACAGCCAGCCCGGCGCAGGGCAGATACGTTGTCGGGAGTCATCAAGTCGACTCGAGATTGCATTTTGAAAGGAATCGCGGCGCCCAACCGCTGCACCTCGGATGCAAGCTCCCGGACCCACTTCGGGCGCAGGCCAAAGATGTCGTCGGCAAACCAGAGATGTTCGGCGCCGAAGTCGTACTTCAGTTGGCGCATCTCTTCCGCGACGCTTGCCGCGGAGCGAACGGAGAATGAGTCTCCATAAATCGGCTTCGCACACCAATTGCAGCGATAAGGACAACCGCGACTGGCCACAATATTCAGAGAAAAATATCCGTGGGCCGACTTCCACGTCTTTCGGTACTGGTCGGCATCGATCAAATCGCGCGTGGGGAACGGGAGGTGATCCAGATTCTGCATCAAGCCGCGCCGCTCCGTCTTCACTACTTCTCCAGTTTCTTTATTCAGATAGGCCAGACCAGCAACGTGGTCTAGCGCGTCGTCATCTCCCTTCAGAAGATAGTTGACCGCTTCCAGCAGAGTCTGTTCCGCTTCCCCAAGCAGCACACAGCGGAAACCTTTCTGTAGATAGTCCAGAGCATGATCGGAAGCATCCGAGCCATTCACGAGCACGGTGGCACCAGCCTGCTGGGAGGTTTCGAGAATGTGATACGCGACGTCGCGCATTCGGGTCAGGCACATCTTGGAGAGAAAGTTGAAATTATCTTCATAGACCACAACAATTCTCGGTCGATGCTGCTCGAGAGCAGCCTGAAATCCCGCTCCCGGATCGTTGAGCATGGTGTCGAACACCGTGACGGAGAGGCCCGCGCTGCGCAAGAGCGCGGCAGCATAGAGCGTGCCGAGCGGAGGATACGGCTGCATCTTCCGCATTTGCTTGCGGTCGTAGTAAAGGTGATAAGAATGGGTCAGTAGAACGTCCGCCATTTTAGTTGCCCCTGAATCGAATCAGCACACTTCCTGCGTACGCTCGGCCAGAGGTTGCCCAGTCAAAAGCGAACGTCGGGTGACGACTTTCTCCACGGCACGCGACAACCACAGCTCCCACGGAAACGAATAGCGGCTCTTGCCGATTCGCCAACGGACGGGCGCTCCAAGTAGCTGCTGTACACTCCGCCGTGCCCATGGGATTTTTCTTGTGACCTTTCGAATCTGGTTGTTGAGCAGGAAGTACTCCAGACTCCGGCGCAATCGTCGCAACTCTTCCCCCCGCAGCCAGGGCAGAACGTTCGTGCCGAGGGCCAGGGTTTCCCATTCTTCAAGAGACTGGGGCTCACGGACGCCCATTTCCTTGAGCTGCGGCCAGATGGGAATCCCCGGATAGGGTGTAAAGATGTTGGGCGAGAAACTGATGTTGGGATACTCCTTGGCGATACCGCTCATGACCCGAAACGTCTGCTGGCGTTGAGCCTCGGTCTCGCCGGGATAGCCCAGAATGATGTTGAAGACGACGGGAATCCCCGCCAGGTGTGTCTTGCGGGCGGTCTCCACCATCTGTTCTACGTGTTGAAACCGCTTGTTCATCAGAGCCAGCACTTCCTGGGAGGCTGACTCGGTGCCGAATCCAATGTGGTTCACGCCACTTTCGGCCAGCAACTGCACGTCGTCATCGCTCATCAACGCGAGAAAATCCGTGGAGGTTTGGAAGTCCCACTGAAACTTGACTCCGCTCGCGATGATTCCCCGGGCGATGGCCACCGCGCGCTTGCGATCGACCAGGAAGTTGGAGTCGAAGAGCGGGACGTGATGGATGTTGTAGCGTGGAACCAATTCGGCCAAATCATTGACGACGCGTTCGACTCGATAGGCGTTAAAGCGCCGTTTGTAGAACACCTGGTCAGTGCAGTAATTGCACTGGTAGGGGCAACCCACGCTGCTGGTGTACGCGAGTTGCCGCACGCCGGAGGCACGGGCATAAATGCCTGGATCTGCTAGATGGTATGCGGGCGCCGGCAGCGTATTGATGTCCGCCACGGAACGTTCCGGCTCGTGAACGATTTTCCCGTCGCCGTCTTTGAATGACAAACCACGGATTCCGTGCCAATCCTGCCGGTTTGCGATTCGCTGAGCCAGTTCGAGCAGGGTCAACTCACCTTGGCCCCTCACGATCGCATCCACAAATGGCTCATGCAACGTCTGCTGCGTGGCCAAGCTGGCGTGCCAGCCACCGAACACGATGGGCAAGGTTGGCCGCAGCCTCTTGACCGCTTTGGAGACTCGTACCGCGGCCCCGATATGCGGCCCGGTCAGAACCGAAATGCCGAGCAGGAGAGCGTCTTCCGATTCACGCAGAATGGTCTTTTCGTAATCAGGGGAAAGCAGATTATCGACGAGCTTGACTTCGAATCCAGCCTGCAGCAAAGGGGATGCGAGACAAAGCAGGGATAAGGGTGCACCCAACGGCGGGCCGTCGTAGGGCGGGTAGAACAAAACGACTTTGTTCGTCCCGGACAAAGCGCTTCACTTTGGAAACTTCGGCTACAGCACTCTAGGTTGGACGGCTCTGCCGATTTGTCATCGGATTGTCAAATGTCTGTCACTTTGCGGGGACTGAGATGTACGGTTCCAGGCGGGCGAGGAAGCCGCGAATTCTATGCGGTTGCTGCAATTCAAAATTGCAGAATTTTGACAAAACTGAGACAAATCGCGGCTCCGCAGTTGGTACCGTAGCGGCCGTATTCAGTCTCACATGAATAGGTCCGTCTGCTGGCGCAACAGCGGTGGGGTTGGTGTCGGAAAATGATTCTTTTCTATAATCCGAAGGCAACCAGGCCGCGCAATCGCCGATTTCCATTGTCGATTCTTGCGATAGCGGCGGTTGTGGAGGGCAAGGAAGAATACGCCATCGTTGATGGCAACCTGGATCCACATCCCACCGAGAGTCTCGTTGCCATCCTCAAGGAATGTCCAGTCGAACTGCTTGCGGTTACGGTGATGCCGGGGCCGCAAACCGTTGGCGCAGTCGCAAGCTGTCGCGAAATTCGTTCGCGGTTTCCGGGCCTACCCATTGTTTGGGGAGGCTATTTCGCCTCCAACTACACCGCGGCCGCTTTGAACGCGAGCTATGTGGACTATGCGGTGCGGGGCCAAGGAGAACAGACGTTCCTCGAACTGCTCGAGGTAATTCGCGGGCACCGCGATCCTAAAGACGTAGCCGGACTCTCCTACAAAATGCCCGACGGGACGGTGCGCCAGAACCCCGAGCGCCCCATGAGGAGTCTTGATGATTTCCCGTGGTATCCGTATCACCGCCTGCCGGCGGAGCAATACCTGCTGCCGACCTTTCTAGGGCGGCGGACGGCGGTTCATCAGGCGAGCCTGGGGTGCCCTTATCGTTGTAACTTCTGCGGAGTGGTGACGTTTTCCGGCAGCCGCGAAAAGATGGAAGCGCCCGCTCGCACCGAGGGCATCCTGCGACATCTAGTGAAGAGTTATGGAGTCGATGCCGTACAGTTTTACGACAACAACTTCTTCCTGCGGGAAGACCACACTCGAGAACTCGCTGACCGCCTGGCGCCACTGAATCTGCGCTGGTGGTGCGAAGGGCGAACCGACGTCATGATGAGGTATTCGGACGGCACGCTGGAGGCGCTGCGACGGGCTGGCTGCACGATGATCTTTTTTGGGGCGGAATCAGGCTCGAACGCAATCTTGAAGGAAATGAACAAAGATCTCCGTGCGGAGGACACTCTGGCACTCGCTTCGCGCATACGGCGGTTTGGAATTGTCCCGGAATTTTCCATCATCTTCGGAAATCCCAAAGATCCGGATGGAGACACGCGCGAATGCATCGGGTTTATACGGCAACTGAAGCGCTTGAACCCCGATTCCGAGATCATCGTCGAGCACTACACACCTGTACCACAGCGTGCTCGCATGTACGGCGAGGTGGAGGATAAAGTCCAGTTTCCGACTACTCCGGATGAATGGGCGACGGAGCATTGGCAGCGGTTTGCCACGCAGAAAGATCCGCAAACGCCCTGGCTGCGACCTGCCACGAAGGAGTTGATCGATAACTTTGAGCTGGTGGTGTCGTCCCGTTGGCCGACGGTGCAAGACATCCGGCTGCCGCATTGGGGTCGACTCGCGTTGAAGGCGCTGAGCAGTTGGCGCTATCGCCTCGGAGTGTATAGAGCGCCGCTGGAACTGAAATGGATGCAGCAGGTCATCGAACTGCGGAAACCCAAGGCAGAGAGTCTGTGAGCACTTCGACGAATGTCGATCGTGATTTCGCGGCAGATGACGAATACGAGCCTCCCGCGCCCGGCGGAGTTCGCAGGGTTTCTGCTGCTGAGGGTTATGAATGTTGGGCTCCGATCTATGACAACGCTCCCAATCCGCTGCTGGCGCGTGAAGAACGTCATCTGTCACCCCTGCTGACGAACCTTCGCAACAAGTCGGTCTTAGACCTGGCCTGCGGCACAGGCCGATGGCTGGAAAGACTCGTGGCGCAGGGCTGCGCGTCGGGGATGGGAATTGATTGTTCCATCGCCATGCTACGAGTTGCCGGAAGGAAAACTGCGATCAGAGGGCGGCTCGCGAAAGGCCAGTGCGAGAACCTTCCGCTTCCCAGTGCATCCTTCGACCTCGCGCTCTGCTCATTTGCTGTGGGACATATCCGAGACTTGGGGTCCATGGCGTGCGAGTTGGGACGCGTCACGAAATCTGGAGCCGATGTCTTCGTGAGCGATCTCCATTGCGACGCATACGCGAGGGGCTGGCGGGTCGGTTTTCGGGACGGTGCCACGGCGGTCCAAATCGAAATGCGCCCCCGTGCAGCCGAGGAGATCGTGCACGTGTTTTGCTCAAACGGCTTCCAGTGCTTGACGCACGAGCCGCTGTGCCTGGGTGAACCAGAAAGGCCGCTTTTCGCGCAGGCCGGCAAGTCTCATTCGTTCGTAGAGGCCTGCAAATTGCCCGCAGTCCTCGTTTGTCACTTCCGGCGGATCGGAACGGGAATCCATCGGAGCGCACGGTGAAGTCCTCTCCGGTGCAAAATGTGGTCGGTTTTTTGAGTTTTTCAGGCGACCACCACGACCATTTCAGCGCGATGGAGAAGTTCAGCCGGCGGCAGTGGAAGCATGTTCTGCAGTGGCTCGATGATGCAGGCTTAGCCTTTTACTTTTTGCAGAAGCTCAGGGACACGCACGCAAGTGAGGTCGTCCCCCCTCTGGTCTTGTCTCGTTTGGAGCGGAATTTCGCGTGCAATCAGTTGCGGGTCGACGAGATGGCGCGCCGGTTCGACACTATCAATCACAGGTTCAACGATGCAGGCGTGCGCTATACGGTGATCAAGGGGTTCTCTCTCGTTCCGCAATTTTGTCCGTCTGCTGCTCTTCGGCATCAGGCCGACCTCGATTACCTGGTCGACGAACAGTCTTTACCGGCTGCGCGCAGTGTGTTGATCGAAGTGGGATATCGCTCGCAGGACTCCCGGTCGAGCAAGGAATCAATCTTCGTCACTCCGGGAAAAAAGCCGTCACGCGGCGATGAGCAATATTCACCGCGATCGCCGCACGCGGTCGAATTGCACACGGACATTTGGGACAGTGAGATGCACAGACTGCCGCCAATTCCGAACCTGTTCTCGGTGTCGGAAGCAAGGATGCATCGCTGGAACGGCTTCACGTTTACTGCTCAGTCGGAT
>PMUM01000085.1 GCA_003166855.1 Acidobacteriaceae bacterium | reverse complement strand
GCATACTGCCGCATCAGCGGAGTGGACGGCTCGGTCATCTGGGCGGGCTTCGGCGGATTATAACAAATGCGCATAACCCACTTTGTTCGCCATTTCGGATAGCTCGCCGGGAAATTACCGCAACAATTCGCGGTTGACTCAGGTTCTCTTGCAGTGTTCTCCTTCCTCATGGAACTCCGCAAGGATCCCATCACTCGCTCCTGGGTCATGACCGGCGATGATCCGGCCGAAACCGCACCGCGCCCCGACTCACCCTGCCGTTTCTGCGATGCTTCCGCGGCGTCGCTGCAGGTCGTCGCGAAATCTCCGAACTCGCCGGGCACTCCCTGGTCCGCGTGTTCGGTCGTCCATCCCAGACCTCTCTACCGCATCGAGGGCGAACCCGACCGCCGCGGTGACGGCATTTATGACCGCATGCACTCCGTCGGCGCGCATGAAGTGCTGATAGAAAACCCCAACCACGACCGACACCTTTGGAGCGCCAGCGATGACGAAATCGCGCACTTCCTCCGCGTCGCCGCCGAGCGCATCCTCGACCTGAAGCGCGATCCGCGCATCAGGTACATCAGCCTCTTCAAGGACTACGGCAAGAATGCCGGCCAGGAGTTCAGCCATCCCACGTCACAGATTACCGCAACCATGTTCGTTCCGCGCCGGGTGCTCTACGAACTGCGCGCCGGCCGCGATTTTTTCGTCAGCAAAGAACGCTGTGTCTTCTGCGACATCATCCAGCAGGAAGAGCGTCAGGCCCTGCGCGTTCTCGAGGCCCGCGGCGATTACCTTGCTCTCTGTCCCTACGCCCCGCGGGTTCCCTACGAAATCTGGATTCTCCCTCGCTACCATGACTCTTCTTTCGAACGCGCGGGATTGAACCGGCCCGGACTGCGAATCAATTTGGCCGCCCTGCTGCGCCGCACATTGCAGCGCGTGCGCTCCATTACCGAGGACTTTCATCTCGTGCTGCACACTTCGCCCAGCGCCATCCACCCCTCGAAGAATCTTGGCTACTGGCGCACGATCGACGACGACTACCACTGGCACATCGAAATTCTCCCCGTCGTCAATTCCAAGGCGAAGTCCTATACATTTAAAGAGGTGTACTATTCCCCGGTAAGTTCCGAAACGGCAGTGAAGCAGTTGCGCGAAGCAAAGATAGACGGCTAAGAACGAAATATGGGGACAGCCGCCTTCGGCTGTCCGCTGGGCGAAGCCCGGCGAGGATTTGAGATTCTATGGCAGCCAAAGTCACCGGCCTTATCCCCATGGCGCACGCCGCCGACGTGCAGCTCGCGGTCGATTTCTATCAGAAGTTAGGGATGGAAGTTCGCGGCAGCCTGCGGAATCCCGCGGGGTATCTGCAGTGGGTCCACCTAAGCTGCGGGCAAGCCGACCTGATGTTCGCGCGTGCGTCCGAGCCAGTCATTCCTAGCCAGCAGGCCGTATTGTTCTATCTCTATTCGCCGGATCTCATCGCCCTGCGCGAGCATCTCCTGGCGAGCGGTGTGAACGTTTCGCCGATTACCTATCCCGAATACATGCCCAAGGGCGAGATTCGCGTGGAAGATCCCGATGGCTACGTGCTGCTCATCGGCCAGGCGGGCTAGCTCCAGAGTTTGTTCGGGGGGACTGCTACAATCCCAGCCGTCAGGAGACCCATCCCGTGAGACTCTTGCTTTCTTGCGTACTCTTCCTCTCTACGTGCCTCGCCCAGACCGCCGCGCCTTCGCCCGAAAAACAGAAAGTCCTGTGGCAGAAACTGGAATCGAGTATTCAGCAGATCGACCAGCACCTCGACGGCGTCATGGGCACTGCCATTGAAGACCTCACCTCCGGTGACCACTTCTTCCTGCATGAAGACGAAGTTTTCGCTCAGGCCAGTTCGATCAAGATCACCGTGCTAGCCAATCTCTACCTGCAAGCACAACAGGGAAAGCTCAAGCTGACCGATCTATACACAGTGCAATCGTCCGATCTCGTTCCCGACAGCGACATCATGGGCGGTCTCACGCCCGGAGTGACACGGCTCACCTTGCGTGACTTGGCAACAATGATGGTCGCTGTCAGCGACAATTCTGCTACGAACGTGCTCATCGACCGCGTCGGCATGCAGAACGTGAATGCCATGCTCGACTCGCTCGGACTCACCCACACCCGCCTGCGGCGCAAGATGATGGACCTGCAGGCCGCCAAGGAAGGCCGCGAAAACATCTCAACCCCGCGCGAAATGATGGCCCTGCTCGACGCGATCTATCACGGCAAGGTTCTCAATAAAGATTCCACTGCCGATTTCTTCCAGATGCTGAGCACGAACAAAAGTTCATTCATCCCTCGCGACCTGCCCGCCGACCTGAAAATCGCCAATAAGCCGGGTGAACTGGAAGCCGTACGCAACGATTCGGGCATTGTCTTCGTCGAAGGCCGGCCATACGTGATTTGCGTGATGACCGCGTTCCTGCGCAACGAACGCGACGGAGAAGATGCCATCAGCGAAGTTTCGCTCGAGGCCTGGCGCATGTTCGACCGCCTCAGCCGAGCCTCCGAGTACGGCAGAGTCGTCTCTCCCGGAAACGGCGCGCGCTAATGTGTGTTTCGTTTGGAGCGGACACTCCTGTCCGCTGCTTTTGACTTTGATCTTCGCCCCAGGCTACGACGCGCCCGCGCCGCTCTTCCTGGCTGGACCGATCTGCTGGCGCACGAACTGTTGTACGGCCTTCGCTTCCAGCGGCTGCGAGAAATAGTAGCCCTGCCCGAACTCGCACCCCAGTTCGAGCAGTCGCTCCAGTTGGCGGGAGGTTTCAATGCCTTCCGCGATGACTCGCAGGCTCATTTTGTGCGCCAGGGTGGTAATCAACTCCACAATGTCGGAGGTCGCGCGGTCCGTCTGCATCTCCCGCACCAGCGATCGGTCGATTTTCAGCGCATCCACCGGGAACTGCCTGAGCCCGCGCAGTGATGTCGTCCCGGTTCCGAAATCGTCGAGAATCACCCCGATTCCCATGTGCTTGAGGTGTGAGAGTACGGTGACCGTAAGCTTGGGATCCGCAGCGGCGACGCTCTCTGTCATCTCGAGTTGCAGCAACGACGGGTCGACTCCGGACTGCTGCAGCGCGTCCTGGATGTCATTCACCAGGCGTGCGTCGGCCAACTGCCGTGCCGATACGTTTACCGTTATATGAATCGGCTGCGCAGAGAGATTGGCGGCCGCCCAATCGCGCAGCTGCCGGCAGGTCTGCAGAAGCAGCCAATGGCCGATTGAAACCAGTATGCCCGTATCCTCCGCGGCCTCGATGAACCGGTACGGAGAAATCAGCCCCTGCGAGGGATGCTGCCACCGCAGCAGCGCCTCAAGACTCACAACGCGCCGGGGCGCGAGTTCCACCACCGGCTGGTAAAAGATGCGGAACTGCCTCTCGGTGAGCGCTGTTCGCAAATCGGCCTCCAGTCGCAGTCGTCCCACCGCGCGGGTGTGCATGGCTTCATCCAGAACTTCACAGCGCGATCCGCCCAGTGCTTTCGCGCGGCGCATCGCCACATCCGTATCCTTCAATATGTCCTCGGGGCGCTCATGCGTAGGCGTGCTCAAGGCAATCCCGATGCTCGCGGACACGCGCATTTCACGGGTCTCAACAAAGAAAGGTTCCGCCACCGCAGTCTGGATGCTCTTGGCCACTCGCAGGGCGTCGCTGGGATCGTCGACAACGTCGAGCAGAATGGTGAATTCATCTCCTCCCAGCCGGAACAGTACAGCCTCGGATGACACGCCGCTGCTCTCGCGACGCGCCATGGTTTCATCCTGCCGCAAGCGAGTCGCGAGCCGGCGGCTGAGTTCCAGCAGGACATGATCGCCCGCGACCGTGCCCATGGTTTCATTGAATACCTTAAAGTGATCCACGTTCACCAGCAGCAGCGTGTAGGGCCGTCCGGCGTCGCGCGCTCGCGCAAAGGAGCTTTGCAGGCGGTCGAGAAAAAGCCGGCGGTTGGGCAGATTGGTCAGCGGATCATGAAACAAGTTGTGCTGGAGCTGTTCTTCCGCCCGCTTACGCTCGGTAATGTCGCGGTTCACAATCACCAGCTTCGCGACGTCACCCTTGGCGTCCCGGATCGTGCTCGCCACCGACTCCAGCACCCGCCAGCTGCCGTCCTTGTGCTTGATGCGGTACTCCAGCCGTTTTCCTGTGCCCGTCTCCCGGGCTTCCCGCGCCGCATCGAGTACCCGGAAGCGATCGTCGGGATGGATTTGCTCGAACGCGGAATGCTCGCCCAACTCCGCCGCCGAGTAGCCCAGAATTCTCTTGTACGCCGGACTGTTGTAGAGCCGTCGTCCCTTCACGTCCACCAAGGCGATCATGTCGGCAGCGTTCTCGGTCACGATCTGGAACAACTCTTCCTTCTTTTTCGACTCCCGGTGGATTTGATAAATCCGCACCTGCTGGTAAAGAGCCAGCACCGCGAGCGCCCCCAGCGGAACCCAGAACCATTGCAGCAGCATGCACAGGTCTCCTGCGTAGATGTATCGGCAGGAGTGCATCGGGACATTAAACCTTGCGTCCAAAGCGCCAGACGCGCATCTACGTTGGCATGGCAACCTCGAAGGAATTCAACCTCGCAGACGCGGTCGCAGTTCTCACTCGCACTCCCGCCACTCTGGATGTGCTGTTGCGGGGGATGCCCAATCTATGGGTGCACACCAACGAGGGGCGCAGTAACGAAGGGAAAGAAACCTGGAGCGCCTTCGACATCGTAGGCCACCTGATCGCCGGGGAGCGCAACGACTGGATGCCACGCGCCCGCGTCATTCTCGAAAAAGGGGAAACCCGGCCATTCGATCCCTTTGACCGCTTCGCGCAGGAGAGAGAGAGTCGAGGCAAGTCGCTCGATCAACTCCTGGACGAGTTCACCCGTCTGCGCCGTGAGAATTTGGCTGCCCTGCAGTCGCTGAATTTACAGAAGGAAGACTTCATACGGCGAGGTACGCATCCAGCGCTGGGACCAGTGACACTTGGGGAACTTCTGGCGACCTGGGCCGTACACGACCTCACTCATCTGCATCAACTCTCCCGCGTGATGGCTTACCAGTATCGTGACACCGTCGGCCCGTGGAGTGCTTATCTGGGTGTGCTGCACTGCGCTGGCCATAGCGCTTAGTAAGTGAGCGAATTGAAGCCGCGTTCGCGGTGGGACGGAGGCCTGGAATAGATTGACAGCCCAACTGGCTGGGAGCAAGCTAGCTAGGCAAGCATGAAATCAATTTCACCTTCCGACCGTGAGCGAGCAGAGCTCCGGGAATCAGTGAGAACGATCGTTGACGATTGGAGCACGACCGTTTTTGATCGAGACGGCAAGATTACTGAATGGCGCGGGAATACCTTGCACGGGCATTCGGAGCGAACCTACTCCTACGACGAAAACGGAAAGCTGATCCGAATCACCGGCAGAAACAGCGACCAACTCGACGAATTTCGCTACGACGAACAGGGACGAATGACGCAGATCAGACACGTCCCTGCACGAACAGAGGGAGCAAAGGCGACCGGTATCGAGATCTATTTCGAAGCGATTTCCGAAGGCCGAATCCTGACCGACGGTGGAACAGTGGAGACGAGCTATAACGAATGCGGTCAGCCAGTCGAAAGACGAATTCTCGACGACGAGGGTACGCTTCTGTTTCATATCATGCATCTGTATGACGCCAACGGTCGGCTCAGCGAGGAGCGGCTAGTAAGCGAGAATCCCAGCCTTCCAAAGGTACTCCGCGACCAAATTCCGGCCGAACAACTTGCTACCGTATTGGCTCAGATGAAAACGGGGTTTGATCGCATTAGGCAAAAGACTGGCTTATTCGGCAATGCCGAAAGGACCTACCTGTATAACGGTCAAGGCCGCGTAGCCGAAAGACATATGCGCATGGGACCTATTCGCGAAGACCTGGCGTGGACCTTCAACGATCGCGGGGACATGATCGAATTGACCAGACGGACGAGTGGCCTGCCCCATGAACTTGGCGGACAGCCAGCGTTGCAGTTTGAGTGTGGCTACTCTTACGAGTACGACGAGCATGGAAACTGGAACGAGCAGAAGTGAGACTTGGGAAGTTGGAGGAAACACAACAACGCACACGCAGGTCCGCCATCTGACGTACCATTCATAGGGCACCGGACTTCCCCAGGATTTGCGGACACCGGGAACCGAGTTGAGGCTGCGTTGTTACCGTAACGTCGCTGTACTGATTCGATGTTTTGCAGAGCCCCTTTTCAGTTCTCAGCTCCAGCGTCGCATTGCTTTACTCCAGCCTCGCCGGCAGGAGGCGACAAACGCCTATCGCCCGGCCCATAATATTGTGATGACCGTCCGCCGCCTGAAGACCTACACTGGAGCTCAGGGATACGTCTACCAGTACTACTTCGTCGGCCAGCGTGCTGCGCTGGCAGACGATCCCGAGGCGCCCGCCACCGAGTTCGTCTTCGACGTAACCTCCGACCGCAAGCTGACCTATGCGGTCAGCGTGTTCCTTCCAGACAGCACGCGTGCTGCCTGGAGCCAGAACCACGGCCGTCCCTTGAACGACGCCGAGCAATACGCCGCCGTCAAGCTCCGCCTCTTCCGCGCCTTCGACGAACTCGAAGATATGAAGACCCACGGACGCCGCCTCAGCATCGACACAAGTCGGCTCGAAGAGGCTCTGGCAACCCTGGGTGTGGAATAACTGGTTCGGGATCGGCACGATGGAGTCATCCTGAGCGTAGCCGCTTTTCAGTCGGAGCGAAGGATCTAGCGATGGCCTGAGTCATTGAACCTGCTCGGGACTGAGCATATAAATGATCGCGGACTTCTCACCATGAAGAAAATCAAATACAAGTTCATCACCTCGGTCCTGTTCGCCACAGCCGTATTCTCCGGCGCCGCCTTCTCGCAAGCCGCGCGCTGGTCTGAGCAAAAGGCCAACGACTGGTACGCGCAGCAACCCTGGCTCGTGGGCAGCAACTACGTTCCCAAATCGGCGATCAACGAATTGGAAATGTGGCAGGAGTCCACCTTCGATCCCGCGCAAATTGACAAGGAACTGGGCTGGGCCGAGGCCATGGGCATGAACACCATGCGCGTCTTTCTCCACGATCTGCTGTGGCAGCAAGACGCCCCCGGCTTTCGCAAGCGCATCGACCAGTTCCTCACCATCGCCTCGCGCCATCACATTCGCCCACTGTTCGTACTTTTCGATTCCTGCTGGGATCCTCTGCCGAAACTGGGCCCGCAACATGCTCCCATTCCCGGCGTGCATAACTCCGGGTGGGTCCAAAGTCCGGGCGCGAAGGCGTTGGATGACCCGAGCCAGTATCTGCGGCTCAAAGAGTACGTGCAGGGAGTCGTAGGCGCCTTCGCCAAAGATGACCGCATCCTCGGCTGGGATGTCTGGAACGAACCCGGATCGTATGGCGGCGGGGACTATGCAAAGTCAGAATTAAAATATGCCGACAAGATCGCCCGAGTGACCGCGCTGTTACCGCAGGCGTTCGAGTGGGCGCGTGCGGCGAATCCCTCACAGCCCCTGACCAGCGGAGTATGGGAGATCGACACCTCGAAGGACGAGAGTGCGGTGGAAGGCATTCAACGCATTCAACTGCGCGAGTCCGACATCATCACGTTCCACAATTACAGTTGGCCCGAGGATTTCAAAACCGAGGTCGCGTGGCTGCGGCGGTTCCGCCGGCCTGTCATCTGTACGGAATACATGGCTCGCTCGGTCGGCAGCACATTCGACACCATCCTTCCGATCGCCAAGCAAGAGCGAGTCGGTGCCATCAACTGGGGATTCGTCGCCGGAAAGACTCAAACCTACTACCCGTGGGAGTCCTGGGAGCATCCTTACGTTAAGAATCAGCCCCCAGTATGGTTCCACGAGGTTCTGCGCTCCGACGGAAAACCATACCGTCAGGCGGAGGTGGATTTGATCCGGCAGTTAACGGAGAAGAAGTAGGGACTTTGAGTTTCAGAAGCGCTGTGGCTCTTCGGACGATCAGCCGATCACCAGCCAGCTACTCGCCCTGGCTTTGATCTCCTCGTATTCGGGCAGTCTAGCTGGAATCCAAACGCAACCCAGGAAGTGTGTCCGGATGGGGCCGTATTCCGAAAGTCTCAGAGACGATTCACGAAACAAGTTTCCGGTGACCTCGCGTAAATAGCGAATATGGCCCCTTCGGACGCTCTTGTTGTGCCAATCGCCATTGCGCATCCGAATTACGTCATCGTCGACTTCCACGTCATAAGCACGCCGTTTTGAACCGAAGAAAAAATCCGTACCCACAGCCAGCAATGCATCGAGAATGAAATCCTCCCGAGATATTCTCCCGGCCTTCGATGGATGAAAGAAGGCGTGAACCGCGTAGGTTACTAGGACAAAAATAGCCAGCGCAAACAAAGCTCGCGCGATGCGTTTGCTCAGGCTGACCTGTTCCGATTCGATGTGGTAGATCTTTGGTGCGGAGGACATGGGAAATCTTCCGGGCCTGTCTTTCCTTCCTCTGAGACGGAAGCATTGTACCCCGGGCAGTGGTAGAAGCTCACGAATGACAAAATGGTCGGGTGCCCCATTTCTCGCGCGCTCTTTGCGCGAGAAGTGGGGTTTGGGTACGCGAATTCGGTTCGCCGCGCCGCTCCGCTCAGATTTACAATCACGGGTGCCATGAAAAACTTCGGAATTGTCCTTATCATCCTCCTCGTTGTCCTGATGATTACTGTTTTCCTTCTGACCGCTAGGAAGTCGACGGGACCCGTCGCATTATCAAGTGCAACGTCTTCGGCGAAGTCTCCCGACGCCGTGCAGCAGAAGCTGCAGGAATATTCCGGAACGGGCGCGACCGACTGCGGACGCCTCAACGTGCAGGCCACCGCCGACCAATTCAAGACGGCCGGCGACTGCGCCATGCAAGCCAGTCAGACCAAGCATCCGTTCTACGTCGCCTATGACATGCCAGGCATGGCAGTCGGAGTTGCCGGCAACGCTGACGGCAAACTATTCACCGTGCAGTCGCAAGGATCAGGCCCGTCGGCCGCACTGACCAGCGGTGACTGCCCATCGCAGCTGCGCATCGCCTCCAGCGGTCGCGTTACCTGCTTCGCTCCCGGCGACATGGGCTCCATCGGAGCTGGCCACACGGCCGGTTCCATACCGCCCGGAATGGCCAATCCGCACGCGACCGGCTCCGCGAATCCGCACGCTACGCCGAAATGATTTGTGGTCGGCGGCATTTGTGAAGCGCCGCTTGGGGAATGCGTAGGAACGAAGTTCTTAACCGGGAAGGGCACGAGTTCACTCGTGCCGTAAGCTGCTGATGAAGCTGAGGCTTTTTAGCCGCTGGGGTTGGCTTTGACGTTCCGTGGCCATCTAGTCTGTGATCCTAATCACACCTTTAAGTGACCCCCTTTGTTTGCCTTACCCCGTCCGCCGTAGAAAATGGACATCGTACAAGAGGAAGACAGACCGGACCCGCGATTTGGGGTAAACTCAAGGGATTCCGGAACTTATAAGGCCTATGTCTCTGCTTTGGCTGCGTTTCGCACTGGGGTGCTACTTCATCGGGCTGGTTTATGCCTTCGTGGCGCTCACCCGCACCAGTGACCTGTTCAGCCGTATCGCCCTCCATGCCGCCAGCCTGGGCATGGTTTTTCACTTCGTTTCGCTGGCGGAACTATTCCTTTCCGGACAGGTCGTCTGGGCCTCGGTGCACAACGGCGAATCGCTGCTGGCCTTCCTGTCGATGACTTTCTTCATGGTCATCTATGCGATTTACCAGACCACCTCGCCCGGAGTCGTCGTCTTTCCCGTAGTGTTTTTCCTGACGTTCGTTGGAGCCGTCGATCAACAGCCGGTGCTGCTGACCACCTTCGTTTCGCACAAGGGCTGGCTCATCGCCCACATCATCCTCATCTTCACCGGCTATGCCGCGCTCGTGCTCAGCTTCGGCGCTAGCCTGCTCTACTTGTTGCAAGAGCGCCGCCTGAAAGCCAAGAAATCCACCAGCCTGATCTCGTTCCTGCCCGCGCTCGAAGTGATCGACCAGATCGGCTACCGCTCGCTGCTGCTGGGCTTCCCCTTCATGACGCTGGGCCTGATCACCGGATCGATCGTCGCCCTCACCACTTACGGCCGCATGGATTTCCTCGATCCCAAGATTCTGCTCTCGCTGCTGATGTGGGCCGTCTACATGGTGATGGTCTTCACCCGCTGGAACTCCGGATGGCGCGGCCGCCGCGCCGCCTTCCTGGCAACCTTCGCCTTCGTGGCCGCGCTGGCCGCCTGGGCGGCTAACTATTTCTCCGCGATCCACAGGTTCGCTGCCTCATGAGATTCCAGCTCATTGGCGTGAATCACAAGAGCGCGCCGCTCGAACTGCGCGAGCGCCTGGCGATTCCTGAGTCGCGCCTGCCTGATACTTGCCGCGATCTCAATGCCTACCCCGGGATTGAAGAAGGCATGGTCATCTCCACCTGCAATCGCGTGGAGATCGTGGCCCACACCACCAACGGCCACGCCGACCTGCGCGGATTCCTGCACGATCACTTCCACCTCACCGCCGACGAACTCGACGCGCATCTCTACGAATTCCGCGAGAAAGACGCGGTGCGCCATCTGTTCCGTGTGGCCTCGAGCCTGGATTCGATGGTTGTTGGCGAAGCCCAGATTCTGGGACAGGTCAAAGAAGCCTATGCCACGGCGCGCGCCGTAGGTGCCGTTCGAGGACAACTCGACCAGCTCTTCAGCCGCGCCTTCGCCGTCGCCAAGCGCGTGCGCACCGAGACCGCCGTCGGATCTTCTTCAGTATCGATCGCCTCGGTTGCAGTCGAACTCGCCAAAAAGATTTTCGGAACCCTGGAAGGGAAGACGGTCTTCATCGTCGGCGCCGGCAAGATGAGCGAACTCGCTGCCCGCCACCTGATGGCCCACGGCTGCGCCTCCATCTTTGTGGCGAACCGCACCTATGATCGTGCGATCGGACTGGCGCAGAGGTTTAACGGCCAGGCCATCAAGTTCGAGGACTTGTATAACACGTGCGACCGCGCCGACATCGTCATCACTTCGACGGGCTCTCCCCACGCGATCTTTCGCCGCGAACACGGCGAGCAGTTCCTCGCGCGCCGCAAGAACCGTCCGATGTTTTTCATCGACATTGCCGTGCCCCGCGACGTTTCGCCCGAGATGGGCAAGCTCGACGGCATCTTCACCTACGACATCGACGACCTGCAGCAAGCCGTCAGCAGCCACGTCGCCGACCGCCGCAAGGAAGCCGAACTCGCCGAAGCGATTATTACCAGCGAAGTCGAACGCTTCGAAGCTCGCCTGCACACCCTCGACGTGGTGCCGACGATTGTGTCGCTGCAAGATCATCTGGAAACGATTCGCCAGGCAGAAATTGATCGTGTCCGTGGCCGCATGGGCAACCTGACCCCCGAACAGGAAATGGCAGTGGAAGCACTGACCCGCGGCATCATCAACAAAGTCATGCACACGCCCATCACTACGCTGAAGACGGCAGCGAAGGAATCGGAAGCGACGACGGTAGTCGACGTAGTCCGCCGCCTGTTCAACCTGCACGACAAGGAAGCGCCGTCACAAGATAAGAAGAACGAAGTGGGGACGCGCCAGTGAACCGCGTGGGCCATCAGCCGTCCCCGCATCTGAGCACCGCCCTCAAGCCCTGTCATCCTGAGCGGAGTCTGGCGATAAGCGAAGCGAATCGCCAGACGCAGTCGAAGGATCCCTATAGCCGCAATACACCCCGCGGCAACGAGAGGAATTTCCGCATCGCCGTCCGCTTCTTCGATGAACACGAGAGCGAACTCCGCCCCGTCTCCAGCCGCGAAGCGGCGGCATGGGAAAGCCCGGCACGGCAGTGCCGGGTGTGCGAAGGAAGAGGAACGAGTCCCGAAGGGACGGCACTATCGAATAAACGGATTACCCAATGACCGACTCCCAGAACGGCTCACACCCGACGAAACTCCGCATCGGCTCCCGCGGCTCCCAACTCGCTCTCTGGCAGGCCAACCACATCTCCGCGCTGTTGCGCGCCCGTGGCCATGAGGTCGAAATCGAAATCATCCACACCACCGGCGACAAGATCACCGACGTCGCCCTCGCCATGGTCGGCACCAAGGGCATGTTTACCAAGGAAATCGAAGAAGCCCTCGCCGCTGGACGCGTCGATCTGGCCGTGCACTCCTTAAAAGACCTGCCCACCGAACTTCCCCCAGGATTCGAAATCGCCGCCATCACGGAACGCCAAGATCCGCGCGACGCCTTCTGCTCGCGGCACTACTCGAGCTTTCAAGAATTGCCCCAAGGCGCGCGTGTCGGCACCTCCAGCCTCCGCCGTCAAGCGCAACTCAAGGCCGTCCGCCCCGACCTCGACATTCATCCTCTGCGCGGCAACGTCGACACGCGCCTACGCAAACTCGAGCAGGGAGAATACGACGCCATCATCCTCGCCTCAGCCGGACTGAAGCGCCTGGGCAAGACGCAACTCGTCAAACAAATTATTCCTGTGGACATCATGTGCCCCGCTGCAGGCCAAGGCGCGCTGGGCATAGAGGTCCGTCTAGGCGATGCCACCACCCGCGAGCACTTGGAATTCCTGAACGACCCCGCCGCCCGCGCCGCGACCACCTGCGAGCGTGCGCTGCTCAATAGCCTCGGCGGAGGCTGCCAGGTCCCCATCGGCGCCTTCGCGGAAATGCGCAATGGCAAACTGCATCTGGAATCCATCGTCGCCGATCCCGACGGCTCGAAACTCCTCCGCGATTCCCGCGACGGCGACGATCCCGAAAGACTAGGCAACGATGCCGGTGCCGCCCTGCTCAAGCGCGGAGGCGACCAGATCCTCGAAGCCGTTTACGGCCGCGGCCTGGCCGTGCCACCGCAACCGTGACCGCCGCATATGAGCCGCAATGTTCTTCTGCAGATTCTGGGCGGCACGAAAAGCCCAGCCCACCTCCGCCGTCTGGTCAATCTGTGGCCCCCTTTTCTTGGCGCGGGCATTCGCATCAAGCACATCGCTCCCGACATGAAGGCCGTCGACGTCGAGATGAAGCTGCGCTGGTGGAACGCCAACTACGTCGGTACCCATTTCGGCGGATCCCTCTTTGCCATGACCGATCCTTTCTATATGCTCATGCTGATGGCAAACCTCGGCCGCGACTACATCGTCTGGGACAAAGCCGCCAGCATCCGCTACCGCAAACCGGGGAAGGGAACGGTCCGCGCGGAATTTCGCCTGACCGACACCCAACTCGACGACATTCGTGACAAACTAAAGACGCTGCCGAAGTACGAGCCGACGTTTCAGGTAGAAGTAAAAGATGAATCGGGCGAAGTCGTAGCGGCCGTAGAGAAGCTGATCCACGTACGAAAGAAAGACAGAATGCCAAGCGAGTTGCAAACGGCCCAGCCGCGAAGCGGCGAAAGAGTGCAGCCCACAGCTTGCCCTGAGGCTTCCGAAGGGGCGTAAGCCGTGGGGAAGAGCCGCCAGAGTTTGAACAAGCCCCGAAGGGGCGGAAGAAGAAAAAAACGTGTACATCCCCGAACACTTCCGCGTGCACGACCACGCCGATGCTATTGCGTTTATGCGCGCGAATCCGTTCGCGATCCTGGTCTCGATCACGGACGACGGCCCCTTCGCCACGCACCTTCCCGTCTTCGTCCAACAGGAGGAAGGTCGCCTCCTGATCCGTGGCCACGTGGCCAAAGCGAATCCACACTGGCGCCATCTCGAAATGCATCCTACGTGCATGACGATCTTCCACGGCCCCCACGCCTACGTATCCGCCTCGAACTACGTCACCCGCGAAAACGTCCCCACCTGGAACTATGGCGCGGTGCACGTCCACGGCAGCGCCCGCGTTTTCGCCGCTCCGGAGGATTTGCAAGGAGTCCTGCACCAACTCATCGGTACATTCGAGCCCGCCTACGCCGAACAGTGGGGAAGCCTGACCGATGCTTACCGCGAGGGCATGCTGAGCCATATTGTCGGTTTCGAAATCGCAGTCACCAAAGTCGAAGCCAAGTTCAAGCTAAGCCAGAATCGTACGAAAGAAGAACAAACCAACGTGATCACATCCCTCGAAAAAGCCGAAGACACTGCAATCTCCGGAGTCTCGCGCCTGATGAAACAGCAGAAGCTAGGCGTGAAGAAAGAGGGCGAGTGACCTCGTGTGGCCCGGCCCTGTATGGGACGGCCCTGTGTGGGACGGGCACTCCTCCCGTCCACTCTAACCATGAGAAAAAAACTCAATCCCGAGAACACCTCACTAACCGGAATCCGCGTGCTAGTGGGCCGCGCCAAGCATCAAGCCGGCGCGCTCTCCGCGGAACTGTGCCAGCGTGGAGCGGAAGTGCTCGAGATCCCGTTCATTGAAATCCGCAAGCCCAAATCCTTTAAGCCCCTCGACGCAGCGCTAAAGAGCCTCAATACTTATGACTGGCTCATCCTGACGAGCGCAAACGGCGTAGAAGCAATGTGGGACCGAATGAAAAAAACAAGGGAAGGGCACGACTTCAGTTTTAAGCCTGCCCTGAGCGAGCAAAGCGAGCCGAAGGGTGCCGTAAAGGGGTCCAAATCGAAGTCGGCTTTGGCCGCTGAGGGCGCGCAGTTGCGAATTGCCGCCATCGGCCCCGCCACCAAGAAGGCCATCGAGCAGCGCGGGATGAAAGTCGACATCGTCCCCAAAGAATACGTAGCCGAATCCGTCGTCAAAAGCCTGAGAAGCAAAGTCAAAGGAAAGCGCGTCCTGCTGGTCCGCGCCAAAGTCGCCCGTGATGTAATCCCCAACGAACTGCGTAAAGCCGGAGCCCACGTTGATGTCGTCGAAGCCTACGAAACCGTAGTGCCTCAATCCTCTCGCGCCCGCCTGCGTGCCGCGCTAAAGAATCCCAAGAGACGCCCGCACGTAGTCACGTTCACCAGTTCCTCAACGGTCAAGAATTTTGCGGAATTGCTGGGTCCGGCGCAGAGAACGCGGCCCGCATCACTGGATGGAATTCGAACTGCCTCGATCGGCCCAGTGACTTCAGCCACCCTGCGCGAATTCGGCCTGCCAGTAGATATCGCGGCGAAGGAATTTACCATCACGGGCCTGGTAGCAGCGATCGTGCGAAGTCTCGCGAGCTAACCTACCTCTGTGTCCTCAGTGTCCTCTGTGGTTCAAATTCTGCGCTCTACTCCGTCACCGAGCAACTGCAATCCGCCGGCACCACATGCGCCAGCAGAAAATCCGCCACGCGCTTGTACGCGTCAATTTGATTCTCCACGCGCGCGAATCCGTGCCCTTCGTTCTCGTAAATCTTGTAGTCGACCGTCCCTCCGCGCTTCCGGATCGCGTCGACCACCTGCTGCGTCTCCGATTTCGGACATCGCGGGTCATGCCCGCCCGCGAGGAGAATCAGTGGCGCCTTGATCTGGTCGATGAAATTGATCGGCGAGCGGTCTTCATACAACGCCTTGTTCTTTACCACATCGCCCATGGTCGCGAGGTCTGACTGCTGAAGTTCCGGATCTTCGTTCTCAATCTCAGTGAACCAGTTCACGAACGGCACAATCGGCACGCCCGCCGCCCACACGTCAGGAGCCTTCGTCACCGCCATCATGCTCAAGTACCCGCCATAACTACCACCCATCACCGCAATTTTCTTCAGATCGAGATGCCCCGTCTGCTTGATCCAGTCGACGCCGGCCAACACATCTAGCAAGTCGCCGCCGCCCATATCGAACAAATTCGCCTGCTGAAACTCTTTGCCGTACCCAGTCGAGCCGCGATAGTTCGGCGCGAGCACCATGTATCCCTGATTGGCCGCGTACTGCACGAAGCGGTTGAATGAATTCACCGTTTGCGACGTCGGCCCTCCGTGAATGTAAACGATAGCCGCGTTCTGCCCGTTGCGCGCCATGTTGAACGGCACATAAAGCAATGCGGAAATCGTCCACTTCCCATCGCGGCTGGGATAGTGCACCAGGTATGGCTCAACCATGTCCTCCGATCGCACGCCCGCGACCAGCGAATGCGTAATCTGCAGCGACTTGTTCGTAGCAAGGTTGTACACCCACAGATCGCCCGGCGCCGTTGGCCCGTTGTGGTTGTACAGGAGGCCCTGCCCATCCGGACTGAACGCCGAATGCCCTCCCACAGGCTCGTTCACGCCTTTCGGGATCGCGAGAGCCATCGATTTTCCCGTCGCCAGATCGTGCAGGTAGATGTCTTCATTCCCGTCCACATTCGCGCTGAAGGTAATGTGATTGCCGCTGGGAGAGAACTCACCTCCGCGAAGTTCCCATTTGTCTTTGGTGAGCCAGCTAATCTTTTTCGTCGCAATGTCGATGAGGCCGACGTTCTCGTATCCGTTTTCAGCATTCGACGTCACCAGCACTCGCTTACCGTCTGACGAGATGTCGTTAGCCAGAAAACGTTGCTCTCCCTCGTGTGGCGTGAGCAGCGTGGTCTTTCCTGCGGCAACATCCACGATGAAAATACTCGAGTCCGTTCCCTTGGCCTGCGCCTGCGTGTAGACGACGTACTTCCCATCCTTCGACCAGATCGGGTCGTAGTTTCCTTTATCCTGCGGCGTCTTCGTGGTGAGGTGCTTCACCT
>PMUM01000012.1 GCA_003166855.1 Acidobacteriaceae bacterium | reverse complement strand
GATATCGTCCGCGATGCGGTCGCGGCCGATATTGCGGAAGGCCCCGGCCAAACGTCCGGCGATCACCGTGTGACCGCCCTCAAGGAGTCGGGCGAGAAGACCGGAGGCGTCCCGTATCATCGGCAACACCGCGCGGACATCTGTCGCGTTGTTCGAGAAATAGTTGGGGGAGCACGCGATCAGGGCAGATTCCACCGAGAACAGCCGCAGGCCGGCCTCTTCCTTCCGGTCCGCCACACCCGGCAGCGCGATGCGAAGCTCCAGCAGGGACGTGCCATGCGGGAGTTTGGTGACCTTGTTGCCCGCGCGCGGCGACCGCGCCGCGAGCTGGCCGGGCACGGTCCAGTTGCCGGCATGAAGCGAAAGCGATTGTTCCGGTGAAAGGCACCACCGAACGCCGAAACGCGCTTCCAGATACGCGCCGCAGAAACGCCAGAAGGACGCGTACCAGGCCGTACTCTCGCCTTTCACTTCGTCCGGGCGGCTCGGGATATACCAGCCCTTGATGACTTCCTGCAGGAAGCCGTTGCGCAGGAGGCGCTCCCGGTGCGTGCGTGACAGGCCGCGCGCCCGGATCGCCCCAGCCCCTTCCGCGGTCTGGAGGTTCCGCAGGACTTCGAGGGACTCCGCGAGTTTTTCAGGGGGTCTGGCCATAGCGGTTTTCCTTCAGGCTTCGTGTTTCTATTATCCGATTGTGTTGCGCTGTATTTATACTATTGCGCTGTACATTTATTATCCTATTACGTTGTACCATTTTTATCTTATTGTGTCGAGAGAGGACTGGTCGTGCCCGGGAGCCCTGTTTGCGGATTACTTCTGCATCGGCGACTACACGCCCAGAAACGTGCCAGTGGCAAGCTGGCAATACCCAAGTGGGTGCGACCTATCGAATTCCAACCTGTCCTCGCACGCTGTCAATCAGCTTCTTGGAATCGTAGCCGAGCCCAGCCTTGAACACCGTCTCGACGTTCTCGGTCTCTTCAATTCGTTTTGAGGGATCGCCTTTAATCAAGACCAGATCTGCCTGTTTGCCTGGCGCGAGGGTTCCAATTCGATCTTGCTGGCCGAGATATAAGGCACCATTCTCCGTGGCAATGTGAATGGCTTCGACGGGAGTGAAACCTGCTTCCACGAGCAGTTCTATTTCGCGCTCATCGCCGAAACCCGGTAGTACGCCACCGTTTCCAGTTGGATCAGGGCCGGCGAGCAGCAAGCCCCCCGCCTTGACGAAGGCAATCTCAAAATCCATCTCCTTGCGCAACAGCACCATCATCGGCGAGTCCAAAGCCACTCTCGCACGATCAGAGAGGTAGCTTTGCGCCGATTCTGCGGACATCGCATCCAACGTGCGCTGCTGCAATGCCGGTCGGCCTGGCGCATGGGCTTCAAACACCGGTAGCGTCGAGGTTACCGCGACATGCTGCGACACGAGATAGCGGATCAGCTCCTGCACCTGCGCTCCGTTCACGTCCTGTTTGGCCCAGCTGCTTCTGCCACCACCTGCTGGGCACACGTCCTGCTTCTTGTCCGCGACGAATTCGGTGTCGGTAAAAAAACGGGTCCGTGCTCCAAATCATCGATTCCCAAAGCTACCGCTTCCGGCCAGGTCACGGAGCACAGATGCCCTGTCAATTTGAGCTTGTGCGCATGTGCCTGCCGGATCGCCACCCCCAGCTCTTCGCGCGTGATGTTCATATATGCTTTGTACGATGTCATGCCTTCCGCCGCCCAGTAGTCCACCATGCGTTTCGCGTCGTCTGGCCCGGTCAGTTCATGCATCTGCGCAAATCGCGTCGGTGCACCTTCGAGGTAGGGTGCGGTCGCGTCAATGCTGGGTCCCGGCATCAGGTTCGCTTCGATCCGGCTCTTGACCTTCAAGTCGGTGTAAGTCTCCAAGCTTCCGGTCGTACGCATTGTGGTCACCCCAGCCGCCAGATATAGTCGCGGCGCGGTGTAGGGGATCTCCGCAATGAACAACCCAGGTTCGCCAACCTTTCCATCGACAACTTGCAAGGAGTAGGAGTCGGTGTAGTACAGATGGTCGTGCATTCCAACCAGGCCAGGGATGACCGTGTAGCCAGAGCGCCCCATTCGTTGCGCACCCGGCGGGATTTGGGCGGACTCCTCCGGGCCGATGAATTGTATTTTGCCGTTCGCGATCACGACTGCCTGGTCCTCCTTCGCCGGCGTACCCGTACCATCGATGACTCGGACATGCTCAAGAACGAAGACTGGAGTATCGATGCTGATGAAGTCCGCTACGCCACTCGCCTTCTGTGTTTGCGCGACGGTGATCGCGGCAAGGAGCAATGAAGCAATTAGAAACAGGAGACGCATCGCAGACCTCGCAAGATTCCGCCATTGAGAATTTGGCAGGAAGGCCGCAATTTTACACCAGCGTCTCTCTAACGTGATTAGCCGGGCTTGGCAGAGAGGGCGAGCCCTCCAGTTTTGGATTACTTCCTGTTGGCCGACGATCCGCTCGGAGCAATCGCTGACCACTTCGCCGTTACACGCGAGCGTTCCTGACTGGGATTCGAACAAATAGCGGAACAAATCGCCCTTGAGTCAGCTCACAATTCGTCCTTTGCGCGGGGCCTAGAATGTTCATGTGCCGCTAAACTTCGTCAGGTGGATTGGCTCCGCGAGTGGGTCCCTTTGCCGAGGCCTGGGATCCAGGTGGTTCACGAAACGGTTCCACAGAAATGCGCTCGTAACACACTTCCAGCACGGTCAGGTATTCTGTACCGCCCGGCAATTGAAGGACCACGCTGTCACCCGCTGCCGACTNNACGATGCTCACCACTCGCGATACTCCCGCGGTATTGGCATAGCGTACGGTCGCTCCGAAGAATGCCCTCGTCGCCGCCTGCCCCGCTCTCGGAGCTTCCGGGTCCACCACTTCCGCGGCTTCGATTCGCTTCGTGAGAAAGCGAATCCGCCCATCGATCTGCCGTAGCCGCCGCTTGCCGTACTGATAGTCGGCGTTTTCACTGCGATCGCCGTTGCTGGCAGCCCACGCCACCACCTCCGTCACGGCCGGGCGTTCCCTGGTGAGCAGAAACCGGTGCTCATCTTTGAGGCGCTCCAGCCCGCTGCGCGTTATGTAGTTCTTGCCTGGCGTCGCGGGCTCGTCCGGTTTTGGTTTTCTCGTAAACCCTTTTCGCATCTCGTAGTCTTTCCAGAACGAATCCAGTGGCTGCACCAATGAACGCGGAAGAACGCCGATAGAAAACACTGTAGGTCATCCGCTTACTGCCTAAATCCAGTGACGCTCGAAACCCGGCAACTCCTGCCGCAGATGCCATAGCTTACACTCAAACAACATGCTCAACCGGGGCTGTGCCTATACCACAATCATCATCAGCAAATATCATGGACGAACCCTGCTCTCCCACTTGGCAAGCCTTTACCCTCACTCAACCGCACAAGCCTGGCAACAAAATCTGAACAACCGCTTTGCAACTCGACCAAGCGCCCACCGAGTGACACACCGCTTCATGAACTGGTGGAGGGGCACAAGTGCGCCGTCTGCTTCGACTTCGTCCCGGAAAAACGCGTTGAGGGCTAAAGATGAACAACATCCTTCCGCCGGACAGAGATATTTCCCGGTCTTCTAGGGTCGGGTCTTTCCGTCTTCGCATAGACACCAGTTGACGTTCTTCATCACAGTGGTACCCGAACCCACATCCATTCTCGGGGCAGGCCGGGCTCTATTCAGGTCAAAGTAACCGCGACGGATTTTGTTCGGATTTTGTAACAAGGACCCACTATCTGTTTGACATTTAAACATGTTGAGGATACTTTTATTCGCAATCGACGGACGGAAGAGCGGAGATTTCGCGACCTTTGCTCCGAGGGGGCTTCTGCTCATCGATCTTCCCCAGGACAATTCTTATGTTTGCCAGCGTCTGATTGACGTCGGCGGAGATGTGTCCAACAAATCCGCATCAGGAGACGATCGTTATGCACCCAGTCGTACGCGACCAATCTGGCGAGGAAAAGCAAGGAAGCCACTTCTGCATGAACAAAAACACACGCAGTTCTATGACATTGATCACGCTGCTGATAGCGGGACTGCTAACCGCATCCTCAAGCGAAACATTTGCACAGGATGCTGCGCCTGCGCAGGCTGAGGTTCCTGCTCAAGCTCAGGCTCCTGCTCAAGGTCAGGCTCAGGCCCAGGCTGGTGCTCTGGCTAAGGCAACTGCCCGGACGCCTGAAAAAACCAAAGGAGACTTTGTCACCAATAACACCAACGTATGGAATGGCATTTTGGCCCAGTGTGGCACAGTCAATGATGCGTGCGCGAATGCTGCGGTATTTGCGGCCAGCGCAGAGTGCGAGGACAGCGCGAAGTTTTTTAGAAAAGGCACGAAAGCGTGGCAAATATTAAGCATAGCGCTTACCCTTGCTTCCGCGACTTTTACGGGCGTCGGCGCTTCAACAACGATAAGCAGTGCAAAGGTATTCAGCACATTGGGCGGCTCGACCGGCCTCGCGGCGGCTGTCCCTACACTCAATGCAAACGCTACTGGTGATCAGACTGCGATGGCGACCGTTGCCTCAACGATCGCTAAATTACAAGTGTACGCACTGGGCACAGGCACACCACCGACACCTCCAACCCCCGCCGCACTCTTTCAACAAGCCAGACTCTATGGCGCGACATGTGCAGCAGCGGCGAACGCGTCACCGGCAAATAACTCCTCGGCTCCGTCTAAGCCGTCGGGGGGGAAGTAAAATCAAATTACACCGCAGAAGGCTCGTAAATGCGAAGCTTAATGGCAGAGTCATTCATGTTGTGTTTACTGCTGATTGCCGCTTTGAATGACGGCCTGTAGGTCGAGGACGGAAAAAACAATGAGCACAAGCCGTACTTGAAAACTTATTTTGCATAGGTCGTGGACCGGAGGCACGCATCGGGGAGCGCACCTACTGGCGTTGGCCGGTCAGACCATTCCACTCACGACCTATTCGTTCATAGCTCCAAAGGACAGTGCACCTTATTCTGGCACCTTGGTTGGAACAAGTCCTCTTGTGGTTCCGCTTACGGGCACGACGACCCATGTCACGATCATTCCTTGCGGCGGAGATTGTTCACCATCCTGGAATACGACCCTCGCCCGCTCGATACTACGCCCGGGCTGGGCGTATTACGGCATTAACTGTAGGTCCGCGCGGTCCCGAGTAGGCTTGGCCGCACAGGGCGGCGACAAGAGGAACCCAAGATGGATATTTTCCAAAGGTATTTAAGACGAACATGGTCAATCGGATACTTGTTAATGGCGCTCTTTCCGACGTCATACAGCGCGGCCCAAAGTCAGAATGTCGCTCGACAGCAGCCGCGAAGTGAAGATTCGGTTCAGGGCCAGTTCCTAGGAAAGGCGCTGAAAGAGAACATCCGCAGGTCTTCACCAGCACCAACGCCGGAAGTTCGACTGGTATATTTGGTTCCTTCGGACATTAACCCCCGACGCAATTTCCGGCGCTCTGCCTCGGACGCTATTCGTAGCCTCCAGCGTTGGTACGGGGTTCAAGTCGGCGGAAAGACTTTCGGCCTCCACACACCCGTCGTTGAGACAGTTCGGACTGCTCATTCAGCCAAATGGTATGCCAAGAATCAAAGCGGCGAAGACAGAACCTTGTGGTTCTGGAACAACGCGACAGCGGACGGATTCGAGAAGACAGGGGGGGCATTCGATGACCCTCGATTCATCTGGGTGTTCTATATCGATGCAGATCCTGACAACGATCAACGGATCGGCGGAGGCAGCGGAGTTGCGGTTCTTGCTCGTCATGATGCGCTTGGGATATTGGGACTTGGGCAAGAGTCGGTTTGCAGATGGGTGGGCGGGTTAGGTCACGAATTGGGGCATGCGTTCGGACTCGACCATCCGGCAAGTTGCGAGAATGGCCAGTTAGGGCCGAGTGCACCCGAATGCCAATCCTTAATGTTTCTAGGGTACCTTAACTACTGCGGAACTCTCTTGACACCGGAGCATAGAGCCCAATTGGAACAAAGTCCCTTCTTTTCGCAACAAGAAATTAAGGTGCCTCATCGGGACTGCTCCGACTAGCTAACATGGAAGAGAAGATGTCCTGCGGCCTGAGTTCTTCGGGTTTGGTCTTCCAGACTTGTCTATTGCTGAAAGGAGACGATGATTCGAAGATTGCCAATGAGTTGGGGCGGATCCTTTCTGCGGAGCTCAAGCACACGCTAACATCGAGTCGCTGAATGAAACCTGGCGGTGCTAGATCCGTTTGCGACGTTGCCTAGTTTAAAAATCGCGAACTGGACCAAGTATGCCGTGGCTGAGCGACGAAAACTCAAGCGATTGAGTTCTGCCCAGGACGACGATGGACTTGTCTTACGGAAGAGCGACGATCCACATCGCATTGTCTCCTATGTCGCGGACGCCCTTCTTAACGTAAGCGAACCCGTTGTCACCCCAACTAGGCCCCCATGAGTTTTTTATTTCCCAAGCATTCACGTTGTCATTCCAACCGGTAATCAGAATGATATGTGCATTATCCGCTCCCGAAGAGTCATCACTAATCAGAGCTGGTTCCTGCTGATTCCAATCGTCGAAGGTACCGCCCGCATAGATAAAAGCGCCAATTGGACCATACTTGAGGATGGCCGCTTTGAGGTCAGCTTCGGCAGGCATCCCGCCATCACTCGCAACAAATTCTGCTGCAATGCCTTTGTAGGGGAGCGGTGGACTAAAGCTGCACCCAGCAGGAATGCCCGTGTAGCCAATACTGCTGGCTTGGGTTGTCCCTTTGTCAGTTAGAAATTCCATGACGGTTGAGAGGTAGCCGCCGCCACAACTGCCGACGCAGTTCAGCACAAGCTGTTGGGAGGCCACAATGCTTTTGGTCAGATTTTGCTTTGCCCAACTCTCCTCTAAGGCGCCAACACCAGCGAAAATATAACACGACCCACAGGAGCCCTGGTTCTCATTTGTATTGAACGCTATCAGTGGTCGCCAAGAAAATACTTTGTCGGTCGGTGCTGCGGACCGCGCTCGTATTCCTCCGCCCATTTTTTCCTTGCCCTGGGGTGCGGTCTTTGCTCCCTCAGGCGGTGCCGTATCCTGTGACTTGGGCATCGTAAACTGCATCATCTGATATTGCTGCAGGGCCCGCTCGGCTGCAGCTTTGAACTTCTGCACTCGCTCTTTGGAAGGTCTTTCCAGTTTTCCGCCCTTTGCGTGGGGTTGCGCTGGTGGGTGGCCTTCGGACTGGCCAGCCATGATAATGCTGGCGCATGTGAGAAAAGTTAGAAGGTGGCACAGTCCTCTTGCCCGTCTCAGGTAAGGTGGTCGCTGCGTTAGCATTTGAGTGATCCTCTCTATGACCTTTTGATCGTTTACCGATCTACTATCCACCCGAAGATACTGGGGTCTTGATTCCCAGTTTGCCCATGATTGTTCGAATCGGAAAATCTAGGCCAAAGGCGGGCTTAATATTTCGCCTCATTGTCTTATTTGGCAGGTCGCTAGCGACGATCATGCATTCCTCATAAAGCCGCTATCGGCCACTCTGCTGTCCAATTTTGTAGGCTCCGGTGGAGCCATCCGATTGAACAACTCCGGAACCCGGAAAAGTAGATAGTTCGTCGTCGGCGTATCTGTCGAGTCTGCAGACGCGACAATACTGACGATACTGAATGATGTGAGCTGAACAGCAAGAATCCAGAACGAGGATGAAGCACGAGGGAGGGGTCGGAAGACGAAGCAAGCCATTTGGCTTCTCCTAGGTAAGTTTCACGGCTTCCCCCTCGAAAGCCGTGGCGTGTAATCTAGCCTTGGGCTGTTTCACTGTCAAGCGAAAAGTCAAATGGACTATTGCCCGAGAGGATTTCGGACAATGATTTCTCGACATTCGACGGCATTCTCCTCATATGCTTGATTTCGGGTTAAAATAGACCAACCACTTCCTCTGCAGGGTCCTCCCATGCTGTCGCAGTTTTCTGTAATCCCGCCTTTGAGCGAATCCCCACTGGAGGTGTCTGATGTCTGCCCAAACAGCCGATCTTTTTCGATCGATATCGAACGCCGCGTGGTCCTGCGGTAAAAACATCAATTCAATCTTGCCGCACGGGAAATTGCCTGAACCGTCTTGGGCGCCCGGTCCGCTGCCCACAAGTTGGGAGCGGGCCCCAATGGCGGTTGGTGTTCCGAGGCGAACACTGTCACTCTGTCCCGATTGCAATCGTGAGGCAGTAGAGGGCGTGATTGGAGGTCAAGCGAGTCTAGCCGATTTCAGGGATCGGCCCGGAATCATCGAGGCTGAGATCCTGGAGGAAGCAGGGCGCATTCTCATGCGCAAGGCCTGCGAGAAGCATGGTCCGTTTGAAGATGTCCTCTCGAATCATCCGGCTTTCTTCAAACGGATGGAGAGCCTCGGATTTGGCAAGGACTTCAACTGTGCCGGCGACGAACTGGTTCACAGTCATGGCGCAAACAGTATCAGGACAGGACGCGATACATATTTAATCGTCGACCTCACCAACCGCTGCAACATGTTCTGTTCGCCCTGCTACATGGACGCCAATGCCGCGGGCTATGTCCACGAATTGGATATGCAGGATGTGACCGGTGTGTTTGAAAGAGCAAAGTCTTTCAAACCGCAGCGAGAAATTAACGTCCTGTTCTCCGGCGGCGAAGCAACGCTTTCACCAATATTCCTGGATGCAATCCAGCACGCTAAGAGCGTGGGCTTCCACCGGCTTCATGTCGCAACCAATGGAATTCGCTTTGCTCAGGAGAGAGAGTTTGCTGTTCGGGCGAGGGCTGCCGGGCTTCACGGCGTTTATCTGCAATTCGACGGGGTCACCGAAGAAAAGAATAGCCACCGCGGACTCGGCAACTATACGGAAATCAAACGCCGCGCTCTGGACAACATCGCCGCGGCCGGAATGGCGGCGAGGTCGAAAGATCGCCAAAGTTGCCATGGCTCGAAGGCTGGGGATTCGTTTGTAAGAGATGGGGATTTATCGCCAATTGACTAGAGCCGCAGCGTGGTTTGCGCTAAGCTTTCGTGTTCGCGCCGTGCGTAACCTTCGTCAACGGTGACCAAGAATGTCGAAATCCACGAGACGTCAGTTCATCCTGCGCAGTGCGACTCAGGCGGCGAGCCTCGGGCTCATCCTAAATGGGAAGCTAATCACTCTTCCTCCCTCCTTGCTGCCGGAACCTGCAGGCCCGAAGGACCGCGTGAACCTCGGGTTCATCGGCTTCGGGATTCGCGGAAACATATTGCTCGAGGCCGCCAAGGAAACAGGGCAGACAAACTTGGTGGAAGTCTGCGATTGCTACCAGGGGCACCTCGAACGCGCAAAGGAGCGCACCGAAGGTAAGATCGCGACGAATTTCGCACAGTACAAGAGGCTGCTCGACCGAAAAGACATCGATGCAGTCGTTGTGGCGACACCCGATCATTGGCATAAGCGCATCGTGCTCGATGCGCTGAGTGCGGGCAAGGACGTCTATATCGAAAAGCCGATGACCTACAGAATTGAAGATGGCCCGGAAATTATCAAAGCGGCGCGGGAACACAAGCGCATCGTGCAGGTGGGCAGCCAGTGGGTGTCGTCCGAGCAACACAAGAAAGCGCGGGAAATCGTGATGTCGGGAAAACTCGGCAAGGTCACCAAGGTGACCGCGTCCTACAACCGCAACAGTTCCACGGGCTCCTGGAACTACCCCATTCCTGCGGACCTGCAGGAGGGCGTCAACTTCAATTGGCAGGAATGGCTCGGTCCCGCGCCAAAGGTCTCCTACAATCCCGAGCGCGTGTTTCGCTATCGCAAATATTGGGACTATTCCGGTGGGATATCCACGGACCTGTTCGTTCACCTCATTACTTCCATTCACTTCATCATGGACGCAGAAACGCCGAAAAGCGTAGCCGCCACCGGGGGAATCCTCTACCGGCACGACGGGCGCGAAGTGCCAGATACCCTCGACGCCCTGTTCGACTACGGTAGCTTCTGTGTCAACATGGCCGGCACATTCAACAGTGCAAGTACTGCCGGTCAGGGAATCCAATTCCTCGGGACGGAAGGGTCACTCTCCGTTCTCCTTGGCGCGGGAATGATCGAGCAGCCAGAGTACAAACGCGAAAACTACGAGTACTCGATCGACAGCTGGCCGAAAGGGATGCAGGAATCGTTTCTCAATCAAGACAACCACCGAGCGGAATCACAGGGAACAGGCACCAAACCGGTACCAGAGAATCTGGAGTTTGCAGACAAGCCAGACGCGACTGTTTTGCATCTTGCGAACTTCATCGATGCGGTTCGCACCCGACAGCCGAGCTATGAGACTGCTGAGGTCGGACACCATGCCGCTGCTGCGGGGCACATGGTGAACCTCTCCTATCGCAGTGGCAAAAGAATGCTATGGGACGCCAACAAGGGCACCGCCTCGGAACTCTAGCTCCCATGAACGGCGTTCGGTTTGAACGGGGACTGAGATCTCGCATCCTTTTACACGACGGCTCGCCCGATGTCTGCGCAGCTTTGCTTTTACATCATGCCAATGGCTTTGCGCGAAACTGTTGAAATCAGGCCGCAAAAGGCACAGGAGTGTAATAGGGATTTAACGTCAACTATGGCACCCGTACCGTGACCTCGTTCGACACAAGTGGAAGTTGTTTGTCCGGCCAACCGCAGCTTCATTGGAGGGAGAAGGGAAAGGAGGGCTGAAACCGCTCCTTCTTCCCTGGACTCGACCGGTAGTCCTGCAGTCAACGGCTCGGTATCCTGCAATGTAAGAAAGAGAGTGCTCTAAAAGACTACCTTTATCGGGAGGCTCAAGAACGGACGTTTGGATCGGACTCGACAAAACGATTTGTACCACGAAGCTATTACAGAGTTCGGCGGTGCTCTCCAGCGTCTCGCTCGGGCCTACGAGGTAGATCGAGAGAAGCAGCGGGATCTGCTCCAGGAGATTCATCTCGAGCTTTGGCTAAGCCTCGAAAATTTCGACCAACGCTGCAGCCTGCGGACGTGGATGTACCGCATCGCGCACAACGTAGCCACCGACCACATCGTCCGAAGCCGCCGAATCTTAGCCCGACTTGTCGACTTGGAGGCTGTGGAGGATCTCCCCGGTTGCCGGAACTGGAGAATGGACGCCGATCAACGCCTCTCGGTCACCGTACTTTTGGAATTGATCTATCGACTCAAACCGCTCGACCGGCAGGTTGTTCTGTTGTATTTGGAAGGCGAAACAGCAGCTAGCATTGGCGAAACAACAGGCTTAACCGCCAGGAATGTTGCGACCAAAATGCACCGGATCAAGAAATTACTCAGACAGTGGCAGACCGAAGGAGTAAGCAATGACAGCAAATGATCCTGATCAAGCGCAAGACATCTGGAGAGCCCAGAATGATAAGAGGCAGATGGCACGAATCAAGGCTCATCCCGAAGAACTGAAACGCCTAGTCCGATCCCGCGAGAATCTGAATAAGGTTGTGTATTGGACTGCGATGACCGTGATGACTTTGTTAGCCACAGGGTTTCTCTACAACGTATTCTCGACGAACCAGCCCTGGATTCGCTTCGGACAGGCGTGGGCACTCGGTCTGTTGGCCTACGTCCTGGGAACGCAATCGCTGTACCGACCCCGCAGAAGGGACTCACAGGAAACCTGTGTGCGCTTTCTTGCGCGGCAACACGAAGAGCGGGCACGAGGCTATCTGCGCCTTCGTCGCCTGCTATGGCTGCTGATCCCCACCATCGTGGCGTCTTGGCTCGGTGAAGGTCCATTGAACATCGCCAAGGAGAAGGGTCTTGATCCCTCGACTTGGCTTTTCCGATTCTGCGCGAGTCCATGGCCGTTCGTTCTCGTAGTGGCCGCGCTTATGTTGGTCTGGCTCGCATTTGGGGCCGCTGCGGGCAAAGCAAGGGTGGATGCGGAGCAAATCAGCGTTGGCGTTGTGGATAATGCATAGCACAATGGCGAACCGGAAGTTGGTGTGAACTGGCCTCAGAAACTCAGGCCATAGCGCTCATTGACCCGATCATGAGTGTAACCGCGATCCTGTCGCCAACTACGGATCGTCGCCGAAGTAGCGCAGTCAGTTATACTCCGTCGAATGGAGATAATCTCGTGCGACTCGTTAACGTTCTCCACTCGACCGCCGTTTTCGGATGGCAGCATCCTGCCCAGGGTGTGAACGGTCTGGGGTAGGACATGTCGAGGTTAATTCAGTCCAGAAACTACCATGCTGCGCGAGGAACTCGAGCAAGGAAATCACAATGGAGAGGAGTCGTGGCGATGGGACGGGAGTGCGTGACCGTTGGAATCATTGCGATTACAGCCACTATGTTGGGTTGTGGCGGCGGCAGCAAGCAGCAGGGGCAAACAGTACAGAGGTCCCCGCTTCCGGGTAGCTATCGACCTTTTGCTTCCGATAGTCCTTTCAATACCCTCCTGCCGTCGAGTCCTAAACTGGATCCCAACTCTGATGCGATTATTGCCACGCTCGGTGACATGACAAACCGTGCCTTTTATTTACCGCCGGGACAAACCGGGTGGGGACTACGGACTGCCGTAACACCGTCGGATTACGATTTCACGTACCCGTTTTACTACAGCGTTCCTTCCGATCCTACTTATACGATTCAATGCCGCTACGGCGCCCCCTCCATCTGGCAGTACTGTGGGCTAAACAACATGCAAATTCACATTCCGTCGTATGCTGAACCGGAAAACAGCGGGCCTGGAAATAATTGTTGGGACACGGACCACCACATGGCAATTATCGACTCGGCAACGGGAACGGAATACGACATGTGGGGCGCATGCCAGCCGAGTGGGACGGGTGGCAACCTCGAGATTGGTTGGGGAGGGTCTGGACACATTTCCGGTCCCAATATGGACCAGGGCATTCTCACTTATGCAGCAGAGCAGTCCGGGTTCGCGTTGACGATCGGCGTCGTGCGTTCTGCCGACATCAACGCAGGATCTATCCCGCATGCGCTGCAGATGGCGATCCCTTGCGCCAGCGACGGGGTGTATCCGGCGTCTGTAACAAGTGACCAGTACTGTCCGATCGGCACCCAGAGCGCGCCCTATTACGGGATGAGAGTGCAGTTGAACATGACGGATGCTCAGATCAACGCGCTGAGCGTTCCAGGGTATGTGAAACCTATCTTGATCGCACTAGCCCACTACGGTGCCTTCGTTTGCGATACTGGCACCGGAAACGAAATGGAATTGAAGACGGAAAGCGGATTGACCTATACAAAACTCGGCCTACCGGATCCGTGGGTGGCGATGGCGCAACAGTACGGAATCCAACCTTACAGCGATCCCAGTGATCCGTATAACGCCTACTTGTTCCCGATCTCAGCTCCGAATTTGGTGGCGCAGTATCTGCGAGTGATCGATCCGTGCGTCACCGCAGGAACGTGCTGAGGAAAAGCGTGGACCGTATTCTGATCCGCTGCACGTAGGTCTGCCGGTTGCGAGAGAACGGTAGGCGCCGTTCGCCATGGTCAAGTGCTGTTAACAGGCGTGGCTGTTGAAAAACTCGATCTCTCAAAACTGGTCGAAAAAACTTTGCGCTAGGAAGCCCTGCAAACGACTTTCTTGGTTTTCCTAGACATTTTCTATCCCCCAAATTTCGACCGTTTTCAGGAAAATGGACTTTTTCAACAGCCACAGGCGTGGGTGTTGAAAAAGTCTTTGATTGCACGGCTCTGTTGCGGTTCGGTGTAAGGACTGGCGGGTTGCTCTCTGGCATCTAGTTGCTGACAGACAGCGGTGCTGCTGGCTGGCTGAGGAAGCGCACCAGTCGCT
>PMUM01000172.1 GCA_003166855.1 Acidobacteriaceae bacterium | reverse complement strand
AGTCGCACTCAATCACGCTGTCCAATGAATTCTGGGCAGTCTGTTATTCCTGGGAGGAATAACAGAATTAAGTCAGAGTGATTCGGGCGGCAGCATTGTTGTCGCGACTCGCCGCAGAAATCTTCATCCACCTCTCGACAAGAGACATAGCAGTCATCGTTTCGCTAAGCTTTCGATTACTCAGACGCCGTTTGCACGACTCGCGGCGATGGTCCGAATCGGTACCGACATGGCCCCGAGAAGGATCGCGCGAGTGGTGAATCAATGTCTCTTAGCTTTTTCTTAAATAACAGGCATCCCCGTAAGTCACATGCTCTGAGCACGATTGCTTCCGCAAATCTGAGAGTTCGAGGAGATTTTAAGGTGAGAATCAGCGCCTTGCTATCTGTTATTCCCGACAGGAATAACGTTGTTCCGAAAAGTTATTGGACAGGGCAGCAGGACTGGGTCAAGTTGGCTCAAGAGGTGATGTATGCCAGCCAATTCTACGATCCCGTTCCCAAGGTCATCTACTGAAGCTCCATCAACGCCAGTCACCGACCTGGACGCGGTCTCCAACGCTCAGCCCGAAAATCCAAAGAGAGTTCGTCACGCTGGGTACGGGCAAGACGGGGATCCTCTGCTAACAGCGGAGGATGTCGCTCAGCGACTGAATGTCACAAAAGACTGGGTGTGGGACCACTCGTCACGCAAAGCCCCGTATCTTCCGGTTATTCGTATGGGTGATGGGACTCTCCGCTATCGGGCGAGCCGAATTGAAGAGTTCATCGACGAACGGGAACGCCTCACTCAAATCCGCCGCAAGCGCGCGTAAAATGGGTGCAGGCCCACTTGTTCCCCCGCAGAAACTGAGGAATGAATGGGTAAGTCGTATCAAAGGGGTTGGGTCGTTTCCCGTGGAAAGAAGTGGTACGGGTACTTTCGCAAGACGGTATTCGATCCGACTACGAATCAGCAGAAGTGTGATGTCATCTCGGTAGTTCTCGGGCTGAAGTCGCAGATGAAAGCGTCTGAAGCGCGAGAAGTACTGGAACGTGAAATAACCAAGCAAACCGGACAGTCCGGACCAAACGCCGGCAGAGTGATGAACGATAGCTCTGTCACGTTCGGATGGTTTGTTCGGAACCGCTTTTTCCCTCTCAAAGAGGCGCACTGGAAGGAAGAAACAGCAAAGGTGAAAAAACTCCTCATCCAAAGGGATCTCATCGATCCCTTCGACAAGACTCCTCTGGAGAATTTGGACAAGTTCACCCTGCAAGTGCACCTTAACAATCTGGCGAAAACTAACTCCAAGGACAGAGTGCTCCAGATCAGGGCTTACCTCCGCGACATCTTTGCGGAGGCAGTGGATCAGGACTTCCTCGTCAAGGACCCAGCTCGAAAGGTCACGGTCCCGACTCAGTTGCGCGACACTGATCGGACGACCTTGACCTGGTGGCAGTTGCGAGGTGCGCTCTCAAAGCTAGATATGAGAGACCGCATTCTCTTGGAACTTGACATGACGAATGCACTCCGTCCCGGCGAACTGTTCGCGCTTCGCTGGCAGTGTTTCAGCCACACCGAATGCACCATGCGGCTCGTGGAAACCGTATACAAAGGCAAAATCCGACCTTGGGGTAAGACTCGAAAGAGCTTGGGATCCGTGCATGTTCCGAAAGAACTGGCCGACGATCTGTGGCTCTGGAAGCAGCGATGCCCCAACCCGTCTCCGGATGCATTCATCTTCCCGAACAAAAAAGGCGGGTTCATGGACAGCAACAACTACCGGAATCGGGTTCTGCACGGATTGGCGCAGGAACTTGAGTTGCCCAAGCTGACCTTCCAGGTGATCCGGCGCACGATTGCGACGCTGGCGCAAAAGAAGGGGACAGTAAAGGACATCCAAGGCGTGCTCAGGCACTCCCGCATCGCAACGACAACTGACGTTTACATGCAGGAGATTCCGGAGAGCGTGCAGAAGACGGTCGACGCCATCAGTGCCGAGCTTCGACTCCTTCCTAATTTGGAAGAGGTCACGCACGGGACGAGCGTTTTGCTACCAAATGCTACCAAACTGAAAAGTGGGGTATCTGCAAGTAGTTGAAAATATGGTGGACCTGGCCGGGATCGANNGACCTCTTCCATGCCATGGAAGCGCGCTCCCAGCTGCGCCACAGGCCCACTGTTTGGGGGACACTACGAGCTGTCCGTTGCGGACGGCCTTAGGTATTCTCGCTGACCTTGTGCGGATAGTCAACGCGAGGGGACGAGTCGCCATCTCAGAGTCCCCACTTCTCGCGCAAAGTGCGCGCGAGAAATGGGGCACCCGGCTCGATTTGGACGATCTTGTCAGGGGATCACTTCGCGGAGAGAAAGCGGAGGATTTCGCGCATCACGCGGTCGGCTTGATCGGTCTGGAATAGAAACTGAGCGTGTGCCGAGCCCTCAAGAATGATCAGATCTTTCGGTTTGGGAGCCTTCTCGAATTGTTCGCGAATCCCGGGAAGGCGTGGTCCATCTCCACTGGCATCGTCGCCTGCCACGATAAACAGGGAGGGACACTTGAGCTTGTCCGCGGGGCCGCCGGGCGCAGAGCCGAGGAATACCAGACGGTCTATTTCCCCCGGCTGCGAAGCGATCGAGGCGTCGCCGGCAGCCCATCCTCCCATACTGGCTCCCACTACCGACACGCTCTTCGCGCCAGCCTTTCGCAGATAGCGGACCGCGGCCAGAACGTCCTGGTAAAGTGGAGCGTCCATCGGGTCGGAATCGCCTGGACCTCGCGATTTGCCGTAGCCGCGAAAGTCGAGGGCTAACACTCGAAATTTTGCCGCGACCAGCGCGTCCGCCTGCTTCTTCCAGCTCTCCTTGTTGAATTGCCCGCCATGGGCCAGCACGACAGCCCGGTCACTTTCTCCGTAAACATCGGCATACACAAGGCCTCCGTCTTCGGTGGGAAAGGAAACGACGGTCTGCGCCGCGGCAAAAGCCACTAGCAGGAAGGCCGCGATAATGGTGAGGAGCCGACGCACGCCGCAAATTTATCACGGGCTGGGGAATTCTTCCGTTTCTTTCCACAGGGCAGTTCTGGCATAATTGATCGTGCACCCCACCTGCACCATTTTTCAAAAACAATTTAAAGCGAGGAAGAGATGCCAGCGAAGTACATCTTTGTAACGGGCGGAGTTGTGTCTTCACTTGGCAAGGGATTGGCCGCGGCGTCCATCGGCTGCCTGTTGGAGAGCCGGGGGATGAAGGTCAACATCATGAAGTTCGATCCGTACCTGAACGTGGATCCGGGGACGATGTCGCCGTTTCAGCATGGCGAAGTCTTCGTGACCGACGATGGGGCGGAAACGGATCTGGATCTCGGGCACTACGAGCGCTTCACGCACGCCAAACTTTCCCGCGACAACAACTGGACCACCGGGCGGATCTACGAACAGATCATCGCCAAGGAGCGACGCGGGGACTATCTCGGCAAGACGGTGCAGGTGATTCCGCACGTCACCAACGAGATCAAGTCCGCGATGAAGAAGGTCGCTCAGGATGTGGATGTCGCGATCGTGGAGATCGGCGGGACGGTGGGCGATATCGAGTCGCTGCCGTTTATGGAAGCAATCCGGCAGATGCGGCAGGAGTTGGGACGTGAGCACACGTTGTTTGTGCACGTGACGCTGGTGCCGTTTATTGCGGCGGCGCAGGAATTGAAGACCAAGCCGACGCAACACTCGGTGAAAGAACTGCTCAGCATTGGAATTCAGCCGGATATTCTGCTGTGCCGCACCGACCGCTTTCTGGCGAAGGACATCAAGTCGAAGATTGCACTGTTTTGCAACGTCCCGGATGAGGCCGTGATCACGGCGAAAGATGTGGCGTCCATTTATGAAGTGCCGCTGGTGTTCGCCAATGAAGGCGTCGACACGCTGGTGCTGAAAAATCTGCATTTGGAAGCGAAGGATCGCGACCTGTCGAAGTGGGAGGACATTGTTCACCGCGTTTACAACCCGAAGGATACGGTAACGATTGGGATCGTCGGGAAGTATGTCGAGTACGAGGATTCCTACAAGTCGTTGAAGGAAGCGTTGGTGCACGGGTCCCTGGCCCACAACCTGAAGCTGCAGATTAACTGGATTGAAGCCGAAGGGCTGGAGGCTGCGGACAGCGATGGGTACGAGGCGCAGCTTCAAGGCTATGACGGGATTCTGGTGCCTGGCGGATTCGGCAAGCGCGGGATCGAAGGGATGCTGCTGGCGATCCGGTATGCTCGCGAGAAAAAAGTTCCGTACTTTGGCATTTGTCTGGGGATGCAGACGGCTTGCATTGAATTTGCGCGGAACGTGGTGGGGCTGACGGAGGCGAATTCAAGCGAGTTTGATCCGGCGACGCCGCATCGCGTGATTTACAAACTGCGCGAGTTGCGGGGCGTGGAAGAATTGGGCGGAACGATGCGGTTGGGCGCGTGGCCATGCAAGATTGAGCCCGACACTCTGGCCCATTCGATTTATGGGAAGCTGGAGATCAGCGAGCGGCACCGGCATCGGTATGAGTTCAACCGCGAGTATGAAGAGCCGATGACTGCCGCGGGGCTGCGGATTTCGGGATCGACGCCGGATGGGACTTACGTGGAGATGGTGGAACTCCCGGATCATCCGCATTTTATTGGGTGCCAGTTTCATCCGGAGTTCAAGTCGAAGCCGCNNAATTCGAGCGAGTTCGATCCGGCAACGCCGCATCGCGTGATCTATAAGCTGCGCGAACTGACCGGCGTGGAGGAGATGGGCGGCACGATGCGCCTGGGCGCGTGGACCTGCCTGCTGGAAGCGGGATCGGCTGCGGCAAAGGCGTACGGGAAAACGGAGATTTCAGAACGTCACCGTCACCGTTACGAATTCAACCGCGAATACGAGGCGCTGCTCACCGGCGCGGGCCTGAACATCACCGGAACGACGCCGGACGGGACCTACGTGGAGATCGTGGAGATTCCGGGGCATCCGTTCTTCCTGGGCTGCCAGTTCCACCCGGAGTTCAAGTCGAAGCCGCTGGAGCCACATCCGCTGTTCAGCCGGTTTATCGGGGCGGCGTACGCGTATGGGGTGAAGCGGCGCGCGGAGAAGGAGACGGCGGCGGTGGAGATGTTCCACCGGCCGGAGAAAGTGCGGAGCTAGGGCAAGAGCGCCACGGATTTTCACGGATCTGCACGGATCGGTACTTGATGCGTTGTGTTTATCCGTGCAGATCCGTGGCCATATTTTCTTGTCGATGATCAATTCATTCCAAGTCGGCGACGTGCACATCGGGTCTGGTGATCTGTTCCTGATCGCCGGGCCGTGCGTGATTGAGAGCGAAGAGCACGCGATGCGCATGGCGGAGATCATCAAGGGTGTGACGCGGGCCCTGGGGTTTCCGTTCATCTTCAAGGCGAGTTACGACAAGGCGAACCGCACGTCGATTCGCAGCTTTCGCGGGCCGGGGATTAAAGAAGGTTTGCGCATTCTGAAGAAGATCAAGAACGAACTTCAGGTGCCCGTGCTGACCGACGTGCATGAGACCGCGGACGTGGGCAAGGTTGCCGAAGTAGCGGATGTGCTACAGATTCCGGCATTTCTCAGCCGGCAGACCGATCTTGTCGTTGCGGCCGCGCTCAGCGGGCGTCCGGTGAACATCAAGAAGGGGCAGTTCGTCTCGCCGTGGGATATGCGGCACGCAGTGGAGAAATGCCGCGACGCGGGCAATACTCAGGTCTTCCTGACCGAGCGCGGGGCGAGCTTCGGATACAACAATCTGGTTGTCGATATGCGGTCGCTGGCCATCATGCGGAAATTTGCGCCTGTGGTTTTCGATGCGACCCATTCGGTGCAGTTGCCATCGTCGCAGTCGGATGGCGATGGTCCGGCGGTGAGCGGGGGACAGCCTGAGTTCATTCCGGTGTTGTCGCGGGCAGCGGTAGCGGCGGGGGTGGATGGAGTGTTCATGGAGGTCCATGACAATCCGAAGGAAGCGAAGTCGGACGGAGCGAATGCGCTGGAGTCGACGAAGCTGCGGGGAGTGTTGAAGGAATTGATGGCGGTGCGGAAGGCTTTGGAGGAGGCGCACGCGACGCCGTAAATGTCTATTTGCGCCTGAACATCTTCAGAGCGCGAATCAGCGGAATTAGATACCAATATCTGCGCCGTATCAAGATCGTCGTGAACCTCTTCTTCCACTCGTCTGCGACATCCTCTTTCTCTCGGTATTCAGGACGAATAAACAGATGCACGTGATGACCTAGTTCGTGGTACAGGACCTCGGCAATGGCAAGATTCCGGATCAAAGGAATCCGGAGCGCCCACCTAGGGTACGAGCGAAAGATATGGTCTAGATACAGCTCGATCCAGGGCGGTTGCCCTTGCCATCTGGGGTGATAAAGGCCCCTGGTCCTGGATAGGGCCACTTTCCTTCCTCGGGAGGTGATCTTGCCTAGCCGATGCCTTCTAGGCTGTCCAGAGAGGTTTGTGAGGACGATGCAGTCAAGTCCGCGAAGGTGCTGATCAGGTACCGAGGTCAGCAGTTGCCGGACTATCGTCGCCGCATCCACCGGAGGTTTGTAGTCTCGGTATGCTTCCTTGATGCTGATCTCGCCGTCCTCGGCCAATCCAGCAGCCTCCTCGCAGGGATATTAGACTATCACCGGTTCTCGTTCGGGCTCGTCCGGCCTATCTCCGATTGACCTTGCAGCAAAGCCCCACTTCTCGCGCAAAAGGCGCGCGAGAAAT
>PMUM01000240.1:4194-4353 GCA_003166855.1 Acidobacteriaceae bacterium | reverse complement strand
CCGACAAAACCGGACTGGTCGATTTCGCCCGCAAACTTTCCGCCCTCGGAGTCGAACTCGTCTCCACGGGAGGCACCGCCAAGCTCTTGCGCGAATCCGGCGTGAATGTGAAAGACATCTCCGAACTCACCGGATTCCCCGAAATGCTCGATGGCCGCG
>PMUM01000240.1:3890-4180 GCA_003166855.1 Acidobacteriaceae bacterium | reverse complement strand
ATCCGCTCCGCCGCCAAGAATTTTCACGACGTCGCCATCGTGACGTCGCCATCCGACTACGACTCGATCGCCGACGAACTCTCCCGCTCCGGCGGCGCGCTTTCCCGTGAAACCAAGTGGCGCCTCGCGCAAAAAGCCTTCGCCACCACGGCCGCCTACGATTCCGCGATCGCGAGCACGCTGGAGCGGATCAGCCCAGATAAAGTCCAGCTGCAGGAGTCTTCTGGCTTCCCCAATACGCTCCGCTTTCAATTCCACAAAACCCTCGACCTGCGCTACGGCGAAAACCC
>PMUM01000240.1:0-3858 GCA_003166855.1 Acidobacteriaceae bacterium | reverse complement strand
TCCCTGCGGCACCGCCACCGGCAAGACTCTAGCTGAAGCCTACAAGCGCGCCCTCGAATGCGACCCAGTCTCGGCTTTCGGCGGCGTGATCGGAGTGAATCGCCCCATCGACGCCGATGCCGCGGAAGAAATGCATAAGCTCTTCCTCGAAGTCATCGCCGCCCCCGCCTTCGACGAAGCCGCCAAAGCCAAGTTCGCGTCCAAGAAAAACCTCCGCCTCGTCGAGGTAATCGATCCACGTAGCCCCGGACGCATTCGTCCGGGGGCACCCGAGACCAACTCGAACGACTGGGTGCTAAAAAATATTTCTGGAGGATTGTTGGTTCAAGATGCGGACGTCCGTCCCCTGCAGGACGCCGATCTCAAAGTCGTCACCAAACGCCCGCCCACACCGGAAGAAACCCGCGCCCTGCTCTTCGCCTGGAAAGTCTGCAAGCACGTGAAGTCCAACGCCATCGTCTACGCACGCGACGGCCAGACCGTCGGAGTCGGCGCCGGCCAAATGTCCCGCGTAGATTCCGCCAAGATCGGCGCGATGAAGGCTCAACTCCCGTTGAAGGGAACCGTCGCCGCCTCCGACGCCTTTTTTCCGTTTCCCGATGGCGTGGAAGAAATCGCTAAAGCCGGAGCGACGGCCATCATCCAACCCGGAGGCTCTCAGCGCGATCCCGAGGTCATCGAAGCCGCAGACCGTCTAGGCCTAGCCATGCTCTTCACCGGCGTCCGCCACTTCAGCCATTAAAGCGAAACGTTCGGCATCAACGTAGCGCCGGCGTCCCGCCGGCTGTCGCGAGGCCGCCTCGGCCTCGCCTCAACCTGCACCACCTGCACCACTCAGTCGTAAGTCCTTTGTTCGAAGCCTTGAAGCATAGAGCTTTGCCATCTCATCGAACCTTCCACTCAAACCGACAAGGTCTGAAGTCCGAAGTCCAAGGTCAGAAATTTACAAAACTTGACCTCCGCCGGTACCTGTACCTCCGGTTCCTCCAGCATTCACGCGACCCGCAGTGTTTTTTCCCATCCCGCCACCGGTCGCGGTAGAATAAAGGCACCTTTCCCCCGGCGGCTTTGCATCCAAACCAGCTGAGGTTTCGGAAACGCGCTTCCAGCGCATCAGGTCCAGCATGAATAGAGTTTTTCGTTCTTTTTTGATGTTCTCGATCGCGGCCTCGGTGGCCGCGACCGCCCAAACCAGCGCGTCTCAGTCGGAATCCACCACGCCCGACGCTAAGCCGGCCCAGCCTTCGCCCCGCAAAGTCGACAAAGCCGCTGCTTACTACCATTACACGATGGCGCACATGTATGAAGAGATGGTCACGGCTTACGGCCGCAGCGACCTCGCCACCAAGGCCACCGAAGAATACCGCCTCGCCATCGAAGCCGATCCCTCGTCGGAGTTCCTGACTTCCGCCCTGGCTGAGCTCTACGTAAAGACCGGCCGCATTGCCGACGCCGTCAAGGAAGCGCAAGACATCATCAAGCGCGATCCCAAGAACCTCGAAGCCCACAAGCTTCTCGGCCGCATTTATCTGCGCTCGCTCGGAGATATGCCCGGCGGTTCTGGGTCCGACAATATTTTGAAGCTGGCCATCGATCAGTACGAGCAGATTACGAAGCTCGATCCCGACAGCGTCGACGATCACCTGCTGCTCGGCCGTCTTTACCGCCTGAACAACGACCTTCAGAAAGCGGAAGGCGAACTCAAGACTGCCATCAAGCTCGATCCCTCCTCGGAAGAGGCCGTGACCACGCTGGCCATGCTCTACACCGATGAAGGGGACACGGTCCACGCCCTCAAGGTTCTAAGTTCGATTCCTGACTCCGCTCGCTCTGCCAAGCTCTATGCCGCTCTGGGTGCCGCCTACGAACAGCGCAAGGACTACAAGAGCGCCATCGATGCTTACAAGCACGCGATTGTTCTCGATCGCGACAATCTCGACGCCATTCGCGGCCTTGCCGAAAATCTGCTGAACGACGGGCAACTCGACGCGTCTCTCGAACAATACAAAGTAATCGCTGACTCCAATCCCGAAGATGCGCAAACCTACGTCCGCATGGCTGAGATTTATCGCCGCCAGGCCAAGTACGATCTCGCGCTCGAAAACTTGAAGCGCGCGGACACCTTAGTTCCCGACACCATGGATGTCCCCTACAGCATGGCCTCGGTTTACCAGGCGCAGGGCCGTTACGACGACGCAATCAAACTCCTGCAGGATCTCGTCAAGCGCACCGACAAGAGCGAAGCCGGTTCCAGCAACGCCGACCGCAACAATCGCGCCATCTTCATCGAGCGCCTCGGCATGGTCTATCGCGAGCAGGAAAGCTACCCCGCCGCCATCGAGACCTTCCGCAAGATGTTGCTCCTGGGCGATGAAAACGCCCGCAGCGGCTATCAGGAAATTATCGACACCTACCGCGAGGCCAAGCAGTGGCCGCAAGCCACCGCCGCCGCCAAAGAAGCCGTGCAGAAGATGCCCGACGATCGCGACCTTCGCATGGTGCTCGACGCCCAACTCGCCGACACCGGTGAAGTCGACAAATCCGTGGCCGACATTCGCACCATGCTGAAGGGTGGCCCCGAGGATCGCGAAGTCTATCTCCGCCTCGGCATCATCTACACGCGAGCCAAACGCTACAACGAAGCCCTCGAGGCCCTCGCCAAAGCGGAGCAGGTCTCGACGAAACCCGAAGACAAGGCCTACGTTTCATTCCTTCGCGGCGACCTGTATCAGCGCCAGAAGATGTTCGATCAAGCCGAAGCCGAGTTCAGAAAAGTTTTGGCGGCAACCTCACCCACCGATCCCCAGAGCGCCGCCACGCTCAACTATCTCGGCTACATGAATGCCGACCGCGGCGTGAGGCTCGAAGAGTCGCTCAACTACATCAAGCAGGCCCTGACCTTCGAGCCCAACAACGGCGCCTATCTCGACTCGCTCGGCTGGGCCTACTTCAAGCTGGGCAAGTACGATCAGGCGGAAGAGAACTTGACGAAAGCCGAGTCTCACATGGGAACCGATCCCACGGTGCAAGAACACCTAGGGGATCTCTACCAGAAGACGGGCCGCCTGAAACTAGCCGCCGCCCACTGGGATCGCGCCGTCCAGGAGTGGAACAAAACCGTTCCCGCCGAGCAGGACAGCGAAGCCTTCGCCAAAGTCCAGCAAAAGCTCGACGCCGCGAAAGTAAAACTAGCCAAAGAGGACTCCAGTAAACAGTAATCATCAACCTCGTCATCCAGAATCGCGAACCATCTAGTAATTCCGAGTCCGTCATCGAGAATCGCGATTCTGTCATCCTGAGCGCAGTCNNCCCTGAGGTGTGTCGAGCCAGCCTCTCTCGATCACCCCTTTGCTAGACTCCCTCCATGCCCGGCGACCCCGCCATCCGCGAAGCTTCCACCAGCGATATCCCTGAAATCCTCCGCCAGCGCCGCAGAATGTACGAAGACATGCACTACACCGACTCCATCGCACTCGACGCCATGGCAACACTCTCATCTGCCTATCTCAAGACCGCCATGGCAAACGGCCCCTTCCGAGCATGGCTGGCGGTCGACGCAAATCACATAGTCGCCGGAGGCGCGATCGTAATCTCTTCCTGGCCCGCCCATCCCTACGATCTGGAGTGCCGCCGCGCCACAATTCTCAATGTCTATACCGATCCCGAATACCGCCGCCGCGGCATCGCCCGAAAACTAATGCAGACCATCATCGCCTGGTGCCAGCGCGAAGGCTTCGCGCGCGTAACTCTCCACGCCAGCGACGACGGCCGCCATCTCTACGAATCCCTAGGCTTCGAACCCAGCAACGAAATGCGCCTAAAGTTGCGCTAGTTTTCTGAGTACTGAGTACTGAGTAC
>PMUM01000200.1 GCA_003166855.1 Acidobacteriaceae bacterium | reverse complement strand
AATCCGAAGGCAAGACCATCACTGGATGGGTCAACAGCAAAGCCCTGGTCAGTCTGACGACGCCCAACGGCGACAAGATTATTTTCGGCGAGGCTGCTGATTCCGAAGATCAGGCCAGCCGCCGCCGCGGACGCCGCGACGCCGCCCAGGACGCCCTGCGTCTTTACTACCGCGTCTACGATCTATTCCCCACGTCACCGCTTGCTGCTGAAGGACTCTACCGCGCCGCCGACATCCGCTGGCAGGTCGAGCGCTCCGATGTGCTCACGCGTCCTTCCGCCCGCGAACGCGACTCCTACATGCGGGGCCAAATCGACGAACAGTGGATGAAACTAGTGATGAAGAAATTTCCCGGCACCAAGTGGGCCGATTTAGCCGCCTTCCATCTCATCGAAAACAAACTCTGCGGCGATTGGCAGGGAGCATCAAAGTGCCCGGAAAAAGAAGCTGAGATGTATGAGAAGTACGCGAAGGAACACGAACAGTCTCCCGCCGCGCCCGAAGCTCTGTACCAAGCCGCTTGGCGCCGCTCTGCGCTGATCGAGATTTACAAAACCGAGGCCAACCAGAAGAAATCCGACGAAGCAAAGAACCGTTCCCTGGAACTGGCGCAAAGAATCGTCAGCCAGTACGCGCAAAGCGACTGGTCCTCACGCGCCCTCACGCTGATTTTCTACATCCAGCAAGGCGTCCCCACGTTCGGCAACGCCAGCGACTAAACGGATCTCGTTTGTGTGGACCCGCAGGCCATTGCGCTCGCAGCGGTGATGTTTTACATTCAACAGGCCATACCAACCTTCGAAAGCGCGACCAACTAACTTGCCAATCTATCAAGCTATTGTTCTTGCCATCGTCCAGGGCATCGCCGAGTTCATTCCTGTCTCCAGTTCCGCCCATCTGATCATCGTGCGCCGTTTGTTGGGCTGGAACGAACTTTCGCCCGCCCATGAACTGAGTTTCGACGTAGCCCTTCACTTCGGAACGCTGCTCTCCGTGCTCTTCTACTTCCGGCGTACCTGGTTTCAGATCGTCCGCGCGGCGCTGGGAGGAAAGGTCGTTCGATTCTCGGAAACCAACGGCTCAGATGCGAACCTTAGCGCCGACGAGCAGAAGGAAGAGCGCTTACTTCTCTGGTTTCTGGCCGCAGCCACGATTCCCGGAGCGATTGCGGGCAAGTTGCTGGAACACTCCGCCGAAGACTACTTCCGCGAACACATTGTGCTCATCGCGGCGGCGCTGATTGTGGTAGCGCTGCTGATGTGGCTCGGTGAGAAAGTGAGCCGCCTCGAGAAGCCTCTGACTCAAATTTCTCTTGCCGACGCTCTGATCGTGGGCATAGCCCAAGCCGCTGCTCTGATTCCGGGAGTTTCACGATCCGGATCAACGATAACCGCCGGCCTATTTCGCAACATGACGCGCGAAGCCGCTGTTCGCTTTAGCTTTCTGCTTTCCACTCCGATTATTGCTGGCGCAGCTCTCGTCAAAGCGCACGAACTCCGCAAGGAAGGTTTGCCCGCCGGAATGCATATGCCATTTCTTGTGGGTATTCTGGTTTCTGCATTGGTGGGTTACGCGGCGATTACGTGGCTCGTCCGCTATCTCCAGTCGAACAGTCTGCGGGTCTTCATCGTCTACCGCATCGGTCTTGGTATCGTGGTGATTGCGCTGGCCTACGTCTGGCATCTCCAATAAGCCAGATCCGATTAGATCCCGCTTCTGGCGCTGGATTTGGCCGGGAAGCTAACTGGATACTACAGGGGTTTTCCTGCATTGTCGGATTGCCGGCTTCTTGGCATAATGTAAGGGCTCTGGCCGATTGCGGCACCGAGGAATGTAGTGTCTTCGGTGTGAATCAGCCTACATGGATTATCTGGCAGGCATCTTTGTCCCCACCGGGAACCGGCGGCTCAACGAGCTGATCGGATTCCTGATGTGCGTCTCCGCGCTCCTCCTGTTCCTCGCGCTCGTCTCGTACTCTCCACTCGACCCTTCGTGGAACAGCGCCTCGGTGCTGACCGGTTCGCACGCGGCTCGTAACTGGATCGGCGTCGTCGGCGCGTTCACCGCCGACATGATGCTGCAGTTCTTCGGCATCGGCGCATTCCTGCTCGTGATTTTCCCGACGATGCTGGGTGTGCGCTGGTTCCGCTCCATGAAAGTGCAGTCCCCGCTGGCGAAGAGCCTGGGCGGAATCTGGCTGGTGATGTTCGTGCCCGCCATGCTTGCGCTTTTGCCTGGACACCTGCGCTGGATGCATGTGATTCCTATCGAAGGCCTGCTTGGGCGCGTCATTGGCGACGTGCTGATCCACTATCTAAATCTGGTTGGCGCTTACATCGTTTGCGCCACCGTGCTCGCGGTCGCTCTGTATCTCTCAACGGCGTTCTCGTTCTCGGCGATTCAGCTCTGGGCTCCAACGCGCTTCGCATTCGTTACCGCCCTCTGGAATCGCTACAAAGATTGGCAGCAGGAACGCGCCAAGAAGCGCCAGCAGAAGGAACTGGAACAACGCCGCATTTCGAAGCCCGTCGTGAAGAGCCAGTTGATCCAGTCGCGGCCAACTTCCTCCACGCAGTCTTCCGCAACAGCAGAGCCGCGCCGCACCGGCATTGAGCGCATGATGGAAGAGGAAGCGCCCAAGGCTGACGTGAAGTCCGCGCCAGCAACAGGCGGAATTCTGGCAGAACCTCTGGCCGCAAACCCTCTGACCGGCGCAGCCGATCCCGAAGTCACTGAGCGCGCCGACAGCGGAAACAAAGCCAAGACCACAATGCCCCGCATCGCGGGCGGATACAAATTGCCATCGAGCAGCCTGCTACAGCGTCCCGACGAACAACAGCAAGTCGATGCCGATGAACTCAAACTGCTGGCGCAAGTGCTGACTGAAAAATACGCCGAGTTTGAGATTCATGGGCAGATTACCCAAATCAATCCCGGACCGGTCGTCACCACATTCGAGTTCAAACCCGAAGCCGGCATCAAGTACAGCCGCATTACCAATCTTGTTGACGACCTGTGCCTCGCGCTCAAAGCCGAGAGCATTCTGATCGAACGCATGGCAGGCAAGAGCACGGTTGGAGTCCAAGTGCCGAACCGCCAGCGCGAAATCATCTGGCTGCGGGAAAACATCGAGTCGCAGGAATTCATGGGGTCGAAGTCGAAGCTTACAATTGCGATGGGCAAGGACATCAACGGCCGCATCGTAACGGCCGACTTGGCTGGAATGCCGCATCTGTTGATCGCCGGCTCCACAGGCGCGGGCAAAAGCGTCGCGATCAACGCGATGATCATGTCGATCCTGTACAAGGCGACGCCCGATCAGGTGCGCCTGATTCTGGTGGACCCGAAGCGGCTGGAACTGGGCAACTACGAAGGCGTTCCGCACCTTTACACGCCGATCATCACCGAGCCGAAACTCGCGGCCAACGCGCTGCGCAATGCCGTGCGCGAGATGGAGCGCCGGTTGAAGCTGCTCGCGGCGAAGGGCGTCCGCAACATCGACCAGTACAACAAGTTGTTCGATCAGAACGGCACGCCAAGTTTGTTCGACGAAGAGTCGGACGAGAAGCCGATTCCGTACATCGTCATCATCATCGACGAGTTGGCTGATTTGATGATGCTCGATTCCAGCAACGTGGAAGAATCGATCACGCGCCTGGCGCAGATGGCGCGAGCGGTGGGCATTCATTTGGTGCTGGCGACGCAGCGGCCATCGGTCGACGTAATTACCGGATTGATCAAGGCAAACTTTCCGGCGCGCGTTTCGTTCCGTGTCGCGACCAAAGTGGATTCACGCACGATTCTCGACGCCAACGGCGCAGAAGCCTTGCTTGGTAAAGGCGACATGCTGTATCTGCCGTCGGGTTCGGCGCGCGTGCATCGCCTGCACGCTCCGTTTGTTACGGAGAAGGAAATCGCTGCGGTGGTCGAGTTCTGGAAGTCGCAAGGTCTGGCAGAATATCAGCAGCAATTCCTCGAAGCCCCGAAGGGCGAGCGCGAGGCCGGATCAGAAGGCAGCGGCAGAGACGCTGAAGCCGACGGCGAGGCCGAAGACGATCCCATGTACGGCGACGCGGTGAAGCTGGTGGTGGAGTTCGGCAAAGCATCCACTTCCCTGCTGCAACGGCGCCTGCGCATCGGCTACGGCCGCGCGGCGCACCTGATCGATCTGATGGAGCAGGACGGCATCGTCGGTGCCGCCGACGGTCCCAAGCCACGCGAAGTCCTGAAGCGTCCCGATTGGATTTCGGAGATCGAAGAAACCACGCGCTAGACGCTCGCCTCGCTGTCTCGTGCTCAAGACTGTTGTTTCTTGGATAAAGCAGGCTGGCAGGATGGAAAATTTTGTGAACAGGATTCGTTTCGTTCCGACGCTTATTTTCGCATTGGTTTTCACTGCGGCCATTTCAGCACAAGCTCCCTTTCAAAATCCGCCAGGCGTACAGAAAGCTGCCGACGGGCAAGCCGAGCAACGCAATCCAATACCGCAAGACGCCACCAGTGCCATTCTCGCTGCCTTCGACAAATACGAAGTCGTCGGGATGGACGCGGCGCATGGCAATAAGGACCTAGACGACCTGATCCTCCACCTTGTGCGCGAGCCCGCCTTTCTAACCAAGGTAGACGACATCGTTGTAGAGTGCGGCAACTCTCTATACCAGTCAATTCTGGACCGGTACATTGCAGGCGAAGATATTTCACTGTCGGAGGTGCGACAAGTTTGGCGCAATACCACGCAGATGATGTATAGCGTGTCGGGTTTTTACGAGGAACTGTTTCCCTTAGTACGCAGGATCAATCAGACGCTTTCGCATGGGAAAAAACTCCGAGTTCTTGCGGGCGATCCGCCGCTTGACTGGAGTAAAGTCACCGACAAATCTGAAGTCATGCTGGACCGCGACGCCAGCGCTGCCTCGGTGATGCAAAAGGAGGTGCTCTCCAAACACCGCAAAGCGCTGATGATCTTCGGCACATTTCATCTTTTTCACAGCAACAACAGCGCGCCCATAGGATTGGAATCGGCGGTGCAGCGGTACGAAAGAAACTATCCTGGCGTAACCCTCGTGATTGCAGATCAGATGGTGTTTTCCAATTCGACCGATCTAGCAAAGTACAACGGTGACCAGTTGGAAGCGCGAATGGCTTCCTGGCCCATTCCATCGATCGTACAAAATATCGAAGGCACCTGGTTCGCAGACGTGGACAAGACTTTCTTTTCAAGAATGGTCGATGCTTACCTGTATCTTGGTCCAAGCGACTTGCTGCTGGTTGAACCAAGACCAGCAGAGATCTTTTCTAACAAAGATTACATGGCGGAACTCCGAAGAAGAGCGGTCATCATCGGAAACGAGGTGACAGCAGACCAGGCTAATCCGGACAAACTTTCCGACCAGGATTTCAGCCCGTTCCTGTATCCCCTTTCGCGGCTTCCTCAGAGGTAAGCGAGTCTGCAGCGGCGGTCTTTACGGTCCAACCCAGTCCAGGAAGCGCCCCTTCATGCGGCGAAACCAGTCCGGCAACCAGCTTTTGTAGCGCAGCAGAACCGTCGCGTGGATCGCCTTGGACGTTTTCGGCGCAGCCTTGTTGCTGAAGACGAGGTAATAGATTCCTGCGCCCGCGGGAACCTCCGCCTGCATAGTTCCCGCGGCAACCTTGCCGCTTTCGTAGAGGGAGCTGGTCGCATATCCGTTCTGCCAGACGGTAAAGGCGGGTTCGCTCAGGACATAGACTTCAATGTTGTTGTCGGTCTCTTTGTCTGCGTCTTTCGCTTTGTCCTTGCGGTTGCTGGAGCTTTGGCTGTCGGCGGCAGAAGTGAACTGGCCGACGACGGCCACGTTCACCGATCCTTCTGGCAAAGCGAATTTGTAATAGCGAAAGGTATGGGGACCGACAGAAAACGCAGAGTCAAGGATGATCCGATCCTGCTTGAGACCGACGAACTCCTGTACTTGCTGCGCGCCTGTGCTGTCACTGGTCACCGCCCACAGAATGACTGCGACCAGGATAGCCAACAGGACCCAGAGGAGAATGCGACGCTTAGGCTTGGGCCGGGCGATTCGTGAGGCAGGCGAAGCCGCCACGACGGGGGATACTTTCGGCGGAGAACTTACGGGCTTGCCGCATTTCAGGCAGAACTGCGCTTCGTCGGGCAGGCTCGCACCGCACTTGCTGCATCCTAAAATGACCTTGGTTGTAGGCGGCGTGGTGCTGTCTGTCGGCATACGGACCGGCTCTCCGCACGTTCAGATGTGAGGTGCGAACTTGGGGGAAGAAATTGCCAGCCGATATTAGCACAGGTTCGCGGTGAGTTCCTGTGTTCTCAGTCAACCTTCCGCCGCGAAGGGTGGATTATCCGGTTTTGACCGCGCTCCCATCCAGACCGAGTTTGTCGGCGATGGGCTTCAGGGCCTCGATGCAGAAGGCGATGTGCTCGTCGAGATCAACGCCCAGAGCGGCGGCGCCCTGGATGATGTCGTCGCGGTTCACTTTGCGGGCGAAGGCCTTGTCTTTCATTCTTTTTCGCACCGACTTGGTATCGACCTCGGCCAGCGACTTGCCCGGTTTGATCAGCGCGACTGCGGTGATGAACCCGGCAAGTTCGTCGCAGGCGAACAGTGCCTTTTCCATAGGCGTATCGCGGGTGACGCCGGTATATTCGGCGTGCGACATGATGGCGCGGCAGATTTCGTCGGAGTATCCGCGCTCTTTGAGTATCTCGTTGCCCTTGTAGGGATGATCTTCGAGGCTGGGCCAGCGTTCGTAGTCGAAGTCGTGAATGAGTCCGACCGCGGCCCACAGGTTCTCGTCTTCGGGCGAACCATTTCCCCATTTGCGGGCGCAGGCGCGCATGCAGGCTTCGACAGCCAGCGCGTGCTTGCGCAAACTTTCCGATTGAGTGAACTCAGTTAGTAAACACCACGCGGATTCGCGATCAATCATGGGCTTCGCCTGTTTTCTCCGGATATTTCACGTGTAGTTTCTCTTTTCGCCCGCAAAATTCGCGGGGTTCCAGCATTTTAACCTTGACTTCCACAGGGCACATGCCGCAGATTGACCAAGCAGTCGGAACCCGTCCCCCAATTGGTTCCATAGCACCAAGGCTGTAAGGAGTAGCCCGCTCTGGCACTCCCACAACCCGATGGCCACGACTCTTGCCCCGGTAGATTCACGGGAAGTCGTACGATGCGATCACTGTCTGCTGGTCCAGTTCCGTACATCCAATAATAATTGCAGACGCTGCCACGCGTCCCTGGACGAGGAACCTGAACCCGAACCCATCATGGTAGCGCCACCGATGATGATGCCCGTGCCCGGCACGAACGGACGCGGACACCTGAACTTGGCGACCTCCATCCGCTCCCTGCGCCTGCGCAACGGGCTCAGCCAACGACAACTCGCGGGACGCATGTCAGTGCCGCGCACCTACGTTTCCAAAATCGAAAATGAAAAGGCAACGCCTACGCTGTCTTCCCTGGAACGGCTGGCGCGTGCACTGGAGGTTACCGTGCCCGATCTGCTCAGCGGCGGCGAACGCACCCGTCAGGAAGAAGTCAACGAACTGATGAAAGATCAGTTTATCGCGGAGTTGCTGCCGTTTGTCGCGCAACTGAACGGGATGCAGATGTCGAGCATTCTGACCCAGGTGCGGGATCTGACGGTGAGGCCGCGGCGAAGCGCTTAGGGCTCAAGGTTTCAGCGTTTCAAGGTTTCAAGGTTGTCCGTCTCAGGCTTACGTTTGGAACCTTGAAACCTTGTCACCTTGAAATCTCAAGTTTATCCGGGCAACCAGCCAACACTAAGGCCGGGACTGAGGTTTAGGTCCCGGCTTTTTTACTGCGCCGCCTCGCCGCCGGGGCCCATGAATCCGAAGTAGATTGACCGGCATCTATCCAGCATGAACCAGGAAGATGGAAGTTTCGTTTCTGCGGTGTCAGATTCCTCCGTGTTGTCGCACCTAACGTCCGACCGCGCCAGCTGGGAAGGTGGATCTCCGCGGGAGTCGGCCGCTGCACCGCAGCTCGCGGGCGACGATTCCCTGCTCGACGCTTATTCAACGGCGGTGACTGGCGCAGTTGAGCGCATGAGCCCGTCGGTGGTGAACATTGAAGTCCACCAGGCCGCGGGGCGCACGCGGTCCGGCGGGCCTCGCGAACGGCAGGGCGGAGGCTCGGGATTCGTGTTCACACCGGACGGGCTGATCCTTACCAACAGCCACGTGGTGCATGATGCCGTGAGAATCGCTGTGACTTTGGCGGACGGGCGACGCACGCCGGCCACGGTGATTGGCGATGATCCGGCGAGCGACCTGGCGGTGATTCGTCTGGATCAACCGCACTCCGGCGAGCCGGGCGTGACCGCGGCCGCGCTGGGAGACTCGCAGCGCTTGCGGGTGGGACAGATCGTGATTGCGATTGGCGCGCCTTACGGATTTCAGTCGACGGTGACGGCCGGAGTTGTCAGTGCGCTGGGACGGTCGCTGCGGTCGTATTCAGGGCGGCTGATTGATGACGTCATCCAGACCGATGCATCTTTGAACCCTGGCAATTCCGGTGGGCCGCTGGTTGATTCCGCGGGGCGCGTGGTGGGTGTGAATACGGCAACCATTTTGCCGGCGCAGGGAATCTGCTTTGCCATCGGCATCAACACGGCGAAGTTTGTGGCCAGCCGGTTGCTGCGCGATGGACGCATCCGGCGCAGCTATATTGGCGTCTCGGCGCAAACGGTTCCGGTGCACCGGCGCGTGGTGCGCTTCTACGATCTGCCGAAGGAGATGGGCGTAGTCGTGCTCGGCGTCGAAGAGAACAGTCCGGCAAAGCGGGCGGGGCTGCGCGAAGGGGACATCATTGTGGCGCTGGAAGGGCAACCGGTCGCGGGCGTCGACGATCTGCACCGGGTGCTGACCGATGTGCGCGTGGGCGTGAGTTGCTCGCTGACCGTATTGCGGTGGACGGAGAAGCTGGAGTTGAAGGTCGTGCCGGAGGAGGCACGGTAGTTGATATGTGGCGCGGGCGCCCTCGCCCGCGTGCTTTTCACCCGTCGCGAGTTCCGCTACCAGGACAGCCGCGTGCGGCCCCCTATTGCACAATTTCGATTCTGCCGGCAGTTCGCGGGCGGGGCGCCCGCGCCACNNCACATCGCCATCATCATGGACGGCAATGGTCGATGGGCCAAGCGGCGGCACATGCCGCGCGTGGCCGGGCATCGCGCCGGTGTGTCGGCCGTGCGTTCAACGGTGGAAACGGCAGCACGCATTCATATTCACGCGCTCACGCTTTACGCGTTTTCCGAAGAAAACTGGAAGAAGCGACCCAAGAGCGAAGTGGGCTTTCTGATGGGGCTGTTGAGCCGGTATCTGAAGGCGGAAGTCCCTACGCTCAACAAGAATAATATCCGCCTGGAATATATCGGGCGGCAGCACGAACTGCCGGAGGACGTGCAGGAGCGCATGGAATGGGCCCGCGAGGCGACGTCGCACAACTCCGGTATGGTGCTGACGCTGGCGCTCAACTACAGCGCGCGCACCGAACTGGTGGATGCGTTCCGGTCCATGGTGCAGGCGGCGGCGCAGAACGGCGGGATCGAACACCTGCATGTTGATGAGGACATGGTGGCCCGGCATTTGTATACGCGGAACCTGCCGGACCCGGATCTGGTAGTACGGACTTCGGGTGAGATGCGGTTGAGTAATTTCCTGCTGTGGCAACTGGCGTACGCCGAGATTTATGTGACGCCGACCCTGTGGCCGGATTTTCGTGGGACGCATTTGCTGGAGGGCATCGCGGAATATCAGAAGCGAGAGCGGCGCTACGGTGGCCTGAACCATCCTGAGTCGAACCACGGCGACGGGCACGCGGCGGTAGAGACTTCTTCGACTTCTGAGGGGAAATCTTAAACCACAGAGTACACGGAGGACACAGAGGAAGGGCTCTGTGCTCCTCTGTGTCCTCTGTGGTTAATTTTTTGAATTCGTGCAAAGATCTTAACGGCACGTTGATCACAGATCACAAACACATCCCTTGTTAAAACGCATCGCGACCGCGGTCGTCCTCATTCCGATTGTGCTGGCGCTGATTCTGCGGGCGCCGGTGCCGGTGCTGGCCATCGTCGCCGCTGTTGTCGCCCTGCTGACTATTTTTGAATTCCTGAAGCTGACGGAGTCGTACGGCGTGCAGCCGCTGCGTCTGCCGACGTATATTTTCGTTGGCGTCTTCTTTCTGTTGCTGGCGTTCAATGTGGGGAATGAAAAGCCACTGCTTTCCACGGCTGTGTTTGTGTACTGCCTGGGATTTGCGGCGGCGATTGCGCCGTTTCTGGCGTTGAGCATTTTGATGCTGCGAGTCGATTTACGCACCGGATATCCGGCGGCGGCGGCCTCGGTGTTCGCCTTCACCTATATTGCGCTGCCCATGGGGATGCTGGTGCAGCTTCGGCAGCAGTGGGCGGGAGCTTTTTATCTCCTGTATTTGTTGCTGGTGGTTTGGGCGGGGGACATTTTCGCGTACTTCGTGGGCAAGTCGATTGGGCGGCATTTGATGTCGCCCCGCGTCAGCCCGAAGAAGACGTGGGAGGGGGCGGCGGCATCGCTCGTGGGCAGCGTCGGCGTCGGATGGCTGCTGTTTCACTACGCGCTGCCCTTGAGTTCTGCCCTGCTGCGGGTCGGGCTGATTGAGCGGCGCGACGGGCTGTTCGGGCTGGAGCAGCCGGCGATGGGACCCGTCATTCTGCTGACGATTGCGCTCAATATCGCGGCCCAGCTTGGCGATCTAGTGGAGTCGCTGATTAAGCGTGGCGCCGGCGTGAAGGATTCGGGAGCCATTCTGCCGGGGCACGGTGGCATGTTCGACCGCATCGACGCGCTGCTGTTTGCCGCTCCGGTATTGTGGTTTTATACGGCTTGGCGTGTGATGCAGTAACCTCTCCGCATCCTCCCCAAACAGCGCAAGCCAGAAGCGCGTAAAATAAGAAGTCTGTGCCAACGCAGCACTAAATCATGAAACGCATCGCCATCCTGGGATCGACGGGCTCGATTGGGCGCAGCACGCTCAGTGTGGCCGAGTCTTATCCTGACCGGTTTCAGATTGTGACGCTGGCTGCCGGGTCGAATCTCGAAGCCTCGTTTGAACAGGCAAAACGCTGGCGGCCGCGTGTGATGTCGATGGCGGCAGAGGCCGATGCCAACGCTCTCCGCGCCCGATTGAAACAGGCCGGGCTCGGCGAGATTGAAGTTGTCCATGGCGCGGCGGGGGCGGTGCGGGTTGCGACGCATGCGGATGTGGATTTCGTGGTCAGCGCCATCGTGGGCGTAGCTGGGCTCGAGGCCACGTACGAAGCTGTGCGCGCGGGAAAGATTCTGGGGCTCGCCAACAAGGAATGCCTCGTCGCCGCGGGTGAGTTGATCACGGCCGAGGCCCGCAAGCAAGGCAAGCCGCTGCTGCCGATCGACAGCGAGCACAATGCCGTGCATCAATGCCTGCGCGGCGGGCGCATGGACGAAGTCGAGCGCATCTGGCTGACGGCTTCCGGCGGACCGTTTCTCAATACGCCGCAGTCGGAGTTTGCGTCGATCACGGTGGAGCAGGCGCTGAACCATCCGACGTGGAAGATGGGGCGGCGGATCACGATTGACTCGGCCACGCTGATGAACAAAGGGTTTGAGGTGATCGAGGCGTGCAGACTATTTCACATGCCACCGGAAAAAGTGGAAGTGATTGTCCATCCGCAGTCGACAATTCATTCCATGGTGGAGTTTGTCGATGGCAGCATACTTGCTCAATTCTCGGTGACCGATATGCGGCTGCCCATCCTTTACGCCCTAACATATCCCGATCGGATTCCCTCGGATATGCGCTTTGCGGTGAGTGACTTGCGTCATCTGGACTTCTGCCCTCCAGACCTGAAAAAATTCCCTTGTCTCCGTCTGGCTTATGAAGCGGCGGAGTCTGGCGGCGCGAAAACAGTGGCACTGAACGCGGCCGACGAAGTTGCGGTGGCAGCGTTTCTGGAAGGCAGCATCGGCTTCAACGATATTCCCAGGATCGTTGAAGACGTTCTAGCGGCAACAAGCTCTGGAAAACTGGAGTCCATTGGGAAAGTGCTGGAAGCGGACGCCGAGGCCCGCCGGTTAGCGCAACAGCGGGTGGCGGACGGTAAGAAAATAGAACGGCCCCGGGCAACTTCTTTTGCATAATTTTGGAATCTAAGCAACTGGAGAGTACGTACCTCGATTATGTCTGACTTTTTGACTTCCCTCGTAGCGGTGGTGGCGGTCCTGGGCTTCATGATCCTGATCCACGAGTTTGGCCACTATGCGGTGGCCAAATGGCTGGGCGTGCGAGTGGAGCAGTTTGCCATTGGCTTCGGCAAGAGGCTCATCGGCTTCCGCAAGGGCGAGACGGACTATCGCATCAACGCGATTCCGCTCGGCGGCTACGTCAAGATGAGTGGCGAGAATCCGATGGACGAGCGCTCGGATGATCCGCGCGAGTTCATGAATCACTCGCGCTGGCACCGGTTTCTCATCGCGATCGCCGGGCCGACGATGAACATCCTGCTGGCGATCGTTCTACTCACAACCGTCTACATGGTGCATTACGAATATCCGGTGGTCTATGACGAGGCCCCGGTGATTGGCTGGGTGGCGAAAGACACGCCGGCCGCCAAGGCGGGGTTTCAGGTTGGCGATCGCATTACGCGCATTGATGATGTGCAGAATCCCACGTGGGAGCAGGTCGATCTGAAGCAGGCGCTGAGCCCTGGACAGCCGCTCGCGGTGACCGTAGACCGCAACGGGCAGACGCTGGACAAGACCGTGGTTCCGGAGGCGATGGGACTCGACCAGATTGGATACGCGGGCTGGGCGCCGAAAGAAGACACGGTCACGATCGTCGATCTTCAAGAGGGCATGCCTGCGGAGAAGGCCGGGCTAAAGGAAGGCGATAAGATCCTGACGCTCGACGGCAAATCTGTACCGGCTCTGGCAGAGATGGTGGAAAGTCTGGAAGTTTCGAAAGACAAACCGATCACCCTGACGGTGCTGCGGAATGGCGAACAGAAGACATTTACGCTGCAGCCGGTGCTCTCGGAAAAGCGCTACCGCATTGGCATCGGGACCATGCAGATGAAGGTAAAGACGCTGCCCTTCGCAGCGGCTTTGGACCTTTCGCTGCATGAGAACCGGCAGAATGCGCTGCTGATCCTGGAATTGGTCAAGAAGATGGCGCAGGGCAAGATTTCGACGAAGTCGATTGAAGGGCCGATCCGGATCGGCCAGGC
>PMUM01000197.1 GCA_003166855.1 Acidobacteriaceae bacterium | reverse complement strand
CACGCATTTGTAGTTTTTCCGCGACCTCCTAGGGCCTTGCGTACGCGGGGCTGTCGGGGTCGGGGCGATCGTAGTCGCGTCCGTATTTGTTCTTGTGCGCGACCGTGAGGTCGGTCTCCGTCAGAGTGAAGGTTCCAAGCGAGGTGTCTCCAGGAGCGATCGTAACCTCGCGGTGCATGGCGCGCAGCGCATCGGGAGCGACTGAAGAGTGGAAAACCTGCAGCTGATAGCGGCCCGGCGGAACGTTGGGGATCGTGACGTCTCCGCGCGCGTCGGAAATGGCGTAGTAGGGCGTTGCGAGGGCGATGACCACGGCGCTCATCTGCTCGTGAATGTTGCAGAAGATGAAAGAGACTCCCGGCTTGTCGAACTGAACGAAGCGCGTGGTTCCACTTTCGTAGAGTCCAAGATCGAAACGCTTTCCCTCGAACAGGGAAAACACATTATGGAAGAACGGATCGTGGTTGGGAAATTCCACTTTGCCGCCCACCGGGATCACGAGCAGCGAAGGGTGAAAGCTTTTGTTCTTCTGCACCAGTTGTGGAATCTGGGACGATTCCTGGCGTGGAGGCTCAACCGTTGCGCCTATCGGAGTCAGCCAGATGACCGCTTTCGAGGCGTTCGTCATCGGATGACCATTGCGGGTCAGTTGCACATGCCCCCTGAGTATTTGCTGTGCCGGCGCATACACAACGACTGCCAGCACCGCAAAGACCAACGTTCCGCAATTGATCGAGCGAGTCTTCAAAACAAGATCCCCACGGATAGATTCACCTGATTGAGTGTGCTGCTGCTGCTATAGACGGGGAAGGTAAGCAATCGTCTGAACTCCGCCGAGAGCACGAGGTCGGAGCGAGGACGAAAGACAACGTTCCCCAAGGCGCCGCGATTGCGCCCGATAATCTCGCCAAAGTTGTTCTGGTCGGTGGCGAAGCCGCGAATGTTGCCGGTCAATGCATCGTCCAGGGAGATGGCGCCGTTCAACTCAATCTTGGGAGTCAATTGAAATTTGAGCTGGCTCCATCCGCCTGCAGTGTCGACGCCGCGGATAGGAGTGAAGGGCACATTCGGATCGCCGCCGTACACAATGGATGTTCCGATCGCGCCGCCGAGCCCGCCAATGCCGCGGCCGCGATAAAACTCACCGGAGAGACCCAGTCGCGGGAGAATGGGAATCTGCCAGTCTGCCATTCCGGCCCAGGCGTCGACGTTGCGTCCCCAAGTCCAGTCCTGGCGGCCATAGTAGCCGGCGACGCCGAGGCTGAGTGGATGTTCCCGCACCGGGCGCGACCACGCAGTGCGCACCGCGTAGGCAGGCTGTCCGGACATTTCTCCGGCCTGCGCCCAACGGTAGAACGAATCAGGGGGATTCTCCCAATCGAGGTTGTCCAGCACTCCCGCTTGCACGGTCACGGTTTGCTGGTCAGAGAGCAAGAAGCGGTGCTCGACTCGCAATTGTGGCGTCCAACCCCAAAGGTTTCCGGCAAAGGCGAAGGCGGGCGTGGCCAATGAGGCGAACGACGTGGGCGAGAGAGGAGAGATGAACAAGGAATCCTGGCCTGCCACGACGGAAGTGCTCTCCCAATCGAATCGCATGTTGGCAGTCTGCAGGCGGACGATTCCGAAGTTCACACCGTTGCCGGTTGCGGGGAAACCTCCAGCGAAGTCGAGTTGAACATCGGCGGATGTCTTCGCCCCGGCGATGTTCGGTCCAAAAATTTCGAAACCGATTTCCGACTGGCGGAGCGTTGCGCCGACGTTAACCGTGGACCAGCCGGTCGGGACTGACATGGCATAGCTTGGGAAGTCCTGATTGTCGGAGCCGCCTACATTGCGGAACGCATTCATCAGGACGATGCCGTGAAGCCGCGCCCGATACTTGGAAGCACTCTCGACTTTGGTCTGGTACTGTTCATCGATTTTCGAGCCGATCAGCGAAGTGGATTCTTCCAGCTTCTGCACGCGTTCTTCAAGTGGAGCCGAGCCTTGGTCTGGCGATGTGCTGGTCGTTCCCGGGGCGCTGCTCGCCGCCACCTCAGGGGCGCCACCGGTGGGCGCAGGCCGTTCCAGCAGCGCGCGCGTGGATTGCAGGTCCTGGCGCAACTGGTGCATCTCGGCGCGGGACTGGGCATTTTCGGCGCGCATCTGATCTACCAGACTTCGGAGTTGACGCACCTGATCCTGCAGGTCTCGAACGGCGCTTGCGGTCTCACCCGTTGCTGGCGAGGCGTCAGCGGGTGCTGCCTGTGCGCGGGCCAGCGGGTTGAACAAGACGAAGGCAGCTACTGTCAGAGCGGTAGCGCGAAGCGCAGGGGTCTTTTTCACACCGTCCTCCTACACCATCCAGGGATTGAGGCACTTGGTGAAACGAGGAATCGCGCCTACCGGCCCGGATGAGAAATGGAATTCTGTCTGGCATCATCCCGCTGCACGGGGACAAATGAAGGTATTTCCGCGCCGCTGTCGCTGGCGTCACGAGGGGCATCCTGCACGCGCCCGGGCAGCACAATCCGGAAAACCGTTCTGCCTTGAGTACGTTCAACAACAATCTCGCCCCCGTGATCTTGAACGATTTTCTGCACGACGGCCAGTCCCAATCCAGTGCCATTCTCTTTGCCATAGCTCACAAAGGGATGAAACAGCCGCTCGCGAATGGATTCGGCGATGCCGGGACCGTCATCGGCGACTGAAATCGTGATCGAACCCGCGACTTCCGCGGCGGTGATTTCCACCGTGCCTCCCAGGGGAGGCGCGGCCTCGCATGCATTCAACAGCAGGTTGTACAACGCACGTTCTAACTTGCGCTGGTCGAACCATCCCGAAAGCTGGACGCCGCACATCACATCGATGGAGCGATTGTGATGTCGGGGATGCAGACGAACGGCCTGCACGGAGCGCTGGATGGTTTCCGCGACATTGGCGTATGCGGGAGTCAGCGATTCGCGGGTGCGGGCGAATTCGAGCAGGGAATCGATGAGGTCGGTCATCAGATTCACGCCCGAACGAACTTCCTGATACAACTCCTCGCGCTGCGCAGGAGTGAGGTGACTGTCGCAAAGGAACTCAGAGTTGGCGACGATGGCCGCCAGCGAATGACGCAGATCGTGGGAAATCGAGCTGGCCATGCGTCCGATGGTGGCCAACTGCTCGGATTCCAGCAGGTCGCGCTGGGTCTTGAGCAGACTGGCGCGCATGCGATCGAAGGTGCGGGTGAGTTCGGCCACTTCGTCGCCGCCACGTGGATCGAGAGGATGATGGAAGTCGCCGCCTTCGAGGGCCCGCACGCCCGCCACCAAACTTCCCAGTGGCCGCGTGAACGTGTGCGAGATGAAGAAGACCAGTCCGCTGCCTACGAGAATCGCGGCGAAGCCGAGGAGGAGCAGATAGCGATTCAGTTGGTCGACAAACTTCGTAGCCTGGTCGTAAGAGCCCAGCACACTCAGTCGAACCGACGTCTCTCGAGAGCCAGACAATTGGAGGGAAGTCGCCAGGAAGCGTTCGCTGCCAATCTCGATATCACGGGGGTCGTCGTGGACCGAGCCGGCGATCAAGTTCTGAATGTTCCCGCCTTCGGTCTGCGCCGGCATCAAGGTCGTGCCTACGATTTCACTTCCGCACGAAAACGCCACCTGGCTGCCGGCCACCTTACTGACTTCCTCTGCCAGGCGGTCGTTGATTTCATATCCGATGACGAGGAAGCCAAGCAGCGTTCCGTCGGTGCGCGAACCGCGGTAGATAGGCTCGATAAAGGTCTGGTAGAGGTGATGCTCTCCCAACCACCAGTGGCTGGATTCTCCCCGGTCCTCATCGAAGGATTCCTGAAAATACTTTTCGGCCGCTTCCTTGGTGAATCCGGGAGTCTTGGTGTGCAGTGCGACGACTTGACCGCTGCGATCCACCAGCACAAACAGATCGCTGCTACTGCGTGCATGTTGCCATACGTCTTGCGACGCATCCTGGATGGTCGCCGGATGGGGAGCGGTCATGATAGCGCGAGTAATAGGAAGGTCGGCCAGTAGCGCCACATCGCTGGTCAGCATGGTTTCGCGCTCATGCCGAAAGTCCTGGAAAGCCGCGACCGAATTACGCAGGTTGACCGCAATACTTTGCCGGACGTTGCTGCGAATGCTGCGTTGCACCAGAAGCAGGCTGGTGGTCGTCAGGCCGGTGGTGATCAGCAGCATCGAGAGCAGGAAGCGGGTGCGCAGGCGAAGGCGTGGCAGTCCGGCGGACTCGGTCGTTAAATTGGCCTGAGCAGAATGAGGCGCGGGTTCAGTAGACAGGTTCACGGAATTAGCGGATGAACTTGTATCCCATTCCGTGTACCGTGCGGAAATGTACCGGGCTGGACGGGTCTTTCTCCAATTTCTGGCGAAGCTTGAGAATATGGTTGTCGACGGTGCGTGTCGAGGGATAGTTCTGGTAGCCCCACACTTCGTTCAGAAGTTCGTCGCGGCTGATGACCCGGTCGGCGTTCTGCACCAGAAACTGGAAGGTCTTAAACTCCTGGGCCGTCAAAACCACGACCCTGCCGTCCCGCTTCACTTCCATCTTCTTGAAGTCGGCGGTGATGTCGTCGAAACTCGCGACCTGCGCATCGGGCGTGCGCGCGGTGTGGCGCAGTGCGGCGCGCACACGGGCCAACAGTTCCCGAGGGCTGAAGGGCTTGGTGACATAGTCATCCGCGCCCAACTCCAGCAATAAGACTTTGTCGGAGACGTCGCTGGCAGCGCTGAGCACGATAATCGGCAACGTGGGGGCCATTGCCTTGATCTCTTTACACACGTCCCGGCCGGAGACCTTGGGAAGGCGCAAATCCAGGACAACCGCAGCCGGCGCCGAGGACTGGAAACTATCGAGCGCGGACCTGCCATCGGACTGCGTTTCTACGGCATAGCCCTCGGTCTCGAATAGGCGGCGAAGGGCCTTCTGCACCGCTGGATCGTCTTCAACGACGAGGATGCGGCCGGCTGGCTTGGTGGAAGCAGCTGGATTGACGGTTCTCACGGTGCTGAGTGGCGTAGCAAGGTTCCCCATAAGTAAGAATTGTCCTGTGATCGGGGGGAGAGCTTCCGGTTCCCTCGAATCGCCCCACCGGAAGTGGCTCGACCTCTGAAGCTTACAACGGTTTGACCGCAAAGTAGGCACGGAACGGCTGTTTTTGACATTTTTTTTACAATTTCAAATTGGTGTCAAAATACGCGACGGAAGCGCAATTGCAAGCCGAAAAAGGTACCGCGCAGGAATTCGCTAAGAGTCCCCGAAATCCTCTTCTTGGAGTCCCTGAAAGCCCGTCTCGCGGCGCTGTCCTTAAGGTTTCAACCCTGCGCAGGTACGGGAATCTCTGTATGGACCTTGTTCTGTCGTTTGCCCTAAGCTGTACGGGTTTGCAGCCGCTACGTCTTGTCTTTTTGTCTTGGGATCCTCATCCCCTCGTCTAGGAGTTTGCAATGCGCTTGTCTAGCAAGTTTGTAGTACCTGCCTTGTTCTTGCTTTTATGCCTGACGCTGCCCAGCCTGTCTTTCGCCAACAGCGGCACCGACTTTAGCAACGGTGGCGGAACACTCTCTGGAACGAGTGCAGGCCTCTCACTCACTGGATCGACTTTGGTCGCCGTTAGCGGATACAACGGTGGCGGATTAATCACCGGCAACTTGGGTACCGTAACATTCACCACCGGCGCTCTGTCCGGCGGGTCGTTGCAGATGGGAGCAACCTTCGCGCCGGGTGGGATTTTCACCATTGACGGCAACGGTACGGGCGGACTTCCAAGCGGCACTTTGTTCGCGGGAACATTCTCGGGAACGGTCACGTGGACCCTTACCACACTGGCCAACTCAACCCACAACTACACCCTCACAGGAGTGGTCACCGGAATGATGGGTGGAATGAGCGTGAACGGGGTGACCGTGCAGTTAACGATCAACACCGGGAAGGGATTCTTCAACGGATCGACCACGATCTCTGGTGGCGATACGACTGTGGCCTCGGTCCCGGAGCCCTCGACGCTCGCGTTGTTCGGGACCGGCGCATTTGCTTTTGCCGGAGCGCTCCGGCGTAAGATACTGGCCGCGCTATAGCGAGCAGCGAATCACAAGAAGCAGAAACGCCCGCTCGTTCGGCGGGCGTTTTTTCTTTTCCGCAAGCTCGGCGCTAGTCCGTCGAACGGATTCCATACTTGGTGAGCTTGTAGGCCAGCGCGCTCCGGGAGAGTCCCATGCGGCGTGCGGCTTCGGCTTGCGCTCCGTTCGTGGAATTCAGGGTGCGGACGATCAGTTCTTTTTCGGCGCTCTCCAGAACTCCGGTGAGGTCGAAGGAGGGCGCAAAGGGAATCGAAAGCCCAGCGGGGAGAGATCCATTCCCATTGGCGGGTACGGCCTCTTTTTGCGCGAGAGGCAGATCGTCGGCGCCGATCTCCTGATTGCTGGTCAGAATGTAGGCGCGCTCGATCAGATTCCTCAACTCGCGGAGGTTTCCCGGGAAGCGATATTGCTGGAGCTTCTCCAGGGCTTCCGGAGTCAGTCGCCGACGCGGCATTTTCAGTTCGGTCGCGACCTGGTGGCAAAAGACGTCGCTCAGGCCGCTGATGTCGTCGCGCCGATCGCGCAATGGGGGAATGTGAATGGGAACCACTGCCAGCCGGTAGAATAAATCCTCGCGAAAAATTCCTTCCTTCACTCTCTGTTCGAGATTGCGATGAGTCGCGACCAGAACCCGCACATCCACGCGACGCGGAGTCCGCGGTCCAATCAGCAGGTTCCTGGTCAACCTGTACAAAAAGCTTTCGGCGCTTCGTTCAGGAATCTGTACTGGTGTCCTCCGAGGACACGAGCGACGACATGTTTGGGCTGAGGTCTGCCGGGCTGGATTTTGCATATATCAGAAAGATGGCTCCTGCGGGGATGGCCAACTTGACCGGGACGGCGTTGAACCAAATGCTTGCTCTCGAGTGTACTCCTGGTAACTAGTGCGTTCCGTCACCGACAACTAGACTGCGAACCATTATCAGTGGTTACGAACGTGCGGTTGGATGTCCGCGAGGGCTCGGTGCGGGGCAAGACAGAGAGAGCAAGACTTCAGGCAATGTCTGAGAACCTGGCTGCACGGTGCTGCTGGAAGAGCCTCGTGCGCACCTTATCACTGAGCATCTCGGTATTTTTCGCGCTGGCGTATTTGGTTTTGTCCCTGCCTGTGGCCTCGGCACAAATTTCTCCCGGACCACTGTCGCGGCCGCACCAATCGCTGAACGGATCCACCAACTGCGCCAGTTGCCACAAATTTGGCGGGCAGGCGGCGCTCAAGTGTCTGGACTGTCACACCGAGATCGCTACCCGGCTTTCTGCGCGCAAGGGGCTACACGCCACCTACAACATTCTTGCCGGCTCCAGCCAGGAATGCGCCCGATGCCACTCGGAGCACAACGGGGAAGACTTCCCGCTGATCAAGTGGGACATCAAGACTTTCAATCACAAAGAAACGGGATACCTGCTGGAAGGCAAGCACCAAGGCTTAACCTGCAATAAGTGCCACAATCCCTCCCGCATCTCACCGCAGGAACGTGCGTCCATCAAAATCAAAGATCCCAGCCGGACCTATTTGGGGCTGTCGACCGGTTGCATCAGTTGCCACGAAGACCAGCACAAGGGACGCCTCGGTCCAAGCTGCCTGCAATGCCACAATTTCGTGGACTGGAAGACCATCAATGTCAGCCAGTCCGGGCAATCCCAGTTCGATCACTCCAAGACGCGCTATCCCCTGACCGGCCTGCACATCCAGGTGCAATGCGCCAAGTGCCACACGAACGGGGCGGACGGCAAGCCGCAGTACGTGGGTATTCCGTTCAACCAGTGCTCCGATTGCCACAAAGACCCCCATCACGGGAGCTTCCCGCAGGGCTGTCAGTCATGCCACAGCACAAGCGGATGGAAGAAGATTTCTTTGCAGGCGGTCAACGAACGCTTCGACCACTCCAAGACTAAATTCCCTCTGGAAGGCAAGCACGCCAGCGTCGATTGCGCACAGTGCCACGCGGGCGGAGACTTCAAGAAGCCGCTGGTGTTCCAGAAGTGCATGGACTGCCACAAGCCCGATCCGCACGGCGGGCAGCTCGCCAAGCGTCCGGACGGCGGGGAGTGCGCTTCCTGCCACACCGTGAAGGGATGGAAGCCCTCGACCTTTACGGTGAAGGAACACGCCTTGAGCGCATATCCGTTGCAGGGCGGGCATGCGCGACTGGAGTGCGCGCAGTGCCATCTCCCGAAAGGGAAGGACACGCTGTTCAAGGTTAAGTTCGAGCGCTGCACCGACTGTCACGCCGACAAGCATGCAGCGCAGTTTTCCGCGGCTCCTTACTTCAACGCTTGCGACCGCTGCCACAATCTTGAGGGTTACAAGCCTTCGACTTTCAGCCTTGCGAAACACAAGGAGACGCACTTTGTGCTGACAGGCGGGCATATCGCGGTACCATGCGCCGACTGTCACAAGGAATCAGCGGAGTTCCATCCGCAGCCGGCCGTGATTTATCACTGGAAGAGTCTGAACTGCACCAGTTGCCACAATGATCCCCACGAAGGACAGTTCAAGGAGCGCATGCAGCAGGCGCGGGCCGACGGTTCAGTGGCGGGATGCGAGGCTTGCCACGCTACCAAATCGTGGAAAGAGCTCTCAGGCTTCGACCACTCCAAGACAAAGTTTGCTTTGCTCGGGGCGCACCGTGCGACCGCGTGCATCGACTGCCATAAGCCGCCGAACCTTGAAACCAAACTGATGAACGTAGACTTCAAGGCCGCGCCCAGCCAGTGCGAGGACTGCCACCAGGACATCCACGGAAAGCAGTTCGCTAAAGATGACATCACACGCTGCGCCGAGTGCCACACCAGCATGAAGTGGAAGCCGTCGCTCTTTGACCATGAAAAGCGAACGACGTTCCCCTTGCGCGGTGCGCACCAGAACGTGCGCTGTGCTGAATGCCACAAGCTGACCAAAGTGATTGCCGCCAAGACCGTACTCTTCTACAAGTCCACGCCGAAGGACTGCGCCGCCTGTCACGGGCCCACGAATCCCGTGCCTACAGGTAAGAAAACCGGACGTTGACCGGTGAAACGCGCACTTCTAGGCGCGTGAAGTTGTACAACCTTCCAGTTTTTCCAGAGATCTCCGGGTATATCTCTAAGACGTAGTTGCGAGCGTGACCAATGCTCGCTCTGTTTTTTGTACGCGGTTCAGTTTTCTGAACGCCTTTAATCCAAAGCACAAAGTTCAGGGCAATGCGCAGAAGTTACACTTGACTCAAAGTAATACTGCACTCGATGGTAATCCGGACAATGAACCGATCGCGGCTCGGAACAGGGCCTTGCGTAACTTTCGAAGTGAGCATTTGGATCGCTACTCTATGTGGACAGAAAATTGCATCACTCGTCATAAATCCTCATATCGTTATTTTTTCTAATGCAGTGCGGGGCCAACGCAAGGGGCAAGTCATGTCGGCATCGGGGGGCGTACTCAATCTGATGACAGTGCTGCTGTTGTCGCTTTCCGGACTTTCGGGAAGCGCGCACGCGCAGGCCTCAACTGGCACGCACAGTCCGCACGGAAATTTGAACGTTCCTTGTCAAAACTGTCATACCGCTGCCGGATGGAAACCGATCCGTGCGGTTCCTGAATTCGATCACAATCAGACGCGATACCCGCTGCGCGGCATGCACCAGTCCGTGGCCTGCATTCAATGCCACGTGAAGCCCGTGTTCTCCAACGTCGGACAGCGATGTCAGGACTGCCACGCTGATATTCATAAGCGGCAACTGGGAGCGAATTGCGAGCAGTGCCACACGGTGCGCGGCTGGCAGGTTTCGATTCAACAGATCCAGCAGCACAATAACAGGTTCCCGCTGACCGGGGCGCACGCCGCAGTCGACTGCGACTCCTGCCATAAGGGCGCGGCCAATAGCCAGTTTCAGACGATGTCCACGCAGTGCTATTCGTGCCACGCGACGGATTTCACGGGGACGACCAATCCCAACCACGTCAGCGCCAAGTTCTCCACTACGTGCGACAGTTGCCACTCCACCGACAACTGGCTGAATGCGAAGTTCGATCACTCTTCGGTGGGATTTCCGCTGACCGGCGGACATGCAGTGCCGCCACGGCAGTGCGCCGATTGCCACGCCAACAACAACTACAACCTGACCAGCACGACCTGCATTAGCTGTCACCTGAAGGATTTTCAGGGTACGACAAACCCCAATCACGTCTCGGCAAACTTTCCTTCGACCTGCCAGCAGTGCCATACCACGGTGGCCTGGTCCCCGGCGACGTTCGACCACTCGATGGTGAACTTCGCTTTAACCGGCGCGCACACGGTGCCGCCGCGGCAGTGCACGGACTGCCACGTCAACAACAACTACGCCCTGAACAGCACGTTGTGCTACTCGTGCCATCAGAAGGATTACTCCGGCACGACGAATCCGGCGCACGCGTCGGCGGGCTTCCCGACCACGTGTGAACTGTGCCACGACACGACTGTCTGGACGGACTCCACCTTTAACCACAACACCACGACGTTCCCGCTGACGGGTTCGCATACGGTGCCGCCGCGGGTGTGCACGGACTGCCACGTCAACGGCAACTACACAACCCTGCCGATCACCTGCATCGGCTGCCACCAGACCGACTACAACAACACGACGAACCCGGGACACGCGGCGCAGCAGCAGTTCTTCCCAACCACATGCCAGAACTGCCACAACACCACGGCCTGGACCGGCGCCACCTTCAACCACACGCAGTACACGCAGTTTCCGACGAGCCATGGCAACGCGAACAACGTGTGCTCCACCTGCCATACAAACTCGAATGACTACTCGGTTTACCAATGCACCGGTTGTCACGGTGGGAACAACGCCAACAATTTCCAGCACGATCACGTGACCGGTTACGTCTACAACAGCATTAACTGTTACCAATGTCACCAGAACGGACAAGGCGGCGGATAGGCGATTTGGCGGATGACGTGCTCAAGCGAAAGCAGACGGCGGCAACGTTGAATTTCAGGCGGCAAGTGGAGCGCCAGCGAGTGTCAGCACAGAATGATGGCAGTTCAGAAACATCTCGGGACGTTGATGCTCTTGTTGTCTTGTGCCTCGGCGCAGAACGCAGCGGGGCCGGCGACATTGCAAAGCGTGACCACGGCTCGCCAGGGAGCGGAACTGCGCGTGGAAGTTACTCTCAGCAGCCCGGTAAATCCTTCGTTCGACACCGCGTCTAATCCCGACCGGATACTGCTCGATCTTCCCGATACTCGTTCCAATGACGCGGTAAGAAGTCTTCCGGTCAATGTGAACGGAGTGCGGCGCGTGCGCTCGGGGCAGCACAGCACCAGCCCTCTCGTCACGCGCGTGGTGCTCGATCTCGATCAGACCCACCCTTACACCGTGAAGACGGAAGGGAACAAGATCATCGTTACGATCGGCGCCGTCGAGCATGCGCGCAGAGCCACGCAAGGCGCTCCGGTAGCGGCCACGTCGGGCAATTTGATTGGCGTGTTCCACAGACGGCACGACACCGCAGTACCACTTCCGGAAGACAATGCCGCGGACTTCCCTACGCCTGCATCGCCAGCCACCACTGCGGGTTCGGGGTTCGAGCCTCCTTCTAATAATTCCTCGGTGGCCGCAACTCCCCCTCCACCTTCAGCGGCTCCGGTCCCGCAGAGCCAACCCGCGTCTCCCGCTCCGGCGAGCGCCGCAACCACTGCCGTAGCCAATGCCGCACCACAACCTTCTGTCGAGGAGAATCAGATCGCCACGGCAACGACGCCAGCGGTCACGACGAACACCTCTTCACCTTCAGCCGCATCCCCGTCTACGAAAGCTGCTGTCCCGGTCGAGGCCGCCGCTGCACCCGTGATTGCGCCGCTGATTGCGAAGACCGACGAAGTTGCGGCGCCAGTCTCCAGCGCCCCGGCCATCACGCCCAGCCCTTCTCCAGAAACCTCCACGATGATTGCCCGGTCCGATGATCCCAGCCTGCGCACCGTGTTCAAAGTGAAGTACGTGGCTGAAGGCGTTGCCTATCTCGAAGGCGGACGCGCGCAGGGTCTAAAAGAAGGGATGAAGCTGGAGGTCGAGGACACGAACCTGCCCGCCACTCAGGGCGACAGTGCGAACGCCGCAGATCCGCGCGTGGTGGCCGAACTCGAAGTCAGCGGCGTCGCCGAAACGTCGGCGGTGACTGACATTCATTCTCCCAATCGTCCGGTCAAGGCAGGCGACCTGGCTTACCTCTCGAGCGGCGATGCGGAAGCCCTGGTGCAACAACGCGCGCTCAGCGCCACGCGGCAGTATCCCGCGGTTATCTCGTTTACCGAAGGCGACACGCTCGATGAAGAGGCCCGCGAAGAAGTTCCTCGGCCTCCGCTGCCATCGGTGAACCGTGCTCGGGGACGCATCGGGTTCGACGCCATCGAGACCATCAGTCACGGAACGAGCAGCGTAACCAGTTCCGATGTCGGCATGGTGTTCCGCGGCGACATTACACGCGTTGGCGGCACGTACTGGAACCTCAGTGGCTACTGGCGTGGACGCCTGACCAAGGAATCGGTGGCCAGCCAGCAGACGCTGCAGAACCTGATCAACCGTACGTACCACCTGAACATGACCTACGACAATCCCAACTCGACGCTGGTCGCGGGATTCGGCCGCCTCTACCTGCCGTGGGCGCCCAGCCTCGACACGATCGACGGCGGCTACTTTGGCAAGCGACTTTCCAAGGGAAGCACGCTGGGAGTTTTCGGCGGCTCCACTCCCGATCCTTCGTCGTGGGACTACAGTCCCAACCGCGTCATTAGCGGCGCCTTCATCAACTTTGAAGGCGGCGAATACGACGGATTCCATTACAGCAGCACCAGCGGCGCCGGCGTCAGCATGGTTAACTGGGCCGTCGACCGGCCGTTTGTCTTCTTTGAAGACTCGCTGTCGTACAAGCGCGACATCGCCATCTATGAGTCGGCGCAGGTGGATGATCCCCAGGGCAATTCCGTTACGCCTTCCCCGGGAGTTGGGCTGGGCCGCAACTTCTTCACGCTGCGGGTGAATCCTCAAGCTCGCGTTGAACTCGATTTCAACTACAACTATTTTCGCGACATCCCGACCTTTGATTCGACCCTGGTGGGGACCGGACTGCTCGACAAATATCTGTTCCAGGGATTCAGCGCGGGTGGCCGCGTCGAGGTATGGAAGCAGATTTGGCTATCCACCAGTCTTGGCCGGAGCAGTGGCACCGGAGACGCCAAGAGTTCGTTGAATGAAATGTATGGGATCACATTTGCGCGGTTGCCGTGGGTGAGGCTGCGCGCCGATGCTCACTACGCGAAGTTCGACAGTTCCTTCGGCAGTGGCTCGTACGAATCAGTGTCGCTCTCGCGGCAGATGAGCGACCGCCTGCGCCTTGAGGTCTTGCTGGGGCAACAGAACTTTGCTTCCACGCTGACGACCAGCAATCGAGGCCGCTTCGTTACCGGCACGGTCGAGACCACGCTCGGGCCGCACTACTACCTGCAGAGCAGCTTCACCACCAACCGCGGGGACCTGAGCTACGACCAGTTCATGTTCTCTGTCGGCTACCGCTTCGATTCGAAGAGGAAGGGGGAATGATGGACAAGACGAAAAATATCGCACGCTGCGGACACGCAGCCCTACTCCATGCTCTGGGAGTGATCTTTCTCACGGCCGTTGGATTTGCGGGTACGACGTCTGCCTCCCCGGAGGCGGAACGGTTGAACGATCTGCTGAGGCGCACCGCCAATCAGACTTCATTATTCCTCGACCAATTTTCCGATGTGGAGTGCACAGAGCAGGTGCGGCAGGAAAAGTTGGGCAAAGATGACAAGATCGAATTGAAAGAAGATTCCACTTACGACTATCTCGTCATTCTGACCAACGCCGGAGGCGAGTTGAACCTTTCCGAATCCCGCATTCCCATGCACGCAGCAAAGCGGGACCGCAAGAACACTTCGATGCTGTTGAGCAACGGCTTTGCCACGTTGTTCCTGGTGTTTCACCCCTACTACGCTGAAGCGTTCAAGTTTACGCTGGCCGGAGAGGAAGTCGTTGGTGGGCGCACTCTGGAGAAGGTCAGCTTCGAACACGTTCCCGGCATGAGGTCCCCGGCGGCCTTGGCTTTGCGCGGCAGGGAATATCCGCTGGAACTCACTGGAACGGCTTGGATCGACCCGCAGACGGGCTCGATCACCAAGATTCAGGCGGGAATTGCAGACTCCTTGCAAGACGTCGGCCTGAAGGCGCTGAACTCGGAAATCGACTTTGCTCCGGTGCCCTTCTCCGATTCGAAGGTTGTGTACTGGTTTCCCACCTCGGCCCGCGTGGAGGTCGAGACTCCCAGACAGCACTGGCGTAACTTGCACCAGTTCACGGCGTACAAGAAATTTACTGTTAGCACGGAGGAGCAGGTCACCAAGAAATGAGCGCGAACGCCACAGCTACTGCCCGCATTGCAACCGCGGCGAAGACCGTCCCTGACGCGGAGAGAGGCCATCGTCTGCGCCTCTATACCCTCTATGCCTTTGCCATCGCGTCAAATCTTGCCATCTTCTTTTATGGCTTCGACTACTACAAGCTTTCGTCCATCGACCGTCCGTTCTCGCCCAAGCATCACATGCTGCGGCCCAGTGGACCGATTGGCCTGTACCTGGGATTCGCGGGTGTCGCATTATTCGCAGGAATCTTCTTGTACCCGATCCGCAAGCATTGGACGTGGCTGGGCACGAAAGGCAGCACGCGGCACTGGCTCGACATTCATGTGCTGATGGGGCTGACCGCGCCGTTCATTGTTGCATTTCACTCAACGCTGAAATTCAAGGGCATTGCGGGGATGGCGTTCTGGATCATGTTCGCGGTCTCGACCAGCGGAGTTGTTGGACGGTACCTATACGCACAGATTCCGCGCAAGGTTACCACGGCAGAACTATCGATGAAAGAACTGCAGGAGCTGCAGGAGAGCTTGGCGCTGCAACTGGCGGCGCAATACGTGTTGCCGGAAGCGGACCTGCGTGCCTTACTGCGCATGCCGGATGCGAACCGTGTTTCCCGACTTCCCATCGTCGCAGCGCTGGTCTACATGATGATCCTCGATGTGATTCGTGTGTTTCGCGTGGCCCGCTTGCGTCGCCACGCATTGAGCTTTGGAGAATCGCTCAAGACGCTGGCTGGATTCCTTCCCACGCAGAATCGTGAACTTGAAAAGGCAATTCATGCCGCGGCGGAAGAAGCCGCACTCTCGAAGCGGGTTCTCTTTCTCTCTCGCTCGCAGAAAGTCTTCCATCTGTGGCACGTGGTGCACAAGCCGTTCAGCTATGCCTTTGCCGTGCTCGCGATGATCCATATCGGACTGCAATTCTTTCTGGGGTACTTCTAGCATCCGGCCATGGAAACGCTCATTACATACGGAATCGGCGGCGTTATTTGCCTCTTCTTTCTCATGGGCTATCTCAAGAGCCTGAAGAAGAAAGAAGCCCGCGCGCGCGAAGCGGCAGAAAAAGGGAAGATGTTCTCCGAAGGTCCGAAAGCACAGCATCCCCACATCGACAACAACTACTGCATCGGCTGCGGAACCTGCACCAGCGTGTGTCCCGAAGGCGATGTGCTGGCGATGATCGGCGGCAAGGCCGTGATCGTCAACGGACACAAGTGCATTGGCCACGGACTGTGTGCGGACGCCTGCCCGGTCGGTGCGATCACCATGGTGATGGCGAGCGCCAGGATGGCTGCGGACATGCCCTACCTGACGCCGGAATACGAGACCACCGTGCCGAATTTGTTCATCGTCGGAGAACTCGGCGGTTTGGCGCTGATTAAGAACGCTGTGAACCAGGGCCGTGACTGCGTGGATACGATTGCGGCCCGCCTCAAGGAGGATGGTCCGGCGCAGCCAGTTCCCGGGGTCCACGATCTTTTAGTAATCGGAGCGGGGCCGGCCGGAATCAGCGCCTCGTTACGCGCGATTGAAAACAAGCTCAACTATCTGACGATCGAGCGCGACGAGATTGGCGGTACCGTTGCGAAGTATCCTCGTCAGAAACTGGTGATGACGAGTCCCGTGGAATTTCCGATGTATGGCAAGTTCAAGAAGCTGCAACTTTCGAAAGAGAACCTGCTTGCCTTCTGGAACATGATTCTCAACCGGGCCGACTTCAACGTGTCCACCGGCGAGAAGGTGGAAGACGTTAAGCGCGGCGAAGACGGCATTTTCACGGTCGCGACCGCGACGAATCAGTATCGCTCGCGTGCTGTAATCCTGGCCTTGGGCAAGGCGGGTGAACCGCGCAAGCTCGGTGTTAAAGGGGAAGAGTTGCCCAAGGTGATGTACCGCCTGATCGAGGCGGACCATTACATCAATAAGAAGATCCTGGTCGTCGGCGGCGGCGACAGCGCGGTGGAAGCCGCCATGGGCCTGGCTTGTCAGACCGGTAACCAGGTGACCGTCTCCTATCGCAGCGAGCGGTTCAGCCGCATCAAGGAGCGCAACGCGAAGCGTATGGAAGACTTCATAGGCTCCGGGAAATTGAAGGTGTTGTTCAATTCGAGTCCGGTCGAGTTCAAGGCGGAATCGGTCGTCCTCGAGGCCAACGGCAGCAAACAAGAGATTCCGAACGACTTCGTCTGGATCTTTGCCGGGGGCACTCCGCCCAATGGTTTCCTGAAGAAGATCGGCGTGGGCTTTGGAGCGCGCGACCTGACGCTCGAAGCCCGCAAAGAAGCCAAGAACGCTGCTGCGGAACGGAAGCAACTTGCTCAGGCCGCTGCTGCGCCGTCTCGCTGAAGCGGCCTCAGCCTCATCCTCGTCACTGGACCTACCTGTCGTAGAATTGAGCGCTTGCCTGTCCTCTCAGAACTCGACGGACTCGTGGTCGTTTTGGTGCGTCCGCGCAATCCTTTGAATATTGGCGCCGCCGCTCGTGCTATGAGCAATTTTGGCGCGCACCGGCTGCGTCTGGTGAATGCTTTCGCGGAGGGATTTCGCGAGGCCCGTTCGGCTGTTGGCGCCTCTGATTTGCTCGAGAAAGCAGAAGAATATAAGACCGTCGCCGAGGCCGTTGCTGACTGTGCTCTGGTCGTGGGCACGACTGCGGTGCGCAATCGGGCGTTGCAGCAGCCCGTACGCCACCTCGACGAACCGTCCGGCAGCGCGATTGGCCAGCAACTTCTGACAGAGCGGGTTGCTCTGCTGTTCGGCTCCGAGAAGATCGGGTTGACGAATAAAGACTTCAGCCACTGCCATTGGTTGCTCAACATTCCGACCAAGGAACAGAACATCTCGATGAATCTGGGACAGGCCGTCGCGGTCTGTCTCTACGAACTGGCGCGGGGCACGTCACTCCCACCGGCGAAAGAGGAGGTCGAGCTTGCGTCAGCTGGTCAGACCGAACAAATCACTGAGGGATTGCTCGAAGCGCTTCGCATCAGTGGCTACTTGAAGCCTGGGACGGACGCCATGTTCGAAAAAAAAGCCCGGCGCCTGATCCTGCGCTTCGGCCTGGAAGCCTACGACGCTAAGCTGCTGCTGGGCATGGTGAGGCAGATCGTCTGGAAGTTGCGTCAGACGACGAAAGCCTAGCGTGTCACTCGTTGGGGCACTGCCTGGGTTGAGGTTCGCTTGAAGCGGAACTGAATCATCCACGTGCTGGCCGTTGGTTTGCCGTCGACCACGGGGGCGGAGAACTCCCAGCGTTGTGCTGCTTTCAGAGCCAGACCTGCGAAATACTTGCTGGGCCCGGGCGACGTCAGCTTTGCGGTGGTCACCTTGCCTGACGGATCTACCTCAACCCTTACTCCAACCTTCAACGTTCCCGTGATCGTTTTCTGCGCGCTCTTAGAAACATCGGGTAGCACCTGATGCACGACTTCGCCGCCGGAAACGACCGCCTCCTTCGGAGTTGCGACCGGCGGGGCAGCCGCCGGCTTGGGTGCCACTGCCGGCGCGGTTTGGGGCGCTGGCTGAGGTGCAACCGTCTGAGGCTCGGATTGAAGTGAACGTTGAGGTGCGGTTTGAACGGCTGGCTGCTCAGTCGTGGCGGAGTCCGGCGAAGGTGCGCCTTTCCCGCGAGAGAAATAGATGATTAATCCCACCAGGACCACAGCGGCCAGCAACGCGGCCGCAATCGGCCCGCGTTTGATCGGGCGTCTCGGAGCCAACGGCGCTTCAGGCTCCGCCGGCACCGATCGTGCCGCAGGCTGCAACCGCGCCTGAATTTCTGTAATCGAGCAGCGCCGCTTGGGATCGAGATGCAGGCACTCACGCGCGATTCCTCGGAACGGGGGTGGAACGGTTTCCGGAGGATCGGGGTCACCTCGCAAGGTTTCGCCCTCAAACGCTACGTTCTGGGTGAGCGCGGCGACCAGCGTCACTCCAATCGACCACACGTCGCCCGCGGGCGAGACTATTCCGGCCGCCGTTTCGGGCGCGTCGTACACGTCGCGCCGCTTTGGCGTGGGATTCAATTCCGTAGACGAAACGATCTGATCCGCCGAGAGCTTCAACTGATCGCCCGTCGCGTGTACATTCGACGGCTTGATGCGTCCGTGGACAAATCCGTTGCCATGCAGGTACGACAACGAGTCCAAGAGCGGAGGGAGCAACTCCGTCACTTCACCGGCCGCTAGCGGCCGCTGCGGAAGGATTTGCGAGAGATCCTCCTCCGCATATTCCATGACGAAATAAAGGAGAGGGGTGCCATCCAGCCGGCACCGTCCCGCCTCATAGATGCGCATCAGGTGCGGATGGGAAAGCTGGGCCGCGGCACGCCAGTGCGAAAGCTGACGGTCAGCATCCGAATCGGCCGCGATCAGTTTGATTGCGACTTTTTCATCGGCGTGACCTGGCCGCTCGGTGAGAAAGACTGCGCTATGCTCCGAGCCGCCCAGCCAGTGCCGAAGCGGAAATTTCCCGTCGACGCGGCCTTCCCACTTCTTCCATTCCTCAGGACTGCTCATGAGCGGCTCCCCGCGAACAGACATTCTATGCCATCCGCAAAAAACCGGTAAATACAGCGGACTTCGGGGAGCCGCTTATGGCTGAGAAGTCAGTTCACCTGCTCTTATAGCTGAACGTCACTTTCGTCTCCTCGTCGAGAACCAGCGGCCGGACAAAGCTGAACGAAGTTCCTGTCCGAGGAACGTCGATCGCCACCGGCAGTACTCCGACCACCTTGCGCTGCAGTTTCACGACATTCTCCGAGGCCACATTTTGGTTTGCGACCCCGGGAGTCAACATCACCAATGAGGTGATGCTTTGGCCGTTGATCGGGCCGCCCCTGCTGCCGGCATACGCCTCGCCGTGAAACGCGTTCGTTTCGCTTTTCGTTGTTTGAGGCAATGTGCTCGAAACTTCTACGGATTCAGCCACGCTCGCAACGCTCAACGGAAAGTTGTAGCTTGACGGCTTGCTGGAGTCGTAGTTGAGATTGAACGAGCTCGTTCGGAAGCCAAGCATCTCCGTCTTGGCTTTGAAGGTTCCCGATTCCAGTCCGCCGACAATCCATCGGCCCTGGCCGTCGGTCGTTGCGGTTCGGCTCCCTCCATTGCTTGCAGTGATGGTCACACGTGCGTTAGGAACTACCGCGCCACTTGAGTCTGTTACATAACCTCCCATTTGCCCGGGAGGAGCTTCCATCGTTGCGTTGCTATAAACGTTCGAGTCGCGATTTTCCGTGTTGATCGCGTCTTCTTCGCGAAACGGCGCAGGCACACGGTTCGCCGCAATCACGTCTCCGCCGAAATCCTTTACTTTGAACTGTTCCGGCAGAAAGACTTCCCAACTCAACAGGCTGATGGGAATGTCCATGCTCGGAAGACTGAGATCGGCCCCGCCCTTCTTCGCAAACGGCGCGCCAGAGTGCATGAATACGAACGATACCTCGTACGAACCAGTCGGACGAAATCCCGCCCGCAGAAGAGGTACACGGCTTCCATCGGGACCTTGCACTGGTTTCACGCGTTCGCCTCCGACCTCCGCCGAGAGAATGCTGCCGCCCGTGGGCAGCGCCACTTTCAGGAACGGCTGAGCTTGGTTCTTCACGATCAGCTTTACTTCGGTAAGCGACTTGCCTTCCGAGGTGACCATGGTCGTGACCACTGCGCTCTCGGCAACCGCGGCGAGCACGCTACCATCGGGGAAGCGCACCCACTGCAGCGCCAGAGTCGGTGTCTCACTGGCTTGCTTGTGATAGCGGAACGCCGCCTGCGCTGGAAAGTGCGCCAGCGACCGCAGATATGGATTCGCTTCTTTCACGTCCATACGCTTCAGGCCGCCGCCTTCCGTTGCGGTCAGTTCCATGGTGCCCGAGCCCTCGACCAGTACTTCGCCGGTTTCGCGCTGGGCTCGCTTGAAGCTGAGGAATGGCGCGTCGGCCTTCTCCCCGCTGATCGAGCGCTCCAGCGAAATCAGGAACTGGTGGCTGCGTTGGTTGGGCGCATTCACCTTCAGGGTTAAGACTCCCGAGTTCGTTTCCGTGGAATCGAGCGTGGCGCCGGTCGCGCCTGTGACCTCAAAACCCTCCGGAACGTCCACGTGGAATTGTGACGGCTCACCCTGGACAACCGTGATGTCGGCGAGCACGGCTACGCGCATCTCTGCTTCGCTGACCGAAATGAGCGTTTTTGCATCGGAGAGAAACCGCACTTCACGCGGCACCGTCGGAGTTACGGCCTCCCGCGTGGTCCACCAGATGTTCGCGGACTGTCCCGGCACCAGCGTGGCTTCGATCGTGGTATGTCCATTCTCCGATTTCCGGCTGGTGATGATGCCGGGATTGATGTTAGCGACGGTATGGTCGCCAGGAATCACGAGTGCCAGTTGCACGCTGCCAGCCGCGGGTGCGGGCAGGCTGAAGGACGCGCGTCCCGCCTCGATTCGCAGCGGCAGCCCGGTGTCGAGCGCGACGGAAAATTCGCCCGGCCCCGGCAGCAGCGCCATGTGAGTGCCATTCTCCTGGAGCAACGGAACGCCTTTGCCGTTCTGGTGCGCGTCGAGCACGGTCATTCCGGTGGTCAGCGGAACTTTGCTCAAGCCCTTGCGGAAAACTTCTCCCTCGAGGCGCACCGTGCCGCACACAGCGTCGTTCTCAACGTGCAACTTCATATCTGCATGCTTGACCGAGTAGGGAAGGGGCGCGACATCGGACTTCTTCGGCGGCTTCGCCGCGAGTTCCACGAGCTTGTTGTATTCGTCTAGGCTTAGCGTGACATTGCCAGAATCGGGCAACGGCAGCGTGGATTGTTCTTCCCCCGGAGGCACCTGCGCCATGCACATCGAGCAAAGCACCAACATCACGAATATGTTTTTCATCGCACACCTGCCTTTTTGTAGCGCTGGAAGTTGAATTCTGCCGCGGGAAACTGGTTCTCGCTGGTGAGTTCGGACACAAGGAATATCGAGGGACCAAATGCGGGGAACGCTACGTCGATCGGCAGGATGCCGGTTACCTTTCCACTCGATGATTTTGCTTTGAACGAATCGAGGAGAGCCTGGGTTGCGTCCTTCTTCTCCTTGTCGTCGGCGCCTTGCAGCTTGGTGAATTGTTCTAAGCGATCGAAGTCTGTGGGGCTTGCTGCAGGCGCGGTCACCGAAGCCCGGGTCGCCGCCCCGCTGCTCGGCGGTTCCAGCACCGCAGAAACCGGATTCACATACTCCTGCGTGCGAAACGTTCCCGGCTCTGCCGAAACCTTGAACAGAGGCGGGTAGTAAAGTAACAATCCGGTGCGGGAGATCGGAAGATCCAGCGCTGGAAGAGTTACCTTCTGCTGACCTTTGTCGTTCCAGGTCGCTGCTTTCGCGAGATAGAGGATCTCGACGGCGAATGCCGGCGCATCGTCTCCGCCACGCGATTTCTCCAGAGGCAGCAACAAGCTCCCGTCCGGCGATTGGCCCGGACGAACCGGCCTTCCTGCCAGGGTCACGCTCCAGACCGTTGCCCCAGGGGGCAGCGTTACCTTCACGAAGTTGCGCTGGTTGTTGCGAACCCCGTAGCGCGCCTGCACGAGTTCTTTCCCGTCGGCGCTCATCAGCACCTGATAGCGAGCCTCTTCAATGTTCGCCATCAGAACGGCTTGCTGATCGTAGCGAGCCACGTTCACGCTCAGCGACCGCTCCCGGCCGGCTTCTCCGGACCGCGCACGAAACGCGACTAGGGCAGGGGACTGACGGTTGGCCACCATCTCGCCGAGATCGGTAGCGTCGGCATCTTCCAGACCCTGCGCTTTCTGGTCTTTGATTTCGCCGGCGCCAAGAATTTCCACGGCCACGCCTCCTGTGTCGCGCTCCGTGTTGAGAAGCCGCAGCAGAGGAATGTCGATGATGCCGTCTTTTGGCAGCCGTGCTTCGCCACTGATGACGAAGCGCGCGTTGTGCTCGACCGGTTCCAGGAAGGTCACGGCAAGTTCGCCGTTCTTCATCTCCCAATCGGCCACCACCGCACCAGAAACCTGATTGATGGTTATCTTGTCTGGCAGTTGGAGGCGTACCTCGCGGGCCGCGCCCTGCACGACCTCGAAGTTGGCTTCGGCGTAGACGGAAGCCGAGTCCTCCCCCAGGCTGGTCAATTGAGTCAGCGAGCCGCGCAGGCGTAGCGGCAGTTCGACGTGATGATCTTCCGTCTTCCTCCGCCACGTGAAAGTCAGGGCCTCATTGCCGCGAGCAAAAGCGATCCACTTGGTCTCGCCTGCAGTTTCCGATTTCTCGGAAAGCAATCCACCGCCGACTCTCAGATCGACTCCCTGCCGCGGAAGTAAAACCGTGGCCCGCGTCACTCCCGATTCTGTGGAAGGCAGAGAGATGCTCTCCTCGCCCGCGGAAGTTGTGACTGGCACGTCCACATGCAGCAGCAGTTCGAAACGCCCCGCATGAGAGAGCAGCGCCGAGAGATGCGTTCCGCCTTTCCCTTGACCTTGTGCTCCCGGCACCAGTGATACGGGCTTACCGTCCAGGCGCGCTTCGCGCACAAGCAGGCCCGCAGGCACGGGAACGCGCACCCATCCATCTTTCAATACGTCAACGGTCAGGCTGGCGCGTCCTGCCGCCAAGTCACCGGCAACGTGCAGGTCGTAATCCACGCGGGTCAGCGTGGCGTCTGTGGGAGGCGGTTCGGGATCGTGCTCGACCGGGTAAGCCTTCGCTCGCAAGACGCGGTATTCATCGACCGGAATCACAACCCATCCCGCGATGTGCGAAGGTTCGGCGGGCTTCTCGTCGGCTCGAGGTACGGCTTGCGCGGCGGCTCCCCAACAGAGCGAAGCAGCCACGATGCAGGGGAAAAACGGTCTCAGAGCGAATCGTCTGAGTTGCGGAAACACGGCGAGAATCGTCTTTTTCATGGTTCAAGCCTCACTCCAACTAATCTGGGGATGCGCGTCTTTCTCTGGGGGATGTTTCACGGGTATCGGCCATGCAGAGTAAGAATGGTCCGGCGACCGGAAATTGCAGGGCAAATTAGGTAATGGTTACCGGGATGGGCAGCGCGGAAGGCGCGTTAGAAGGGAACTCTGCTGTACCATAGCAAGTCGAAAGTAGCGCCGCCGTCCCGGNNGCCCTCGCGACAGCCGGCAAGATGCCGGCGCTACAAGGACCTGGAGGTCCATTTGCCTTTCAGCACGGAAAAGTCGAAGCGGATTTACGAGCGCACGCTGGGCGTGCTGATCGAGGCCAGCAGTTCCTCCTCGCGGGGCCCGGCAAACTTTGGCAAGTATCCCATCTTTATGGAGCGCGCCCGTGGCGCGCGCATCTACGACGTCGACGGCAACGAGTACATCGACTGGATGATGGCCTTCGGCGCGCTGCCCCTGGGCCACGCGCATCCCGAGATCGTGGAAGCCATCACCGAAGCCGCCACCACCGGAGCGCACTTCGCCACCGCAACGCCCGTCGAATTGGAAGTCGCCGAAATGCTGCAGCGCATCGTTCCGAACGCCGAGCGCGTGCGCTTTGCGAACACCGGCACCGAAGCCATGATGGCGGCGATTCGGTTAGCGCGCGGCGTGACCGGCCGCCCGAAGCTTTTAAAATTCGAGGGACACTATCACGGCTGGCACGACGATCTGCTCGTGAGTTCGAACGTCCTGCCGCCAAGTGCTCTGGGATTGCGCTCCGATCCCATCAAGATTCCCGACAGTTCCGGCCTGAATCGCACCGCGCTCGAAGACACGATTGTTGTGACCTGGAATGATCTGCCAGCCCTGCAGCGTGCTATTGAGAATCACCCGGGCCAGATCGCGGCGATCATCACCGAGGGCATCATGGCCAACATGGGCGTGATTCCTCCAGCGGAAGGATATTTGCGCGGCCTTCAGGAACTCGCAAAGTCCAACGGAATTCTCTTCATCCTCGATGAGACGGTTACTGGATTCCGCATCGCTCCCGGAGGCTGCCAGGAATTCTACAAACTGTCTCCCGATCTTGTGACCTTCGGCAAAGCGCTGGGCTGCGGCTTGCCAGTAGCTGCGTTAGTAGGACGCGCCGACGTGATGGACGCATTGAAGTGGGGAGGAGTTCTGCACTACGGCACGCACAACGGCTCGCGCATCGGAATGCACGCCGCGCGAGCCAACCTGCGCGTGCTCACCCGCGACAACAACGCTTCTTTCCGGCATACCTGGCGCATCGCAGAACGGCTGTGCGTGGGATACAGGGAATTATTCAAGAAAAAAGGCCGCGCGGTTGTAGTGCAGAATGTCGGTCCGATGTTTCAGTTGATGTTTACCGACCAACCCACGATCCGCGACTACCGTGACTTCTGCCAGTTCGTGGACCGCGCCGCCTTCCAGAAATTTGTGCTGTCGCTGTTTCCGTTCGGCGTGTACGCTTCGCCATCTGCGGCGCTGCATTCGATTGTCACGCTGGCCCACACGGATCAGGACGTCGACCTCACTCTGGAAGCGTCGGGGTTAGCGTTAGATAGCAATAACTAACCGTCCGATTGAGGAACGAGCAGCCCATNNACCGAACGAGCAGCCCATCTCGTCTCTCTGGAGGGGAAGGTCGCGCTGGTCACTGGTGCTGCCTCGGGGATCGGGCGCGGCATCTCGATTCGCCTGGCTGACATGGGAGCATTGGTCGCTGTCCTCGACATCGACGAGGCAAAGGGACGCGAAACTGCCATCGAAATCGAGGCTCACGGAGGCGAAGCCGTCTTCCTGAAGTGTGACGTCCGCAGCGCTGCCGACTGCCAGAGCGCCGTGACGACCATCATCGAACGTTCCGGCAAAATCGATATCCTCTGCAACTGTGCCGGCATCGCCATCCGCAAAGATATCGTCGAACTCACCGAGGACGAATGGGACTTCGCCCTCGATGTGACGCTCAAGGGAATCTATTTGCTCTCGCGCGAAGTTGTGCCTCACATGGCCCGCAATGGAGGAGGCAGCATCATCAACATCGGCTCGGNNACGGCAAGCACAACATCCGCGTGAATTGCGTGTGCCCCGGAGACGTCGAAACTCCCATGCTGGCCAGCGAATGCGCCCAGCTTGGCGAGGAAAGGGAAGCGTTCATGCGGGAAGCCGCGAATCGTCCGCTGGCGAGAGTCGGCACTCCCGACGACATTGCGAATGCGGTCTTGTTTCTGGCAAGCCCAATGTCGAGTTGGATCACCGGGGCAGCTCTCGTCGTCGACGGAGGCGGCCTGGCGTAAGAGCAGGGCCCCAGGGGCTAAAGAGTGTGCGTGNNGGGACTCGCTCTCTCTTCCCACGCTACCCGGCACTTTACGTGCCGGGCTATCACATGCCGCCGCTTTCGCGGCTGGATTTTGGTGGTGTTTGTTCCACCGTTCTCCCAGAAATCCGGTTCTCACGCACTCTCTAAAGCCCTGACAGATAAAGAGAGGCTTCATCGCAGCGCTGAAAGCGCTGCGCCACCCAAAAAAGAGTTCTTCAGGAACGGTTTGGCTGGTGACGCTACTGTACCCGTCTCTGCCGCGCCGCCTCGTACAACACGATGCTTCCCGCAACGCCCGCGTTCAAAGATTCCACCTGCGCAGTGTGGGGAATCGCGATCAGCTCATCCGCCTGCGCCAGCACAGGACGCGGCAGCCCCGATCCCTCGCTGCCGATGAAAACTGCCGAAGGTCCGGTGAGGTTCGCCTGATCGAGCGGCGTGCCCTTGTGCGAAGAGGTCGCAATCAGCCGCACACTCTGCGCGCGCAGCTTGGCGGAAATCTCTTCCAGCCCACCCGCGGCTTTTCCAACAATAATCGGAAACCGGAACAGCGATCCCGCTGACGCCCGAATCACCTTCGAGTTGAACGGACTCACCGTGCCCTCGCCGAGCACTACTCCCGCGCTGCCGAAGGCTTCGGCCGAGCGCAAGATCGTCCCTAGGTTCCCCGGATCCTGCAGTCCCGCGAGAACGATGATCGGACCGACCTGCAAGCGTTCCAGCAGATCTGCCAGAGAGAATTCCTTCAGCCGAACCAGCGCCGCGACTCCCTGCGGCGTCTCGGTTGGAACGGTGGCGTCGAAAAGTTTGTCGGGAAGGAGCAGCGTGTCGACGTTGGCGCCGATCTGAGGCAGAAGACGCTCCGCCAGATTTTGAGCGGATTCCTTGAAGAACACTGCCCGAAAGCGCAGCCCGCTGCGGATCGCCTCTTCCACAATGCGCAGGCCTTCGATGGCGCAGCTTCCATCTTCGGTGCGTTCGGCACGTGCGAAAGCCTGGCGCAGCTCCTTGACGAGTGCGTTGTGGCGGCCCTCAATGCGGCGGAGCCGGTGCTGGGCGCTGGGGGCGGATTCTGCGGTTCGAGTCATCTAGGATTCACGGTGCGCAATTGCAATCATACGCTGCCGCTTCCTCTTGCCGCGTTTTGCCGTATTATGGTAGGTTTCGCGGTCTAATTCAACTCTAGTCTGTTGCATATAGAAGGGAGCGCCCGTGCGCGCCGAGATCTTAAAAATTAATAGCGAAACTCCTGAATTGTCCCTGGTGAAGTATGCCGCCGATCAGATCCGTTCCGGCGAAGTGCTGGGCATGCCGACCGACACTTTCTATGGACTGGCTGCCGACCCCTTCAACCTGCGCGCAGTCGATAAGGTCTACGACATCAAGACCCGCTCGCGCCACAAGCCGCTGTCTCTGCTGATTGCCAGCACCGACCAGGCGGAGGAACTGGCCAAGCCGCTGCCCGAAGAGTTCTATGCGCTGGCGCGGAAATTCTGGCCAGGCCCGCTGACCATCATCGTGAAGGCCGGTTCGCGCCTGCCGCTCAAAGTGACCGCCAATACCGGCAACGTTGCATTGCGTGTGCCTAACGCTCAGATTCCGTTAGCGGTGGTAACGGCTGCAGCCATCCCGATCACCGCGACTTCCGCGAATCTCAGCGGCGCCTCGGAGTGCACCAGCGCTGAGCAAGTCCGCGAACAACTCGAAGGCCGCATTAACATCATCGTCGACGGCGGCGCCTCTCCGCGAGATGTTGCTTCCACCATCATCGATCTCACGGACGAAGCTACGCGCTGGCGCATCATCCGCGAAGGCGCCATCGCCGCCGACGAAATTTCCAAGTTCTTCGCGCAAGGATGAACGCCGAAAAGATGCTCGCCTACAGGACGAACCGCTAAAGGAATGACCGATGAAGCCGCCAACCAGCATCCACACCCGCGATGGTGGCTTCGTCTGTTGCTTCTGTTCGTCTCCGCCGTTGTACTGTTCCTGATCATCACCGCCGTTCAGGTGGCGCGCACGGCTTCCCTCCAGGAAATCCACACTGCCGACGCAATTGTCGTCTTCGGTGCCGCCGAGTATTCCGGGCGCCCGTCTCCCGTGCTGCGCGCGCGTCTCGATCACGCACTCGAGGTCTTTCACCGAGGAGTTGCGCCTGTGGTGATTACGACTGGTGGCGCCGCTGCTGATCCCACCTTCAGCGAGGGAGGCGTGGGCCGCGATTATCTGATGCGCCACGGTGTCCCAGAGCGCAGCCTGATCGCCGAGACGCAAGGCCGCGATACGGCAGAATCTGCTATGCGTGTGGGCGTGATTATGCGCGCTAATGGCCTGCACAGTTGCGTCGCGGTCAGCGATGCCTACCATGTTTTCCGTATCCGCAAACTTCTGGAGCACGAGGGCATCGCGCCGGTTTACGTAGCGCCGCGCCCGGACTCGCTTCCACACAGCACGTGGCAGCGCTCAGTCGCGGTCCTCCGCGAAGCGACAAGTTACTTGCTGTGGCGACTGGGGATAACGTGAGATTCGCGTCGGTGGTTCAGAAGGTGTCAATGCCGTTCGTGGTACGAACTTTGAACCAATCATAACGGAGGCCGTTCTGCATGAGTCCGTTGCGGACTTTCATGAAGGCGTGCTGAATTCGTACCTCGAGGTTGGTGTTCTTGGCCATCTCAAGCTGATCGTTCCGAGCCCCTCGTAGTTCGGCCATCTGTCGATTCTGGCATTGTTGGTAATCTTGGCTCTGCTGGCAAAGTTCGTATCCATTGCTATAGTTCGCATCGCGGAGAACCTTCACGTCGAGATTCTGCTGGATGGCGGCCGCCAGCATTTGGTCGTACCGGTCATACCAGATGTGGACCGCACTCTCTGTTTGTTCCGGCGTGTGGCTTGATTTGTATGCGGCGATTGCGGTCATAACGTCGTCGGCGTTCTCAGCGCCGTCCATCTTCAAACGCGGTAGAGGCCCGGCGGTTGCTTCCATGTCCTCGTCGGTGACCACCTTTTTGACGTGCGCGGCTTTTTCTTTGGTGCTGCGAGCGGCTGCGGCCAGAGGACTGGCGGTTTCGGGAGCATTCTCAGTCGGTGGCTTAGCGGGCGCCGGCTGGCTTTGAGCGAAACCCAACGTTGAGCAGACAAGCAGAACGCCGATTGCTGGAAGGCAGCGCAATCGAATTTGATAAGTGCACATTCCCGCCTAGCTTATCGGGGCAGGCGGGGCCGGAAAAGATGACGTAAGTTTACCGCCACTCGAACGAAGGTGATCCCAAAACCTACCAGCCCTCGCGATCACGCAGGCTTGTGATGTGGCTCACATGATGCCGGCCATGCCAAGCATAAAGAGCTAGCGTCTTCTGTAGGGTCATCGCACCCAAGTCCGGGTGGCGAAACGTGCGCTTCCACTCCTCGGGCGATAACGACCGCAGCAGGCGTACCCAGCGATCGTGTAGCGATTCCAGCAGAGTCAGGGAAACCTCGACTGGCGTCGTCCTCGTATCGGCCAGTTCTGCCCAGCGGTCTTCCGCATAAGGCTTGATGGTCGGTTCGTCTTCGGTGAGCGCCAACTTGAAGCGCACATAGGAATTCAGATGGCTGTCGGGAACGTGATGTACGACCTGCCGCACGGTCCATCCGCCCGGACGATACGGCGTGTCGAGTTGAGCCTCAGACAGGCCCTTGATCGCGGCGCGCAGGTTCCCGGGTGTGTTGGCGATTTCGTCCAGCGCCGCTTGCTTCTGCTGTGCGGTGAGAGGTCCGTCGAAGTGGAATTTACCAATGGGAAAGCGCAGGTCGGTCATTTTTCACTCCTCGTCAAAACCGCAGCAAATGCACGCGCGGAGACGATCCGCGTGGCCTTGTGGCGTTCGAGCACAAGCATCCCGCTCTTGTCGCCGGTGACCAGATAGTCTGCCCCTCCGGCTTCAGAGAGGGCCAGGAGAAAATCGTCGGTGTGATCAGGAGACCGCCGGACGAGCGGTACCCCGTCGACATTCTCGGCAAGTTTTCTTATTTCATTGACCAGGCCGCCAGCCCCGTGGGGTCTGATGCGCTCGGCGATTGCAGGCTTCCGCAGGGTCGCGCGCAATTCGTCGAGGTGTTCCGCTCAGGTTAGAAGCGTGAAGCGCCCCTCCTGCCAGGCACGATAGATGGCGGCGGGGTTTCCGGTGTGAATCACAAGAATTGTAACTTTCGAATATGGGGTAAGCAAGTTCTTCCGCGTTGGGAGGATTTGAGTGTAATGGCTTTTTCGGACACTACTTGAAAACCGCTCGCGGAAGGAATGGTGCAATGGTAAACTTCGCGGGGAGGTGGCCCATGTCGATGAGCCTCTTTCAAACAGCCCTAAGCGTCGCCCTCGTGTTGCCGTTCTCTACCGTTCCTTTCGCCGCGACTCCAAGACAAAGTGTCAAGCAGGACTCGGCCTCCGTAACCATCAATCCGCGTGAGGCGACTGTCCACGTGGGACAAACGCAGACGTTTGAAGCAGTTGTTAAAGGCACTCAGAGCACTGGAATACGATGGGCGGTTGAAGAGCACAACGGCGGACGCATAACCGAAGATGGAATTTATACAGCTCCCCGCTATGTGGGCCTTTATCACGTCGTTGCGACGAGTGAGGAAAAGCCCGCCGCAAAGGCTGTTGCCAAGGTAACGGTCGTGACGGAGTATGACACTCCTGACTCGCAAAAGCTGAGGTAAGCCCCAAGGAACCGAAGTTCCCTGGCATCGAATTGCCGGAACCCGCGCCGTTAACTACCACCTCTAGTACCCATCCTTCGCCGACCCCATCCCCTCCGGCTTCGAATTTCGGTTCCTCCCGCGCCCAACATGCTACTCGATTGGTGCATCCAATGTGCTTTCTAGGCTAAACTCTCTGAGCGATTGAGTTTAGCTGCTCGATTCCCGAGAGACGGCCAGAGTGCCGTTGCCTCCGGGAATCGCCTGCGAGGGGAACTATGCCATCGTCGGTCTGGTCTGGTCACTTAACTTTCGGACTCATTTCCATGCCCGTGCGCCTGTTTTCGGGTGCGCGCAGCAGCGGCATTTCCTTCAACATGCTCCATCGCACCGACAAGTCGCGGCTCAAGCAGCAATACGTTTGTCAGGCGGATGGCCAGGTCGTCGACCGCGCCGACATCGTGAAGGGCTACGAGTTCCGCAAGGACGAATACATCATCATCGAGCCCGACGAGATCAAGAAGATCGAGCCGCAGACCGCCAAGACCATGGAGATCCTCGAATTCGTGAAGACCAGCGACGTCGATCCCGTCTATTTCGAGTCGTCGTATTACATGATGCCCGAGGAAGCGGGCCGCCGCCCCTACGCCCTGCTCACCAAGGCGCTCGAAGAGAGCGAATACGTCGCCATCGCCAAGATCACCATGCACAACCGCGAATACACGGTGTTCCTGCGCCCGCACGAAGGCGGAATGATGTTGCATACCATGTATTACGCCGAAGAAGTGAAGAAGGTGGAAGGGTTCGGCGCGCCCGACGTGGAGCTAAAGGAAGCCGAAGTGAAGGTCGCCCACCAGTTGATCGAAGCGCTGGCCGACGAGTGGGATCCCGAGAAGTATAAAGACAATTTCCAGGAAAATCTGAAGAAGCTGATCGAGACCAAGCTCGAAGGCGGGGAAGTCGCCGCTGTCGAGAAGCCAAAGAAACTAGCCCCGGTGGTCGATCTAATGGCGGCGCTGAAACAAAGCCTGGCTCAAATGGAAGGCAAGAAGAAGCCCGCTGCCACCATCAAGTCTGAGGAGCCGGCTGCCGCTGCGGCAAAGTCTCGCCGGAGATAGCATAGGCTTCGGGCTCGGCGCTTTCGGCTTCCCAATCGCCGCAGCTTGCCCATCGTCCAACTGGGCAAACTTTCGGGCATCCCCCGCCTTACCCTCCGCATCCCTTTGCTGAGCGAGTGCTGAGTACCGTGTACTGAGTACCGAAGCCGGCCTAGCGCAGAGGGCTCACAATCGTTACAATAATCGCTTCTGTCTAAAATCATTCGAACTTAATCCTTCGAATCAGAACTTCTTCTTCGGGGTGCCGATGAGTTTCCGACGTGTGGGCTGGGTGGCAGCGATCGCGCTGGCAACTTTGCTGGAGATTTCCTGTGGTCAGGTCTATCGGCCCGTAGTCATTCCTGTAAACATCACTCCGCCGAATCCGGCGAATTTCCACACTGTCTTTGGCATCAGCGCCAATGTGCCCTTGAACCCCGGAGCCGCGCTCCAGATCGACGTCTCCGGCGATACCGACATCGGCCAGGCCACCATGGGTGTGAATCCCACCCATGCCGCCATTCTTTCCAATAATGCGCGGGTTTTCGTAGCCAACGCCGGCGCCAGCCTGTGTTCCGGAGGGAACGACTCCGTTACGGCGTTCTTTCCAGCCGGCGACAGCGCGACTTCGACTGGGCTGGGTACGACAACTACCTTCACTTTTCCCAACGTCGGCACTTCGCAGGTTTCCTCGATCACTGCCATTAGCGAGGCTGGTAATCTGGTTACCGCCACGCTCAGTGCCCCGATCAGTACTGCCACCTTGGGATCACAGATCGTGATTTCTGGTGTTGTTACCCCCGGTGCATACCCCGCAGCCTACGACGGGTGCTTCCCAATTTCTTCCGTCAGCGGTACAACCGTCCAGTATGTGAATCCGAATCCCCTCTATATCAACCTGCCGCCAGTTACGGGTGGACTTGCTACTGTTCCGACGTTTTGCGCCTACCTCCCTGACTACGTGGCAACCACTCAAACTAATGCCGCCTACGTCGCGAACTACGGAGCCGAAGTCGACCCGAATTGCAATCTCGCGAGCACCGATTCCGTCATGGTGCTCAATTCGGCGACGAACACGATCACCAACGTTGCCTACCTTCCCGCGGCGGCGCATCCCGTGGCGATGGTCGAGACGCCCAGTGGGTCCGATCTCTACGTCCTCAACCAGGGCAACAATACGGTCAGCGATCTTTCTCCCATCGACTTGTCGACCTTTGCCACGATACCGGTAGCGTCCTCTCCGGTGTGGGCAGTTTCGCGCCCGGATAGCCAGCGGGTGTACGTCCTCACCCAAGGGAATGCGTCGTCTTCTGTGCTGTCGCAGCTCTATGCAATTAACACGGCAACCGACGCCGTGATTCCGCAATCTCCCCAGTCTGTCGGTGTCGCAGGCGCGAATTTTGTCCTTTATGACAAGAGCCTGAACCGCTTGTACGTGACCAATCCCAACGCGGGGGTGGTGTACGTTTTTGACGCGACCTCGGATCCACCGGCTCCTGTGGGAAATCCCGCAGGCATCAGCATCCCTTTGCCACCGGCGTGTTCCAGCATAACTTGCTCGGGCGTAATGCCCGTGTCCGTGGCGGCATTGCCAGACGGCAGCCGGTTCTACGTTGCCAGCTATGCGACCGCGACGTCAGGATGTCCTGATCCGACCTTAACCGCAACGGGATGCGTGATTCCGCAAGTGACCGTCTTCAATGCCCCGTCGTTAACCGTAAAGACTACGATATTTCCGCTGCTGCCCCCGGTGACGATCTCCACCGGAACGGTCTCGCCATTCGCGTTGCCGCCGGTAAACTTCTGCCAGCCGGTTACGTCCTACACTCCAGCCTCGGCGCGTTTCCGCATGTCCGCGGTCGCCGCCGCCGACAGCAGTCGCGTTTATGCCAGCCTTTGTGATGGAGGTTCGGTGTCGATCATCAATACCACGACCAGTTCAATCGCTACCGGCGGGACCAACACGCCCGATACGCTGGTGACGGATCTTCTCGCTCCGTTCAGCGCAGCGCCTGCGCAGTCGGGTCAGGAACCCCCGCCGCAGAATCCTGTCTTCCTGCTTATCGGACAGTAATCGGAGGGACCTGCCCTGGGGATGCAGAAGACCGGCGTCCGTGAGAACCGGTTTTAGACCTTGGCGGGAACTTCTTCCTTCACGGCCTCTCTGGCCGCGTAGTGCGAATCGACGTATTCGTCGAGAATTCCGATAAACTCCGCGACGATGCGGTCGCCCTTCAGCGTGGTGAACAGCCGTCCGTCGACATACACGGGTGCCTTGGGTTCCTCGAACGTGCCTGGCAGGGAAATGCCGATGTTGGCGTGCTTCGATTCGCCCGGGCCATTGACCACGCAGCCCATGACCGCGAGTTTCATTTCTTCAACGCCGATGTACCGCCCCTTCCACCCTGGCATCTGCTCGCGTAGATAGGTCTGAATCTGCTCGGCCATCTCCTGGAAGAACGTGCTGGTGGTGCGCCCGCAGCCCGGGCACGCCGTTACCTGCGGCGTAAAGCTGCGGATGCCCATCGACTGCAAAATCTGCTGCGCCACGCGAACTTCTTCCGTGCGGTCGCCGCCAGGAGCTGGAGTTAGCGAAACGCGAATCGTGTCGCCGATGCCTTCCTGCAGCACCACGCCCATCGCCGCGCTAGAAGCAACCACGCCCTTCGCGCCCATCCCCGCTTCGGTGAGTCCCAGATGCAGTGGATAGTTGCAGCGTGCCGCCAGCGCCCGGTACACGTCGATCAAATCCTGTACGCCGCTCACTTTCGCGCTCAGAATGATCTGATCGGAGCGCAAGCCGAATTGCTCAGCCAGTTGCGCCGACGTCAGCGCGCTCACCACCATCGCTTCCATAGTCACATCGCGCGCATCTTTCGGCTCGTCCAGTCGCGAATTCTCGTCCATCATGCGGGTCAGCAGCGTCTGATCGAGCGATCCCCAGTTCACGCCGATCCGCACCGGCTTCTGATACTTCACCGCGACTTCAATCATAGTGCGGAAATTCGAGTCCCCGGTCTTGCCGATGCTGGCGTTGCCGGGATTGATGCGGTACTTGGCCAGATCCCGCGCGCATTCCGGATACTTCGTCAGCAGAACGTGCCCGTTGTAGTGGAAGTCGCCGATGATGGGCACGCGGATGCCCTGCTTGTCGAGTTGCTCGACAATATGCGGAACGGCCGCCGCCGCGTCGTCGTTGTTTACGGTCACGCGCACCAGTTCCGACCCGGCGCGAGCCAACTGCGCCACCTGCTGCACGGTCGAAGGGATGTCAGCCGTGTCGGTATTGGTCATGGACTGCACCACAATTGGTGCATCCGACCCTACGCGCACACCACCGACAAGGGCGGTCACGGTCTCTCTGCGTTGGATATTAGCCATATGGGAATCTCCATTTTACCACGTAGAATGCGGGTTCCGGAGGGCCTTTGGGTGGCGCAGAGCTGGAAGGGCTGCGCCACCCAAACCCTCGACCTCTTTAGAGGCGGTCGAGCGTGACGCGAACGGCTGAACAAGAATCGGCATCTGGTTTCTTTCATAGAACCAAAATCGTCCCGGTGCAATAGTGTTCCGAGTCCCATAGGTTACGGATTTCGTAACAGAAGTTGCGGTTAGTGGCGATTGGCTCCCACTTGAGCTGCCCCGGGACTTGCCGCAGAACCGTTGTTTCAAAAGCGCTTATCTGGACTGGCATCGCGGAGGCACACAAATGGCCGGATTTTGTAACGAATAGGCATGTCTCGGCCTCTCGCGGATCAGCGGGTCTAGCATGGCATCCCTCTGTTGGGAAACGACCGAACCGACCTCGGGTCGAAAGACGGGGCTGTAACGCGGCGCCCCGATTCCTCACTATACTGTGTCCGTAATGGAGGTTTTTTGTATGAGTCACCGCATCAAGGCAACTTCCACGGGTAAAAAACCCCTCGAAATCCACCGCGACAATCCCGTCGCCCCCGCCTGGCCCAGCTATAAGGGCACTTCGCAGTTTGTAGGAACCAGTCCCAGTGGCCGAGTGACCGTTTACGTTGACCCCTCGCTAGGACAGCCAGCGCTGCAGAATGCTCAGGACCTCGTTAACGACGCCGATCGCGTCGTCACCGCCAACGACGGCATCTTTGGCACCACCGGAGGCCCCGTCAGCGTTATTGTCTTCGCCCTCGGCGGTGCCACGGACGGTACTGGCGGCGCCGACCACATGGGCTGCGATTACACCACAGGAGCCGCCATCGAGGCATGCGCTTCCTTCGGCAACTCCGCTCGCGTCTCGGCCTTGTTTGAAGCCGAACTGAGCGAGTGTTCGATGAACGGAAACCTGTGCGGCCTGAGCACGGGAGAAGCTCTCTCGCGTTGGTGCGCGTCGGTGATCGGCAACAATGCTCTCGCCGATTTCGCAACCGCCCCGCAATGGGTACAGGACGGGGAACCAGACTTCGTCAGCCAAACGGATCCGACCGACCAGAACGCTGACAGCACCGGCTGCGGGATGGCGTTCCTCTCCTGGCTGATCAGCCAGGGCTATGGTCTGGAGAAAATCGCGCCTGTGATGGTGAGCGTGGGCGATTCCGGAACTCTGGCTCAGCTCTATGCCACTCTGACGTCCGACTCGGCCGGCAACGCGTTTCCGAACTTCCAGAACGCGATCCAGAACCTGCCGAACGGCGTTACGAGCGATGATCCTTTCGGCGGATTAGCCAATCCGTTGGCCATGGCCCATCTGGCTCCAAAGACTGCGGAGTTGGTGGGCAGGATTTTCGCAGCCATGGTCTCCGACCTCGCCGCCGGACGGCAGCCCGAACAAATGATGGCTAACGTGCGCGCTGCCATGCTCCCTGTTTCCAACGCGAAGGCGGCCACGGTGTGTGCTCCCAAGTCGAAGCGGTTGCTCCCGCCAGCCAAGGGCGCGTCCGGAACGGGTGAACACCGCCGTACCACCAGGTCGGCATAAACAAGACGGCAGAAAAAATAAGCCGGCGGCTGATTCATCAGCCGCCGGCCTTTGCTTGCAACCTCCGAAATATCTAAGGCAGTCGATCTGCCAGCCCCGGAATCGTCTTCTTCAAATCGTTGTAGATCACCATCACCGCGAACAGGACCAGAAAGACGAACGCGAACTGATAGACGCGCTCCTTGATGTTCAGGCTGATGTCGCGGCGCATCAGGCCCTCGATCAGCAAGAAGAGAATCACCCCGCCATCGAGAATCGGAATCGGCA
>PMUM01000461.1 GCA_003166855.1 Acidobacteriaceae bacterium | reverse complement strand
GCCTTGTTCATCAACCGAAACCTCTGCAAAGCGAGATACACTTCGTAGAATTCGATTGTCCGCATCTCCGGCTCCGAAGATTGGCTTGTAGTGGCAGGTTCCGGAGGATAGCTCAGTCTTCGCCTCGCTCAGGTGCGGCAAGGATCGATGCAGCCATGTGGCGTCAACCTTCCGATCCTGGGCCGAGAGGCTCGAGATTAGCAGCAGGAATAGCAGTCTCCCGCAGTTCGTTCCCACGAAACGTGTGCTCACAATGCTTGTCCCCTTGCGAACGCTGGTATACCACAGAATGTGCTTGACGCAAATCGAAATATTTCGTTTTATTAGGATTCATTTCGTTTGCATCCAGATTTCTGTGAGGAAGTTGCTGCGTGCTACTCTCTACCGCGCAGTCGTTGTCTCCATCGAAGAGCGATCATGACACTCCATTTGCGTTTGAATCGACTGGAAAGCATCTGGGCTGGATTTGTTGCCCTCGGCTTCCTAACGACGGCTGTCTTCTCTCCAGCATTCGGTCAGGCCAATCCGAAGGGAGCTGACTGTCGCGTTGAAGCCGTCGACTACAAGGGCTGGCAGGCACAGCAAATCTCGAACCGGTGGGTGCAGTTGATTGTCGCGCCGCAGAATGGCGGACGGCTGATGCAAGTGACGTTTGCCGGACACCCCTACCTGTTCGTAAATCCCAAGTTTGCCGGCAAGTATTTTCCTCCGCGTTCCAGCCAGTGGTTCAACTACGGCGGAGACAAGCTCTGGCTCCTGCCCGAAGGAAACAACGATGAACAACATTGGGTCGGCGACTCCGACTTGTTGGACGATGGCCCCTTCACATTTCGAAAGCTTTCGGAAGGACAGCGCTGCGAGGTCGAACTGACGGGCCCTTCCGATCCGCAGACCGGAATTCAATTTACGCGGAGTATTCGTCTGGATGCCGATTCCCCGCGCATCAACTTTCACGCGTCCATGAAGAACACTACCGGCCACACGCTGGAATGGTCCATGCAGTCCGTCTCGCAATACGACACTTCAGATTCCAGCGCGCCAGCCTCGGAACACGCCGCGCAGAGGAACAATGACTTCTGGACGTTCACTCCGGCCAACCGAAACAGCAGCTATCTCAACCGCTACCACGTTCGCTTCGGTCCGGCAGAGAATCCTGCGGTCTCGGTGAGGGACGATGGTCTCTTCACGGTCCACTATGTTCACATGGCTGCCGAGTTATGGCTTGATTCGACAGAAGGCTGGCTAGCGGTCGTCGACGGCAAGACCCAATACGCCATGGTCGAGCGCTTTCAATATGACGCGAGCAGACCTTACCCCGGCAAGGCTTCCGTGATTTTCTGGACCAACGGCCCGGAAGTCAGGCTGAATAGCGACGGGAATCCCTCGCTGAGCGCAGACCCGGATGCGAGCCCCTACTACCTCGAAGCCGAGCTCAACAGTCCGATGTGTCGTTTGCGCCCCGGTGAGAGCTGCACCTTCGAGACGGAGTGGTTTCCTACGCGATCCGGAAGTGAATTTCACGGAGTGACAGACGCAGGAATTGTCATACGCCCATTGCGAGCGACCGCCATGGAGAACGGCAAGATTAAGTTATCTGGCTCATTTGGAGTCTTTTATTCCGGGCGCGCGATCGCCCATTTCTACGATGAGCATGGACACAGTGTCGGAGTCACGCCAATTGCCGATGTAGATCCAAGCAAGGCCGTGTCGCTGGATGCAGAGATTAGTCCCGCTGCAAAATCGGCGCGGCTCTCAATCCATCTTGTAGACGAGAGCGGAACCGACCGCGGAGCGCTTCAAGAAGTTCAGGCAGGCAGTCCAGACAATCACTAATTATGAAGGGCAAACTTGCAGCAATCACGTTCTTCCTGCTCGCTGCGTGTACGCAATGGCTGACCGCGCAGGAACCGCGGACTCAGGCGAGTTCTGCGCTGCGTGTGAAGGCAGAAGACCTTCTGACAAGTCCCGCAGGCGAGAACTGGCCTTCTTATAACGGGGACTACAGCGGACGTCGCTTCAGCAGTTTGCATGAAATCAACAAGGCGAATGTCGCCCAACTTCGTGCCGCTTGGGTTTTCCACCCGGGCAATTCTCAAAGGCTGGAAGCTACTCCTGTGGTGATTCGCGGCGTCATGTATATAACTTCGGCCAACGATGTCTTCGCCTTGGATGCGCGCACGGGACGCGGCCTGTGGCACTACAGTCGTCCCATCAGCTCGGGATTGCTGGACGACGCCGCAGCTCACAAGAATCGTGGCGTAGCGGTCTGGGAGAACTTCGTCTATTCCGAAACTGACGACGCGCACTTGCTCTGCCTGGACGCCCGCTCGGGAAACCTGATATGGGACGTCCAATATGCCGATAAAGTGAAACACTATGGAGCGACCAGCGCTCCGCTGATCGTGAAAGATGAGGTCGTCGTCGGCACGTCCGGCGGCGATTCCGGAGTGCGCGGATTCGTGGCCGCCTACAAGGCCGCCACGGGAGAACTGAAGTGGCATTTATGGACCATTCCGGGCCCGGGAGAATTCGGCTTTGCCAGTTGGCCGGGAGATTCTTATCTGCACGGTGGCGCAACAACTTGGATGCCCGGTACTTACGACCAGGAACTCGACACGCTGTATTGGACCACGAGCAACGCCGCGCCAGACTTCGTCGGAGATTCGCGGCCGGGAGATGACCTGTATACCGCCTGCGTCCTGGCAATCGACGCGAACACTGGAAAATTGAAATGGTACTTCCAGTTCACGCCGCACGACCTATATGACTACGATGCGAATGAAACGCCGGTGTTAGTAGATGTAGAGGAGAATGGCGCGGTGCGGCACCTTCTCGTACAGGCCGATCGAAACGGATTCTTCTATGTCCTTGATCGGACGAATGGCAAGTTCCTGCGCGCTACCGCGTTTGTAGAAAAGTTGAACTGGGCTACTGGAATCGATGCCTCCGGTCGTCCCCGTTTATCGGAACGGGTACCAACGAAAGAAGGAACCTCTATCTGCCCAGGTATCGTTGGGGCTACGAATTGGTTTTCACCTTCCTATAATCCCAACACCGGATTGTTCTACGTCATGGCTCTGGAGAGTTGCAGCGTTTATTTCGCGAAATCGAAGCCGTTCACTCCAGGCGAGACCTACTACGGTACTGGGACTAAGTTTCCCGCCGGTGAACACTCACAGAAAGTTTTATTGGCACTCAAGGCGTCGGATGGAAAAGAGGCCTGGCGGTATCCTCAAGCGGGTCGCGGCAACTCATGGGGCGGCACGCTCGCAACCGCGGGTGGACTCGTGTTTTTTGCAGATGATGCCGAATCCCTGGAAGCAGTAGACGCTGAAACCGGACATGCTCTCTGGCACTTCAACACTGGTCAATCATTTAGCGCGTCCCCGATGACTTACTCGGTGGACGGCGTACAGTACGTTGCGATCAGCGCCGGAAGCGACGTATTCAGCTTCGCGCTTCCGCACTGAAAATCTCATTTCTGCTCTTCAGTGCTCTAAGTAAGGCACAAAGCCATGCGTTTTTGTTTTAAGACGGTACACCGACGTCGTTGCAGTGATGTAAAGCGTGCCGTAATCTTTGTCGCCCCAGGTCAGATTGGCGGGCTGTTCCGGCATGACGATCGTGCCCAGGTGATTTCCCTCCGCATCCCAAACCCAGATACCCCGCGGGCCGGTCACAAACAGATTGCCGCTCTTATCCACCTTGATGCCGTCCGGGACACCATCGTTCTTGTTGCCGGGCTCTTCGCCGAAAATACGCCCGCGAGCCAGCGGTCGATCGGCATTCACATCGTAGACGCGGATGTTTCGCTGCTCGCTATCGTCTATATAAAACTTCCTGCCATCCGGAGAGAAAGCCAATCCGTTCGGTTGCGTCAGATCTCGCGTCAGCAAGCGCACGTTTCCGTTGTCGTCCAGACGATAAACCCCTTGAAACGGGATTTCCCGCTTCTCCCCTGCAACCAAATCGAGGGTCGGGTCGGTGAAATACAGCGCGCCATCCGGGCCCACGATCACATCGTTGGGACTGTTGAATCGCTTTCCATCGTACCGATCGGCGAGCAATTTGTACTTCCCTTCCGGAGTTACTTGAATGATGGCTCTCAAGACGCTCGCACAATCGATCAGCCGATGCCGGCGATCAAAGGTGTTGCCGTCCGGGTCGCCCAGTGCGATGACTTCTTCTTTCTTGCCGTCTGGATAGACGCGGAAGATCTTGTTAATCGTTTCGTCGCTCACATACAGAAACCCCGCAGGATCCCACATCGGCCCTTCAGTGAAGCCGAAGCCCGTGGCAAGGGTCTCTAGTTTGGCGTCGCGGCCGACGAGTTCCAGGAACCTCGGAGAGAGTGGCTCAAGCTTAAAGTCTCTGGTTTTCTGGGCTGAAAGACTCAGCGCCGTGCAGACTAAGGCCACTAGTTGAAGCAGAACCGTCTGCCCGGTTTTCATTCCGTATCGTCCTCTGTTTTGCGGGGTGTCCCCGCCTCGCGCGCATCCGGCGCCGCAGCCAATACGTAGCTCACCAGATCATCGAGCTCGGCCGGGCTAAGGCGCTGGCCATAATTTGTCGGCATCAATGAGGTCTCAAGACGATCGAGCCCGCGCAGCTCCGACTTCTGGAAAGAGTGGAAGCCCCCATCCTTAGTTTGAAACTGCACGGAAAAGTTGTCTTCGTTGCGAATCAAGCCCTCGATGCGATCGCCCGCGGCTGTGACCAGTACGGCCGAGCGATAGCCTTGCGGCGGTGTTCTCCGTGATCTGACGATCTCGTCGTGGATTCCCTTTGCCGACGCGGTAGAACCGTAACTGGAGAGATCAGGGCCAAGGAAGCCCCCTTCGCCGGAAATCGTATGGCAACTAAAGCATTCACCTTTGCCGAAGAATATTCCCTTGCCACGTCTTGCATCGCCGGGTAGAGTTCGCATCTCACTCTTCCCCTGGAGCAGCCGAAGGTAGACAACGAGGGCGCTGGTCTGCCTTTCACTCAGACTATGAAACGCCGGCATGCCGGTTCCTGGTACACCGTTCGAAATGATGCCGGATAGTTGAGCATCCGAGAGATGCCGCGCTTTGGCGCTTCCAGAAATTTCGACGGCTTTGTCGCTCCCACTGCCATCCAGTCCGTGACAAGCAGCACATGAGGAGTTGTACAGGGTTCGCCCCAGTTCCAGAGTCGCCTTGGAACGGTCCTCGGTAGAAACTTGCTGCGCGGGTGATAAGGAAATGTTGAAGACCCAGAGCAGGAGACAGAGTCCAGGCAACGGAAATAGAGATTTGCGGATAGGGGACATGTCTAGGCGGCCACATTCTATCTCAGTGTGGAGAAGGATCCTCATAACAACTTTCTCTCACTTTCACGCTATGGAAGTCTCTCTCGAGTAACGCAGCGTCCTCTAGGTTCCGAAGCTCCGGTCACAAATCGCAGGAGGTGGGCGCCCTTCCAAACATGGCCCCGGTAATGTTAGAGTCCGCGGACAGCTCGAACCAGGAGGCGGGAATGCATCTACATCACCCGTATTCGAAAACACGTACCGTTGTGATTGTTCTTGCGGTCTTGATCTTGATGTCGGCAGCAGCGGTCCAGGTGCGACTTGCGCATGCGCAATCCAAGGCAGCGAGTGAAAGCGCTGTGACTAACGATGAACTGATCGCGCAATTCCGGCGCGTGGAAGTGGCCTCGGTTTCCGACGCTCTGGAGCAGATTACGGGAAAGCGCATGTACATGAGTCATCGCATGCAGCCGATCTTTAATGCCAAATTTGCGGGATATGCGCGAACCGTACAACTCAAAAAGGACGAGGGCAACAAGGATCCCGAAGCACTCACAGGGATGTTGGAAGCCATTGATCAGGGATCGACGGATTCGGTGTACGTGATGGTGGTTGAGGACGGTGAAGACATCGCGGGAATGGGCGGACTGATGGGTACCGCGATGGCGGCCCGCGGTTACACCGGAGCCGTGATCGATGGTGGAGTACGAGACGTAGCCTATCTGCGCAAGATCGGCTTTCCGGTTTTTGCCACCGGAATCGTTCCCTCTACTTCCGTCCACCACTACCGGTTTGCGGGAGCACAGATCCCGGTCCTGTGTAACGGAGTGCCCGTGACCCCAGGCGATATTGTCGTGGCAGATAGCGATGGCGTTGCGGTCGTGCCGAAAGCGCAGGCGCAGGCGGTGCTCACTCTGGCACAGCAAATGGATTACAAGGAGCACTCCATGTATGCGGTTATCGAGCAATTGAGGTCGATCGTGCAGGCTGTCAAGAAATTCGGACGCCTTTAGTGACATCGAGATTGCATAAAACTGATTTTCATCAGATAATTCGTCACTTTCATTTTCTCGCTCATGATGAACGGTCGTCCAAAACGGAACTATGACATCACCGCTCTTCAGCGTGGGTTGCAGCTATTGCATCTCTTCAGCGAATCCCCTCGAGGACTCACCGCCAAGCAGGTGGCAGCTTTGTCGCGGCTTCCAGTGAGCACGGTTCACCGTTTTCTGGCCAACCTGATCACTGCGGGTTTCTTGAACCGCGACGGAGAAGGCACCCATCACCTCGGAATTGCATGTTTTTCTATTGGACAAGCTGCCGTCGGCCAGCTCGATATCAGGCGCTTGAGCCTGCCCTATTTGCAGGAGCTGAACCAGCAGACTCGCGAGACCATCCACCTCACGGTGCGGCACGGATTGTCTGCCGTCTATGTCGAGAAACTGGATTCCCCTGAGCAGTTGCGCATTCATTCACGCATTGGGGCTTCCGTACCTCTCCACTGCACAGCCGTGGGCAAGGTCATGCTGGCTTATATGCCGGAGGACGAGCAGGAGCGCGTTCTGCCTGAACTCGACGTGAAACGTCTGACTCCGAATTCGGTCGGAAATCTTCAGGAACTCAAAGCGGAGTTGTTCCGCGTCCGCAAGAACGGATACGCGTGTGACCTGGAAGAACACGAGTTGCACATTCGCTGTGTCGCTGCTCCAATTTACGATCACACAGGAAGCGTGCAATCGAGTCTCAGCATCACCGCTCCCACTCTGCGTATGCCAGTGACGCGTCTTCGCCGGCTGGCCCCTCTGATCCAGGAGGCAGGTTTGAAGATCTCGGCTGAGCTTGGCTATCAGCCGACAGCGTCTCTATCGGCACGGAGAGCGCTTAACCGGAGCAGTAAACCGGAGCCCCGGCTTGGAAGGATGGCTGTCTAACACAGGAGCTGCAACGATCTTCCGGTTCATCGGATTCAGTATTGAGAGCCTAACTTGAAAGGAGCATTTCCATGAATTTGACTTCGACTCGAAGGACATTTGCTTTGCGCTTCGGTTCCCTTCTGTCAGCGCTCGGGCTGACTGCCGCTGTGCTACCCACGCGTGGACTGGCACAGAGTTCCCCCCAGGATGCCAACGCCATCCGCAAGCTGAATGGTGAAGGCAAGCCTGGCAGCGAAAAAGATGTCATCATGCCGGTCATTGTTCACAACGGTTTGATTTATGTCTCCGGTCAGGGCGCACACGATTCGCGGGATCAGAAAGAGTGGACCATTGAATCCCACACCACGATGGTCATGGACAAAATCAAGAAACTCGTGGAAGTGGGCGGAGGCACGGTCGACACCATTCTTCAGACCAATGTTTTCCTGGTCAAGATCGAGCACTGGGACGCGATGACCAAGGTATTCGCAACCTATTTCCCGCACGGGGGTCCTTCCCGCACGACGGTCGCGGTCGCTGCCCTGCCTGGAGATTCGCTGGTGGAAATCAACTGCATCGCGGCGGTCACGCGCAAGTAAGGCCAAGGAAAATCTCATGCGAATCAAGTCTTCGTGGAACCGGCGCGGATTTCTGGGAACAGCCGCCGCCATAGCAGTATCTGTCCTTGCGCCTCGGAAGCTTTTTTCGACTGCGACGGCGTCGACCGCCGGGAACGTGAGCGTGACCGGTTTCGGGCAGAGCGGTAATCCCTACGACGAACTGGGCATCACCACCGTGATCAACTGCGAAGGCACGATGACGATGCTTGGCGGGTCCGTTCTTCGTCCCGAACTTGAGGCGGTCATGGCGATGGCGGGCCGCCACTTTGTGAACATCCCTGCACTGGAAGTCGCCGCGGGACAGCGGATCGCAGAAATGCTGAAGCTTCCCGATGGCTACACGGCTCTGGTCACCTCAGGCGCCGCTGCGGCCATTCAATCCGGACTGGCAGGCATTCTCACCGGTGACAATGAAGCTTTGATCCGGCAACTTCCCGATCTGAGTGGCATGAAGTCGGAAGTCATCATTCAGAAATCGCATCGCAACCCATTCGATCATCAGTTGCGGTCCACGGGGGTCAAGCTGATCGAGATTGAGACCCGTGATCAGCTTCGACAGGCGGTGAATGACCGCACGGCCATGATGCACTTTTCAAATTTTGCCAATGCCGCTGGCCAAATCAAAGTTGACGAGTGGGTCAAGTTGGGGAAGCAATTCAACATTCCCTGCATGAACGATGCCGCCGCCGACACTCCTCCGGTTTCGCATCTCTGGGATTACACCAACATGGGATACGACCTGGTTACCTTCAGCGGCGGCAAGGCGATGCGCGGACCTCAATGCGCGGGCTTGCTGATCGGGCGCAAGGATCTCGTGGCCAATGCCCTGCTGAACAACAGTCCCCACGAGGACACGCTGGGCCGCAGCCAGAAAGTGGGCAAAGAAGAAATTATCGGGATGGTGAAGGCGCTCGAACTCTATTTGAAGGAGGATCACGACGCCCTTGAGCGCGAATGGCAAGCCCGCCTGGAACGGGTCTCGCGCGAACTGACCAAGATTCCGGGAGTGAGCACGTCGTTCTTCGTTCCCGACATCGCCAATCACGTGCCCCACATGCAGATCACGTGGAATTCCAAAGTCTCTGTGGAGCCGCATCAGGTCTCGCAACTATTGCGGAATTCGAAACCCGCGATCGTCATTGGCGGCGGCGAAGGCCGGCCCGGGCTCACCATGTGCTCGTTCATGTTGCAGCCCGGCGAAGACAAGATCGTCGCCGACCAACTGTCGCGCGTTTTGCGCGAGCACTCCACATAGCGTGTTTGCAATAGCGCCATAATGCCCCCCGCGAAGACAACCCGTGTGCGCTGGTTTCTGGTATTCCTGCTCTTTCTGCTCAGCGCGGTTTCCTATCTGGACCGCGTCAATATGTCAACGGCTGCCGGAACCATCGCCGATGCCTATCACCTTTCGTTTGTGCAGCTCGGGAAGGTGTTTAGCGTGATGCTCGTCGGTTATGGCCTGTTTCAAACTGTCGGCGGCCGCCTCGCCGATCGCTACGGACCGCGCCGTGTGCTCACCGGTGGAGTCATATGGTGGGGAATCTTCACTGCTCTCACTGCCCTTGTTCCGGCCAACTTTGCTGGCGCTCTGTACCTCTTTATGACGGTCCGGTTCCTCCTCGGCGCAGGTGAAGCCGTGATCTACCCTTCCGCGAACCAGTTCCTCTCGCGCTGGATCCCAGTTGATGAGCGTGGCATCGCCAACGGCTGGATCTTTGCCGGGGTCGGAGCCGGAGCCGGTCTCACCCAACCCTTAATCCCCTATCTGATGGTCCACTATGGATGGCGCTCCCCATTTTGGGTGTGCGCCGTAATCGGACTGATCGCAGGCGCAGTGTGGTTTGTTTCAGCACGTGACACTCCCGCTGAACATCCCAAGGTGTCCGCGTCTGAGCTTGCAACGATCGAGTCCGGGCTTACCCTGGCTACCGCGAAAGCTACGACTTCGACTCGGAATGGCCTTGTGCCCTGGCAGCGCACATTGCGAAGCGGAGACGTGTGGGCTCTGACGATTAGCTACTTCTGCTACGGCTATGTTGCCTGGGTTTTCTTTAGCTGGTTCTTCACGTATCTCTCAAAGGTCAGGGGGCTGGACCTAAGGGCGAGCTCTCTCTATTCAATGCTGCCCTTTCTTGCCATGGTCTTGGGCTGCCTGTTGGGTGGGACGATCAACGACCGCATTACAAAATTGCGTGGCCCGCGGCTTGGACGCTGCGGAGTGGCAGCGGTCTCCATCGGCGCGGCGGGCATTTTCATTGCCTGCGGCAGTCAAGTGCAGAGTGCTCGTCTGGCTAGTTTTGTGCTTGCGGGTGGCGCAGGCGCGCTTTACCTATCGCAGAGTTCGTTTTGGTCCGTGACCGCTGACATCGGCGGCGGATCGTCCGGCTCTGTCTCGGGTGTTATGAACACCGGCAATCAAGCAGGAGCAGCCCTCACTGCCGCGCTCACACCTTGGATTGCATCCCGATTCGGATGGACGACCTCGTTCCTGGTGGCTGCAGCGTTATGTGTGATCGGAGCGGTATGCTGGCTCTTCGTGGACCCGTCAAAGACATTGCGGCAAGTCGAGACCGGGATTCACGAGCCGACGGTCACCTGAGAATCTTTAGCCAACGTACTTTGCAGCTGTGGACCAAGCAACGAAGCCGAGTTCGTGTCCAAATACACGGTCGCATTGGGATGCCGCCGCAAAATTGACGCTGGAGCCATGGGACTGATCTCTCCCTCGAAGCATGCCTTCACAGCCTGCGCTTTGCGGCGATCGGGCACCACCGCGAGGATCTCCCGTGCTTTTAGAATCTGTCGGGCCGACATCGAGATCGCTTGCTTTGGCACCTGTGAAATATCCGCGAACCACGCCTCACCCACTTGCTGCTGCCGGCACGCCTCGTCGAGGTTCACGATGAGATATGGTTCCTCGGTATTGAAATCGGCGGGTGGATCATTGAACGCAATGTGCCCGTTCTCGCCGATGCCGAGAAACGCGATGTCGATGGGAGCTGAAGCGAGTTGCTTGCCGACCTCTCGCACCACTCTCGCGGGATCAACGTCATCACCGTCAAGCAGGTGATAATGCGTGATTCCCGTTTTCCCGACCAATTGCTCCAACAGCATCTTACGGAAGCTCCCGGGATGTATGATCGGCAAGCCAATGTACTCATCAAGATGAAACGCCTCGACTTTGGTCCAATCGATGTCTTCGGCTTGAGTGAGCGCACTCAGGAATTCGAGCTGAGACGCGGCCGTAGCTGCGATAATGCGAGCCTGTCCTCGCTCGGCGATAGCGCGCCGAATCGCTGTCGCAGCCTGATCAGCGGCGGCACGGCCCAACGAAGGTCTATCCTTGAACACTTTGAGCAGCATGGCAAGATCCGAAGTGAAATGGAAATCGGAAACGAATTATACAAGCCAACACCCTGGCCGATGCAGTTGTGAACCGAAGTTTCACAGCGTGAAAACCAACGGCCCACGCCGTGGCATGAGTTGAGTTACTTATTGTATGACTCTTGTGGCGCAACAGCAGCAGCAGTCAATAGGGAGATTGCGATGAGGAAGTCTGATGAGGTTATTCCCGCTATCATCTTGATCGCCGTTCTACTGAGCGGCTCACACGCTACTTCCCAGACCGTGACCGTTGATGCAACCCCTGGCCACGTCGTCAACAGATTCAGCCCACTGTATGCCCTGGGTTCCACGGTTGATCGTGTTCCCAGCAACGCAACCGACGTCTTCTTCCGCCCCGATCAGATCGAGAAGGTTTTATCGGCGGGTTGGGGAGTCATCAGCTACCGCCAGAATACAGACTTGTTTGTGCAGGCCTGGCATTGGAACCCGAAGGGTGCATGGAGCGATCCCGCAGGCAAAGGTTATTTCACGGGAGATGCGACTCCGACTAGCGAGATGATTAGGCACTCGCATGGATACTCCCTGCCGCACCGTGGCTTTACTCGCAACGGAGGCACAGAGTTCGATGGCTACTCCCGCCTCGATGACGGAAACTCCGAGTCATATTGGAAAAGCAATCCATACCTGAGCCACGATTTCACTGGCGAAGATGACTCGCTCCATCCGCAGTGGGTGGTAATCGTGCTCGATAAAGACGAGGCCATCAATGGAATCCGCATCCAGTGGGCCAATCCATTTGCTCGCGATTTCCAGGTGCAGTACTGGGTGGGCGATGGCGACGCCATGGATGACCAGAACAAAGGAGCATGGAAGGATTTTCCCTCGGGAACCGTTACCGACGGAAAGGGTGGAGACGCCACTGTGCTTTTGTCGACGGCACCAGTGTCGACCAAGTTCGTTCGCGTCTGGATGACGCGCTCCTCCGATACTTGTGATAGTCATGGCTCGGCCGACCGCCGCAACTGCGTCGGATACGCGATCCGAGAGGTCTATCTGGGCACGATCGCCGATCGCGGTGAAGTCAAGGATCTTCTCCACCATTCAGCCGACCAGAAGCAGACATTGACGCTGTGCTCGTCAGTCGACCCCTGGCACGAACCGGCGGACCTCTATCTCGCGCCCGACCGCATGGAATCGGGCGATCAGCCCGGCTTCGATCTCTTCTTCAAAAGCGGCATTACGCGCGGCCTGCCGGCAATTGTGCCGGTGGCCCTGCTCTACAGCACGCCGGAAGATGCGGCCGCGCAGATGAGCTATATCAAGAAGCGGGGCTATCGGGTTTCGTACATCGAAATGGGTGAAGAGGCAGACGGCCAGTACATGCTGCCCGAGGACTACGGAGCTCTCTATTTACAGTTCGCAAACGCGCTTCATCGCGTCGACGCAAACTTCAAACTCGGAGGGCCGTCATTTCAAGGAGTCACCGAGGACATTCAAGTCTGGCCCGACACGCACGGGCGTACTTCATGGTTCGGACGGTTTCTCGATTACCTCAAAACGCACAATCGGCTGCAGGATCTGTCGTTCATGTCGTTCGAACACTATCCCTACGATGGTTGCGAAACGCCGTGGGAAAACCTGTATCAGGAGCCTGAGCTGATCACCCACATTATGCAAGTCTGGCGCGACGACGGATTGCCGGCAGGCGTTCCCCTCCTTGATACCGAAACCAACGCGCATGGCGGCGAGGCTTCGGTCGAGATCTTTGGCGCGCTTTGGCTCGCTGATTCCTTCGCCGGATTTCTCACTGCCGGAGGCCAATCCACCCACTATTACCATGACTTGTCCTATTCTCCGCCTCATCCCATCTGCCCGAACAGTTGGGGAACGTATCACCTGTTCATGGTCGATGATCAGTATCAGATCCTGCAGCCGACATCGCAGTTTTTTGCCGCCAGGCTCCTCACTCAGGAATGGGCCCAGCCGAAAGATGCGGAACATCTTCTCTATCGCGCTGTGAGCGACCTGAAAGATTCCCAGGGTCACGTGCTCGTGACGGCTTATGCTCTCCACCGCCCCGACGGTCAATGGTCCCTTTTGCTCGTCAACAAGGACCACGATCATTCCCATCCAGTGGAGGTTACATTCCACGATTCCGATGCCAATCGGGACACTTCGTTCGCGGGAAGGGTCACGATGATCACATTCGGAAGGGAGCAATACCAGTGGCATCCGGATCGAAAAAAGGGTCACGCTGAGCCCGATGGTCCGACCGCCACATCAACGCTAAATGCTGGGCAAGGCACGAAATATAACCTGCCCGCGGCATCAGTCACCGTGATTCGCGGGACGCTCGGCGTTCCTGGCTCCTAACTTCGTCTCACGAAACTTCTATTTGTTTGCGTAGAATTGCAAACTCGGCAGCAACGCTGGTTGCCAAAATCCACGAATTGAGTTTCCGTAAACTCCGATTCTGGATAGCTCCTACTATGCCGATAAACCATTCGGAATGGTGACTTTTCACGGACTCATCGGTTTTGACGGACCAAGGGTGTCCGGGCACTATTTTGCTCCGGAGGCCCGATTCTCAAGAAATCCAAAAAAACAGCTTGGATCATCGCGAAATATGAGGTATTTTGCCCACATCGAAATTCTGGAGCAAAGCGCGGTTTCACCAAACCTAGTTCGACATTTCGGTCTCGCGAATGGAAGACATCCCCTGCCTTCCTCAGTAGATTCCAGGTAACGTGAAGTCTCGCACGCTCCGAGGGGAATCCAGCCGTGAAACCTCCTGTTTGCCTGTCCGCCTTGATCGTGCTTTCTCTCTTGCACTGCGATTTGTTCGCAGGTAGCAGTGAACTGCCCCCGGCCGTTGATTCGACGCATTCCAACTCGGCCGTCGCCCTGTCTTCAGAAAACGGGACACTCTCGGCTCAACCGCAGGCCGTAATCCCAGGCCCGCAGCGATCCTTTCTTCGGATGGCCGGGATCAGCCAAAAGATCGCGCCTGACGAAGTTCTGCCGTTGCTGAGCAGAAATGTGTTCATCGAGGGCTATGAGATCGCTCACCCCACTGAGTTCTTGATCCTGCTGCGGCGATACGTCGTACAGGCCCGGGAACTGGCGGCTTTGGCCGCTGGCAGTGGGATGGTGATTCGTGTCACCAATTGTGACGATGCGAAACCTCTACTGCAAATCCTCGGTTATCGAGCCCGGTCAGATTGCGGTAGTCCTGGAACATCCTTGCAGACGGCAGATCCCGAAAGGGCTTTCCTGGCCATCGATTCTGGATTTCCTCTTCCCGAACTGGAGCGGACGCTGCAAGGGGGGAAACCCTTCGAGTACCCGTTCCTCTCTTCCCCCTTACCAGTAATCTTTGCCGAAGGTGATTGGACCACGGCGAGCGCGAAGAACTACAAAGAAAACAGCAGAGACTTGCTCGACACGATCCTGACCGACCCAGCAGTCGCGCGCCTGTATTGGGCCCTCTCTCGGCTCGACCCCGAAACCAGGACCTATTTGCGGCAATCGATTGGGCTCGGGAAGTTGCTTCCCTACGCCGCGGTCCTTGATTTTTATGGAAGGGGCCTCTGCGTCAGCGCGGGCCGAGTCAACGTACCCGGTGGAGCGCCCGCGGACGCTGCATGGAAGGACCTGGTTGGAGCGAGCCCGGCGTTGCCCGCCGCGTTTGTCTCGAAGTTACTTGCCAGGGACAAGGGTTGGCTGGCCGCCTATTTCGACGTGCTTTCACGAGTGAATGGAATTCGGCAGGCCTATTTTACCGACCCGCACCGACTGCGGCCCTTTTACGCGGGACTACGCGTCCCTGATCCATCCTCGCCCGCCACAAGAGGTTCCTTTCGACCGAATCCTGCGCTATTGCTTCTTGTCAGTCGACTTCAGTTTGAGGACAACGGTGAGCCGATCGTACCCGGGGGTCTGGATCTTTGGAAGGACATCCTTCTCCAATGGCACAGTTCGAGCCTTGCTCGCAAAGTGGGAAAACAAGCTTCCAACCTGACCGGTCCGGATCAGCTTGTACAAATGATGTTCGCCTATTCACGGCTACCCACCGACATCGGCCCGCTGCAGATGTACATGGCGATCAGTGAAATTGACCATAGACGATCTTCGGGAAATCGCCTGTCAGCTGAGACGGTCCGCTTGCTGGCACGGAAGTTCGAGGAATTCAGCGATCAGTACCGAATCTTTTCCGAGTTTCCGGAATTAAGCGACCAGTCGATCGCGCTGTTTCTTGACGTCGCTCAAGGACTGAACAAGGTGCCCATGGCTGTGCGCGGAAACGCGTTCGGCACCTTTCAGGCTAGCGTAGGAATCTGGCAGATTCTGGCCCGACAGGGACAAATTTCAAACGCGCACCTGGACGAGTCGTTTCAGCACGTGATCAGTCCTTTCGCCACGATTCGATCAGCCGCCCAACTGTACGACTCAGGGCGAACGTCCGTGGCCGAGCTATNNACAAGGCTCGACCTTCGCAGGACGAAATCATCGAACTGCTGGCGGGTCCTCGGCAGAATACTGCAGAGGGAAAGCAGATTCATCGCGAACTCGCCACCAGGATCCGCTCCGTGCTGGACGACCAGAGACTAGTCTCGCTCGACACACTGTTGACGCTGGGGGATGCATTGGCCGAAAAGGCGCATGGGAAACAGCCGGCCGGGTACTTGATCCAATTGGCTGGCCAGACCAGAGAATTTGAGATGCCACGGCCAATCTTCACGAACGGCGAGAGATCAGAATGGGCGGCAGGAATCTACAACAATCATCACACCGATGTCGAAATGCGGGCCGACATACCTAAAGTCCTCAAGTCGCCGACAGCTTCACCGGCGCAAATTGACGAGGCGCGCGGTGAGCTCGCATCGTTTCTCAGAGATACTCTCGTTGGCTTGAACTATGCATACTACGAGCCGCCGGGTGCGCAGGCGCTGCACAATAATCCGCTCTTCGTCCGCTCCCATGACTTTGCCGGAGAGACGGTCGGTGGAATGAAGACACTCTGGCAGGCTCCGGAACTCCTGGGCCAGGGTTCTCCGGCGGGCGGAGGCGCCCATTTCGTCGGCTCGCTTGCCGATCTCCCCTACGCCTTGGCCGATCTTGAACAGGATTTCATTTCGCCGGACAGTGTTCAGGCGCTTATCTGGAAGGAGTTGACGCCGGAACTGCTGGCCAGCGCGACCATTCCCCGCTGGTGGGACGTCAGCCCACTGGAGCTTCATGCCATCGCTCTCTATCAGCGCAGTGGCGAAGAACTCCTGACCGCTTCGGCAAAGGACGAGGTATTGCGAAACAAGGTCTTGATTATTCTGTCGGCTCGGTTACTTCCGCAGCGATCAAGACAGGTCGAGGAGGCTCTGCGCGCGGGTCGCGTGTCAGAAATGCTTCCTCAAATGATGCCAGCGGACACCTTCTATCTGGCGGCGGAGTTTCGGCGACAGTATCCGGCACAACCGGGTGTGGGTGGAACTGCCACTCAGGAACTTGAAGAGCTGTGTCGGCTGCACCCCGAACAGGCTGACTGGAATCGCTTGTCGCGTGATTTCGGCACGCCGCATCCCAGTCTGGCTCAGAACTACGGTCCCGAACTCCTGAACATGATGCCCATGCCACCACTCGCTGGGTATTCCAGCCGTTTTCTGGCGGAATCCTGGGACTCTCCGAATTTGTACTGGGCGCGCCTGGCCGATGAAGGAGGATACTCGCCCGTCATGTTGAACCACTTCGTGCCGCAGCTGACTCGAAAGTTGGTGGAGAAGATTTTCGCGACTGACTTTGAGGATTGGCCGGAACTCCTTCGGGCGATGCATGAAACGGGAGCCGAGTTCCAAGAGGGCAAGTTGACGCCGCTGAAAAGAGGCGCCGCTCGGCCTTGAGGTGTGCGTTGCGATCGAGCACCAGTTTTGCAATTCAGCGGCCCCACGCGAGCCGCAGAGTAGGAACCTTGAAACTATGATAAGGAAATTACTTCCGTTGATTCTCATTCCGCTGGGGTTCGCTCTAGGAGATGTACCAGACATGGAGGCTCAGGAGAGCCCGGACTTTCACGTTGTGGTGAACATGGTCCAGCTCAACGTGGCAGTGACGGACAAGAATGGACGGTACATTACAGGACTCCGCCCGAAAGATTTTGCCATCTCTGAGGATGGAATTCTGGAAAAGACAGCGACCTTTGCGGAGGGCAATGAACCGGCCCGCAGTCTCAGAGAATTGGCAGAACAGGATTCGTCAGCATCGTCCGGTGACCTGGACGACCGGTCTACTGACGGCGCGTCGACATTCGATGCTCAGGTCAGAGGATCTAATGTGTTCGTCCTGTTTGACACCAGCAACTACATGTACCGTGGTTTCGTGTTTGCGCAAGACGCGATCACCGAGTTCATTCGATCGCTCGAAACCGCGGACAGGATCGCGCTCTATTCCTACAGCCGCGATCTGTCTCGCGTCGCACCCCTTACTGCCGACCGTACCCAAGTCGTGCAGGCCGTGCGCTCGACTGTGGCAGGAGATGAGGCAGCGCTTTACAACGCGCTCCTGCTGACGCTGAAAGACGCGGCTCAAAATACGGGCAGGAAAGTCGTAGTGGTGTTCTCGAACGGGCCGGACAATTCCAGCGTAGTACCACCCGAGGACGTCGCTGAATTTGCCCAGTCGGCCGGAGTTTCCATCTACATGATCAGCACACAGAAAGCAAGATTGGAACCGGTATCCACCGCGGTCTTTGATCGAATGACCGCCGCCACGGGTGGCAAAGCCTACTTCGCCAAAGACTGGAAAGACGAACACCGGGCATTCGCGTCCGTCCGCGACGATTTGGCACATCTCTACTCGCTGAGCTACTACCCGAAGCCCAATGCCAACACCGGCTGGCGAGCCATCACAGTGAGGCTCGTAGGCGATCAACTCAAGAAATACAAGCTGCGAACTCGTAACGGGTACCGCCCTCAACCGTCCCGATTCACACGTGGAGACACGACCGCATCTGGCGCCGGGCCTGAATAGGATGCCGGGTGCCTCATTCTAAATTTCGCGTTCTTTGCGAAATTTAGAACCTGCCCTGAGTTTGTCGAAGGGGTGGGGATGTTACCTGCTGCTCGGTCGCCGGGGCTTCGGCTTGGACTTCGGCTTGGGCTTCGTTTGGTTCTTGCCCTTGAGATTGAGCGCCACGGCAGCGCGGATGAGATCCTTCAAGGCCGCCTCATTGATCTGGTCGCCTTCGTGAAGGTCGATGGCGCGCCTGACGTTGCCGTCGAGGCTGGAGTTGAATAGACGTTTAGGGTCCTTCAACGCAGCTCCCTTGGCAAATGTCATCTTGAAGACGCTCTTGTGCGTCTCTCCCGTGCAGACGATGCCGCCGTGGGAAAAGACGGGAGTCCCCGGCGATGTCGGCTTGACCCACTTCCACTCTTCGACGATCTCAGGGTCTGCCGCGCGAATGATCTCGCGCACTCTCGCGAGCATATCCCCGCGCCAGTCCCCAAGTTCCCTGATCCTGGCGTCGATGATTGCGGAGGCAGATTGCACCGGTTCGGGCGTTTTCATGTTCGGCTCCAAACTCTCGCACCTAATTTAGTTGCGCTCGGCGTAACCTGCAACCTCCGCCTGCCCGCATGCAGGTTTTTTTTGATCGATCGGCGTAAAATATTCCAGTTAAAGGAGTTACGGGTTTATGATCCCGATGATTATGCACTTGACACACATTTACCCATCGTGCAAAGATATTTGACAGCCGTGACAGGGCTGAGTCCTTTTTGTGCCGAAAGTAATCTTATTGATTAGGGTAACACTAGTGACTGAAGAGGTACTTGCAACCTTTTCCGTCGAGATGCATCTTAGGAGTGCTGTAAAGGCTTCTGCCGGTTCGCTACCGGCTTTCCCCGCAGCCTCTGGGTAAAATGAGAGGCAAAAAGGCCGCGAAAGCGGCCTTTGCCATTTAAGGCCATACCTGCTTGTATTGCGTAGGTGAATATCGGGCGTGTTCCCGCGGATGACATGTAACGGGAACCAATAACTTCGGTGCAACTTTCCTGCAAACGACAATCTTGAAGCGATACCGCCTCTGCGTATTTTCGAATTCCTTCACGTAAAGCACGTCCCCCGTCTTTTCAGCCCCTATTAGCGGCTGCGCGATCAATTCCAAGATTTTCGTTGGCCGCAGGATCGCTGGCAGAATCCAAGGGAACGTTTGTGCACGTTCGCACTCATATCCGCCGAAGTCAGCATTTCCCCTTTTTTTCTCCCTGATCGCAATCACTTGCTTCTGCGGGCTCTTTACTTCCTTATTCGAGCCTTTGCGGTGCAATTTTATGAGGTGGGGGAAGCGTTCAGGGGTGAATTTGACGAAATGATCGCGAGGGTCACGCGCTCCCACGGCGCATAAGTTGTCCTCGTACCATGCGAGTAGATCCGACAGTTCGTGTAGCCAGATACGATCTGGCGCTTTCTCGGCCACATTTTCCTCGTGAGACGATGCACGCGGTGATAAAATGGCGGAGGGCGGGGGGATCGGACCCCGTTCCAATGAAGGAACTCCCGCTTATAAGGCGGGTTCTAGCAGCCAGCTAGTCGCCCTCCGGTTGGGGCAAGAACTGAATACTCACCACGGCCCTAGCCAGTGCTTCCTCCTACAGAATCCTGACTGGGGCCTTCGTGTTATCGCCCGACTTCACGGTGAGGCTACGATGAAGTCGAGCTACTTCTCTTCTGGTCATGATGGTCCTCTGCCCGCCAAAAGGCGCTTCATGCAGTCGCTTCCTCTTCCTCTGGCTTAGCCTGTGGTGATCCTTCGCCGCCATTCCCCTTCCGAGACTTCTTGGCGCGATTCGGATACCACTCGCTAAGCCCCCATCGACTCTTCGCTACCGAAATGAACTCCTCAGAGCGACTCAGGAGACTGCTTAGGTTTTTAAGACTCTTCTCTTCAAGAGGAGAACTGGTGCATTTTCCGCGATACAGGGCGGACCCAATTTCGTTTAGCGTGGCGGTGCGCTTATTAAGCCGCGTCAGAAATTCTTTGGCCGCGCTAACCTGGCTCATCCCGAAAAAATCTCCGGGAGTGACAACATCCTCCACCCTGACGGGCGCGGTAGACGTTTGTGATACGACAACGGGATCGGGAATCATACTGTCCGTCGACATACCGAGTTCCCTGCGCAGCGCAGATATGAGAACGTCTAGATCGTCGCGCTTCTTTTCCCAGTCCGCCAGAATCAGACGCTTGGCATCATTCATGTCTGTCATTTCTGCCTCCTACGATTCGAGTAAAACAGAGATATGAATAGTTGTCAACGCATGAAGTATTCGTTTCTGCACAAAATGACGAGGATTACCTGTGGATGGCTGTGGAAAAAGTCGGGGTTGGGGGTGTGTGGTATTGTGAGGGCATGAAGGTCGATAAGCAGAAATTCGAGGCTCTTGTGGGCAGGCTCCTAGAGCAGAAGCCAGCTAAGCGCGAAACGCTCAAGACGGGGGAGAAGAAAACCTCAGCGACAATAATACCGCCGTCTAAGCCTCAACCGGATCGGCGGTAAGTTCGCGGTACTCCATCGGCTCCGAGGAAAGCATTCGGGTCACCGTCTGCTCAAAGCGATTCTCTGCATTCCGAAGATTGAATCGGTTCTCAAACTCCGCTAGATAGCGATGCAGGTGCTTTATGCTCACGCGATGGAATGAGCCTATGATGCCTCGCTTGAGCAGCGAAAACGCGGATTCAATCGTGTTTGTGTGAACGTCTATATCGCCCGGTATTACCCACTCGCGGTTGTGGTTCACGGCGTGATGCTTTTTCTTGAAAGTCTCATCTAGTGCGAAGTCGTAGATCATCGCTGAATCCGTCATAATGCGCTTCGTGTTGACTCCGATGTGACGGTCCACAAGCTTCTTCATTGTGTCGGCTTTCAGGTTCGGGACATGGAAGAAACGCACGCGGCCTCCGCGCTCACGCATACCAATCACCATGTCTTTCTTCTCACGCCAAGTCGTGCGACCATCTCGCCTCTTGCCCCGCCGCTTGGCTTTGCCGCCGATATACGTTTCGTCCACTTCCACGATGCCTGAAAGCTTAGTAGGGAAAAGATCGACCATCGCTTTGCGGATGCGATGCACCATGTACCACGCGGTTCGATAAGAGCCGATCCCCAGGTGTTGCTGTAATTGCAAGGCGGAGACGCCTTTTTTCGCGTCCATCACAATCGCAGTCGCCATGAACCATTTTGTCAGGGGAAGGTGTGAACGATGAAACACCGTGCCAGCAGTCGCGCTGAAACGGTGTTTGCAGGTGGATTCTAGGCAAGCGTAAAAGCGATCCCGCTTGTTCTTCGATACCGTCTTGCGGGTGATGCGTGAAATCTTGTCAGCGCCGCACAGCGGGCAACGAATGCCATTGGGCCAGCGCATCCGCTCTAGGAAATCCAAGCACTGATCTTCGGTTCCCAGCGACTTTGTTACGTCTATCAGGTTCATAGCTCTCACCTGAAAGAATCATGCCATAAACGCGTTTGTGTGTCAAGTGCATAATCATCATGATCCCTGCTGTTCCGCGCAAAATCTTCAAAACAAGGAACTTATATGCAAAATATTCCAGAATAAGGACTTAGCGGAGCATTTGCCCGTCTAAAGGGGAACATTTTTTCAGACTGGATTCCGCAAAATCCTGATTCCAAGCGAGTTGCGCGATGCAGATCGCCAGTGTGCTTCGCAAAATATTGTCAAAGAATGACTTACACGCAAAATATCCCGGAATGAGGACTTAGCTGGACCGCTTTGCGGCCCGGGGCTCGGAGCTTAAACCGGACGATTCTGCGGTGCAAATGCGCACGCTACTATTGTGCGCTTTTGCTGGCTAGGGTCAAGGTTGGATGTCACAGAGAATCCGATTTTGGCTGTGGAAAAGTTCTGACGCGGAGATCGGACCTCGACCGGCTACGCGCCCCTTTAGCAAAACGCGCGGGTTACCCGGCAGCACGCGGACATCCCCACTCAAGGCAAAACCGGGCTTGAGTGGGCCACCCGCCTGATGAAGGCAGAACGTCACTATCTGCCGCGGCGGAGACACAATGCAATCGCGGCTGCGCAATATACTCCAATTGTAATCGGGAGAAGTGCGTGCATGCCCAGGAGCAAAGAGAGATTCTCCATCAAGCCACCGACCACGGCTCCAAGCACATTAGCGCCGAGTGCAGCGCTCGGAGATGATTCTTCACGGAACTCCAAGGAAAACAGTAAGCCGGCAAAAATTACAGGTATAAAAAAGACGACTGCGAGCAGCATCCCCACAACGGCAGGCCTGCCCGGTATCCGACTGAACGGAACGCAAGCGGCAGCGATCAATCCTGCGAGCAGGGGTATAACAACCCAGAGCCGCGGCTTAGTGTTCCGCAACAGGCCTACAACTAGGTTCGCAATCAACAGCGCAGTTAACAAAACAGAAATGACGATTCCGTTCACTTGCCAAGTCGTGCCGAAATATAAGGCTAAGCGACTGATCACCTGTGTCTCCAGAAGCATGAATCCGGCGCCCATGCTGAAGTAGAAAAGTGACGGAGTCTGCCGACCAAGTTTTGGAATTCTTGAATAAAGGACCAGCGTCACCAAAACAACAAGAACTCCGAGAGCAAGATAAGTACGAGGTATGCTTCTATCGCGCTGATAGAGGTAGGGCCAGTCATCCGTTGTGACGGGAACTACGTCAGATTCTATTGCGAAACGATTGCGGAATACGAAATCAGACAAACGGGCATCCGACTCCAAGACGCTGTCGATCGCTCCAGACGAGGAGATTGCAAAGCAAACTGCCGCGGGGGTGTAGCTGGACCCGGCATAGAATACCAGCGGGGGCTTGCCAAAAGTCTGCTGCAACATCTCTGAGAAGCGGCGGCCCATCCACGGGCGATCCACAGCGAACTTTACGAATAAGACACCGCCGGGGTTGAAATGCTCCCGGGCCTCCTTGAATGACTCCATCGTGTAAACAAAATTATCTATACGCATATTGGAGTAGTCGGAGAGCTGTGTATGTGAATCCAACAACCCAAACAGTATCAAGTCGTAGCGCCGAGGAATCCGTTTCAAGAACGCTCGGGCGTCGGTTAGATGCGTGGAGACAACATTCGAATCATAGGGGTGCTCGGGATGCTCACGCTTCCCTAGCAGCCCGGGGTGCAAGTAGCGG
>PMUM01000152.1 GCA_003166855.1 Acidobacteriaceae bacterium | reverse complement strand
CTGACAACGATCACGCGATCCGCGTCGGCGATCTCACCAAACTCCAGTCCAACCTCACCAGCCGCAACATTTTCACCGCCAGCTTTCTCCTGAACCATCTGCATGACCAGTACGCCTTCCTCTCGCCGCAGATGCCGCAGCTGTCGAATCCCAAAGATGTCGAATCCGCCTACTTTGGCAGCCTCAAAGACCAGCATTATTTCGCCGGAGGCCAACTTCTCGAAACCGGATTCGCCTACGCCGAGTACGACGCCCAGCTCACTCCCTACGGACCCCTTCCCTACTTCATCAATCCCAACACCGCTGGCGGCAGCTTCTACTTCGCAAACCAAACCAACGCCAGCCGCTGGCAAATTCTCTCCAACCTCTTCCTCCCCTCGCATCACTGGCACGGCCGTCACGACTTCAAAGTCGGAATGGATCTCGACCGCATTTCCTATAACGCCACGTTCGAGCGCCAGCAGATTTCGTTCCTCAGTGGAGACAACACGCAGCCCTCAACGTCACCTGACCTCTGCCTCACGGCGCCCCAGGACTCCAGCTTTCCCTGCACCCGCTACTCCACCTTCGGCCCCGCGCCCCTGCACGAGCAATACAACACCGAAATCAGCGTCTACGCCGAAGATCGCTGGAGCATCACCGACCGCCTGCTCATCGAACCCGGCATCCGCCTCGACCATGACGCCATCGTCCGCCACTTCGTAGCCTCTCCCCGCCTCGCCGGAACTTACGTCCTCGACGCTTCCGGCAACACCAAATTTTCCGCCGGCATCGGCCTTGTCTACGACGGCACGCCCATCTACCTCATCGCCCGCCCCTACGCCGGCACGCGCCAAGACACCTTCTACTCCGTCGATCCCAACTGCACCGCCACCACCGGATGCGTCACCACCACCGGCCCCGTCCTCACCACTTTCACCGTCAACAACAACACGCTCGAAGTTCCGCGCTTCCTCAACTGGAGCGTCGCCCTCGAGAAGAAACTCCCCGCCGCCATCTACATGAAAGCCGAGTTCCAGCAACGCCGCGGCAATCACGGATTCGTCTACGACACTCTCAACAATACCGCCAGCGGCAACTTCATCCTCGAAAACACGCGCAACGACCGTTACGACGCCTTCCAAATCTCCCTTCGCCACAACTTCCGCGAAAGCTACATGCTGATGGGCTCCTACACCCGCTCCAGCACCCGCTCCAATCAAGCCCTCGACTTCAACGTCGATAACCCCATCCTTAGCCCCCAGGAACCCGGCCCCTATCCCTGGGACACTCCCAACCGCTTCCTCTCCTGGGGATACTTTCCCTTCTTCAAACTGCCCATCATCCATCAACTCGAAATCGCCTACTCCCTGGAAGCCCGCACCGGATTCCCCTTCAACCTCTACAACAACCAGCAGGAACTCATCAGCACACCCGGCGCCGAACGCTTTCCCTCCTACCTCTCCCTCAACCTCCAGCCCGAAAAACGCTTCCACCTTCTCGGCTACTACCTCGCCATCCGCGGCGGCTTCGACAACATCACCGGACGCTGCAATCCCTACGTCGTCAACAGCACGATCGACCCCATCTCCCACCCCGCGCCCACCTTCACCGCCTGCCAGGGCCGCGCCTTCACCTCAAGAATCCGCCTCCTCGGCCGCAAATAAACTGATGTAAACGACCCATGTGGGGACGGCCGCAAATGAACTCATGTGGGGATGGCCGCCTCGGCCGTCCCGCGAAGGCGAAGCCGAGCGGAACGGCCACGAAATTGTCATGCTGAGCGAAGCGGTGAGGAGAGCGCAGCGATCCTCCCCGCGCAGTCGAAGCATCCCTACCCCCTCCTCTGCATCCCATCGCAAAGCGATATAATCATTCCACCCAAACTTGCATCGAAAATCCGCTTCCCATCATCTCAACCTTGGAGGACCAATCATGGCTCACGAATTACCAGCACTCCCCTACGCATACGATGCGCTAGAACCGATCATCGATAAGCAGACGATGACCCTGCACCACGACATGCACCACGGCGCCTATGTGAAAAATCTGAACGCCGCCATCGAAAAGCATCCCGACCTCGCCGGCAAGACCGCAGAAGATCTCATCCGCGACCTCAACGCCATCCCCGAGGACATCCGCGCCGCCGTCCGCAACAATGGCGGAGGCCACGTCAACCACACCATGTTCTGGAAGATCATGAAGCCCAAAGGCGGCGGCGATCCCACCGGCCCCATCGCCGATGCGATCACCAAAACCTTCGGCAACTTCAAAGATTTCCAAACCAAATTCAACGACGCCGGCACCAAGCAATTCGGCAGCGGATGGGTCTGGCTCGCCGGCAAGTCCACCGGCGAAGTGCAAATCATCAGCACTCCCAATCAGGACAGCCCCATCTCTCAAGGCCTCTACCCCATCTTCGGCAACGACGTCTGGGAGCANNCCGGACGCATTCGTCCGGGGCTATTTTTTCTTCTTGTGATCTAAGCAGCCGATCGCGCGTACTGCTCCGGCTGCTTCTCGAACTTCGTCTTGCAGTCCTGCGAGCAGAAGCTGTACTTCTTCCCGCCGTACTGCGTCTGATATTGCGCATTATTTTCGTCAACGTTCATTCCGCAAACAGGATCCTTTGTCATCGTTCATCTCCCATATGAATTTTCTTCCCAAGAACGATTGTCAACCCGTCCGCGCAAACTTCCGCTCAGGTAATTCCTGTAGCGTGACGTAGCGCCGGCGTCCCGCC
>PMUM01000450.1 GCA_003166855.1 Acidobacteriaceae bacterium | reverse complement strand
CCGCAATAGCGGCCAAAGGGCGTACGCGCCCCACTGACGATAGCGATGTCACCTGGCTTCAACATGATTTTCCCGGCAGAACTCCGGCCAGACCGATCAGAATCGATCAACCAAACTCGTTAGTTTAGCAGCGGCCCGCAAGATTCTCCACTACGCGGCCCGCGCGTGGCGAGTGAGCATAAAAGGCGAGCCAAACTGCTGGCGTCATTCTGAGCGGAGCCGTTCTTCAGGCGAAGCGAAGAATCTCGCGCGCACCAAAAACGCAATCGACCGCACCTGGCCAGCAGCCGGCATTTATACTGGCTCAAGGGAGAGACTCATGTCCATTAGCGAACTGCTGCTGCTCGAACTTGACGAAGAGAACAAAAAGACGCGCACCACCCTCGAACGCGTCCCCGCCGACAAGAAAGACTTTGCGCCTCACCCCAAGTCAATGCCGCTGGGCAAACTGGCGCCACACGTCGCGCAGCTTGCCGGATTCGGCCTCATCATCCTGACTACACCCGAGCTCGACTTTTCCAAGAGCAGCATCAAACCGTTGCCCTTCGAGTCTTCCGCTCAACTGGTAAAAGCTTTCGACGAGGAATCGGCAAAGGTGCGCGCCGCTCTGCAAGCTACGAAGGATGAAGCCTGGAAGGAACACTGGAAGCTAAGCTTTCAAGGCAAGACGATTTTCGAGGGCTCACGATTTCTGGCCTATCGCGAGATGTTCATGAATCACGTGGTGCATCACCGCGCCCAACTCGGCGTGTATCTGCGCTTGAACGAAAAACCTGNNCTTGAGTGTGGTGCAGTTTCTGGAAAATACAGAAGGATCGTCGTGAAGTGAACGGGGGCGATTTGAATCCTGAGAGATTCAGTTATCGATTCAATGACTCAATCGCCCAATGGCCCAATCACTCAATGACTCAATAACTACGCCACTGCCCCCGCAGCCAGCACCGCCGGCAGCGCGACGATCTTTCCCGGCCCCTGCGCCATCCCCTGCCCCAGCGCATGTTCCACGCGATTGATCACTTCCGTGACCACGTCGACCGGATCAAATTCCGTGCGAATCACCGCCTCCGCCAGTCCCGCGGAAAACTGCGCCGTCGGCCCTTCGGCATTCTCACCCTTCGCCGGAAGCCGCACGGCTGACACAATCTTGCGCAGCTTCTCTACCGCCAGCAGAGCTTCTTTCTCGGCGGTCTCCCCCAGCAGGATCGCAATCGTCGTCGTATCGTAGCGGAACGCCAGATCATTCGTGCGGATGTTCGCGGCAATCAACTGGCCCGCCTTCGCCATCATCGCCTGCACTTCGGCCTCGCCATATTCCTTGATCATGGCCGCGCTCTTGCCGAACTGCAGCAGCAGCACCGACAACGACGACGCATTCTGGCTCGCCCGCTTGCTCTCCGCCAGCAGCAGATCGATATAGGACGCCCGCTTCAACAGCCCCGATTTCTCATCCGTCACCGAAAGATTCTTCACCAGCCGCCGCAGCCCCGCGTTATTCAGCGCGATCACCATCTGCTCGGCCAGCGTCTTCAGCACCACCATGTCCCCCTGTGCCCACGCCCTCGGACGATTGTGGACCAGCACCAGCATGCCGACAATTTCTTCCCCATCGCTCAGCGGAATCGCCAGCACCGACGCCGCCCCCATCTCCACCGCTGCCTTCCGCGCCGACTGCAATGCGACCGCCTTCGCCGCATCCTCAATCGCCAGCGGATCATGCCCGTCCACCGCCTTGTGCAGGCACGCCACCAACTCCGCAATCGACCCAGAACTCGATTTCTTCAAACCCTCGGCACAAAACTCTTCCACCGCCGTCGGTGACGATCCCGCCTTCCCCATCGCCGCAATGCAGCGCGACGCTTCCCAGTGCGTGGCAATCTCTCGTACTGCCGTGCTCAACACTGCCGGAGCCGTGCCCTGGTGATACAACTTGCGCGAAATCTCCGCCACCCGCGTGAACGCCCGCACATCGGTCGCAGGATCAGGGACAGGCGCCGCAGGAACCGCGGCCACAGCCGCCGGAACCGGAGCCGCCGCTGGAGGCAAGGGCGCCGCCCCCGCATACCGCGGCGTCACTCCTGCCGACAGATACAGCCGCTGCAAGTCCTCGTTCCGTTCCTCTTCCCGCGGAAACAGTTCCTGAATCCTCTGCAGCCGTTCCACCGCCTTGTTCCGCATCCCGTACTGCACCAGGATTTCCGCCTGCAGCATCAGATCCTGCAGCGTCGAAGCTCCCAGCGTCGGCCCTTCCTCGTGCGCCGGTTCTTCCGCCGCCTTCGTGCTGGACGTAAATCGCGACGCGATCACCCGAAAGCGCGCATCTTCCACCTTGCCCTTCAGCATGTCCAGCCGCTTCAGGTGCCCCGACTCATAAGGATCCACCTCCGCCGCTCGATCCAAACACTCGGCGGCTTTGGCGAACTCTCCGGTGCTGCAATACAAATCAAACAACTTCAGCAAAGTCTGGCAGTAATCATTCTCGCGATTCGACGCGTTATACAGTTCGCTCAGGAACTCCAGCATCTGCGACGAAGCTCGCCGCGCCGCCGTAATGTCCTCCATGATCGCGATAAACTGCCGCCGCTCGCCGCGCCGCCGCTGGAATTGTTCCAGCTTGCGCGCCAGCGCGACCGCAGAATCCTCATTCTCGGCGTCCAGCAAATTCCCGATCAGCGCGATCACCTGCTGCACCCGCCCCGGATTCTGCTCAAACAGCGCCCACACCAGCGGCTCCGCCTCAGCATGGCGCCCCGCAGCCACCAGCGCGTCGGCATAGGTCTCGCGCAACGCCGCCGTCACTTCCCCGGAATTCATTTGCGGTTCAAGAATGAAGATGGCCGCGCCCACTTGCCCCTGCGCCAGCAAGCTCTTTCCATAAGCGAGCGCGATGCTCTGATCCGAAGCATCTTCCTGGTAGGCCTTCTCGTACCATGGCGCCGGATCGCCTCCTTCGACCGCCACCAGTTGCGCAATCTTCTGAAACGAAGACGCCGCCGTCTTGCGATTTCCCAGTTCCGACGCCAGTTCCGCCACCCGTTGCAGGTTCGCCTGCGTCGGTTCCAGCGCCACCACCCGATCCAACAGCTCGGCCGTTTCCTTCTTCTTGCCCAACTTTCCCAGATCCAACAGCGCCGCTTCGTACGTGCCCACTGCCAGCTTCTTATTGGATCCTTCCAGCAACTGGCCAAAGCGGAATTTCTGCTGCCACGTCGGACTCCCATGCCGTGCCAGTTTCTTGTAGGTCAGGCTCGCGCGCGTCGCGTCTCCTACCCCCACCTGCCGCTCAAACAAATCGCCCAACAACTTGACCGCATCCGCATTGCGATTCAACGAAAGGCACAAGTCCGCCGCCAGTTGCCGAACGATATCATTCTCCGTATCGTCCTTCAGGACAAGCAGATACTCTTCCAGAGCATCCGCGGTCTTGCCTTTTTGCAAAAGCTTCTCCGCGCGCTCCACGCGCTTCCCTATCTCGGCTCGGTCCAGTCGTTTTGTGATCTCAGGCATGCGAAAGTAAGCGGAGTAAACCCTGCTCCGATTCTAGGAGCGCCCCTCCCGAGCAGCAATGCGGTAACGCCCCGTCCCGATTACGAAGGTCACCCCCGCCCTGGCCTTCACACCCAGGATTGACTGCGGAATCGCAGAACTGCCGAGTCAGCAACTAAATCAATCTCGCCCCTGCAAAGACAAAAAACATTCTCTCGACGTGTTGGGACTCATCGGGATGATCACGAATCTGTCGCTGGTTCTGCACAAGCACGCCCATTTATGCGACCCAAGGTCACCAGCCTGTGACCAGCAGTCACGCCGTTTCTTAATCTTTTCGTAACGCACAATCTCTATTATTCGAGCACCGGCTAAGGAGTAAGCTCTTGCAACGCGTGGTACACGAATGTCCGGAGGAACTCATGATGGCATGCCAACATCGACTCTGTGAATCATGCACGAGGAGCGGTTGGACGAGCGGTTGGACTTCGAACGTCTGCTCTTCCCACGTTGGCTCATCAGCGGTGCGCCGCGCAATCACGACTCTCGTCGTCCTGCTGGTGTTATTGATCGCCGCCGCTCCCACCGCCTGGTCGCAAAGCTCCACCGCGTCGCTCCGTGGCACGGTCACCGATCCTCAAGGCGCTGTTGTGGCCGGCGCCGAAGTTGTTCTCAACGATCCCGCCATCGCCTTAAGCCGCACTCAGAAAACGGACGATCGCGGCGTCTATCAACTTCTGCAGGTTCCTCCCGGAACCTACAACGTTTCCGTTGCCGCCGCCGGATTCACCACCACCCGCAGAGAAAACGTCGTTCTCCAGGTCAATACTCCCGCCACCATAAACTTTGTGCTCCGTGTCGGCACCGCCACCACCACCGTGGACGTCCAGGGCGAAGCCCCCGCCGTCAACACCGTCGACGCCTCGCTCGGCAATCCCTTCGACTCCAAGCAAATCCTTGAGATTCCCTCCGAAGGCCGCAACGCCGTCGAACTCCTCAGCCTGCAGGCCGGAGTCACCTACGTGGGCAATCAAGTCGACACCGGTGCCGACTCCCGCGGCGGCTCCGTCAACGGAGCCCGCAGCGACCAGACCAACATCACCGTCGATGGTCTCGACAACAACGACCAGTTGCTCGGCGACGCCTTCACCGGCGTCCTGCGCATCCCTATGGATTCCCTGGAAGAGTTCCGCGTGGTCACGACAAACTCGAACGCAGACTCCGGACGCTCCTCGGGCGCTCAGGTTTCGCTCGTCACCAAGAGTGGGACCAACCAGTTTCACGGATCGGCCTACGAATACAACCGCACCAACGCAGGCACAGCCAACGACTGGTTCAACAAGCGCGCGGAACTGCAGGGCGGACTCCCCAACAAACCCGGTCAGTTAATTCGCAACACTTTTGGCGCGGCGGTCGGCGGCCCGATCGTCAAGAACCGTCTCTTCTTCTTTGCCAACTGCGAAGGCCAGCGCTCCCGCGAGGCAACACAGGTCACTCAGTCTGTTCCCAGCGCAAATCTCCGTCAGGGAATCGTGAGCTACGTTTGTAATCCCAGTCTCGATGCCAAGTGCGCTTTAGGAACGCCCGGCGTCACGTCCTCTTCCTCTCCCTTCGTTCCCTCTGGCGACCTGCTCGTCACCATGCAGCCTGCCGACATTCAGAGCATCGACCAGGGCTGCCTCTCCAGCGGCACTTGTCCCGCCGGAAACGGAGTAAGCCAGGCGATCATGAATCAATGGAACGGCGGCACCACTCTCCCCAATGGCTCGCCCATTCCCGCCTTCCCCGCCTCCAACACCGATTCCTCCGGCAGCGCGGATGGCTTCAACATCTTGGGCTACACCTTCGCCGCTCCGCAGCCCACCAATCAGAACACCTATCTGTTCAAGCTCGATTACAACCTGACTCAAAATGGAAACCACCGCTTGTTCGTGCGCGGCAATCTGCAAAACGATCGCGAGTTGTTCGCTGCTCAGTTTCCCGGCCAGGCTCCGGGCGAAGTCCAGCGCAACAACAGCAAAGGAATTGCCGTCGGATACACCGCTGTGCTCAACGACCGGCTCATCAATAACCTGCGTTATGCATTCATTCGTCAGGGCGTCCAGACAGCGGGACAAAATCCCTACTCGAATGTGAGCTTCACCAACCTGTCGGACCAGGTCTCATTCCTGCGCACCGTCAACGTCAATGTGCCCGTCAATCAACTGGTCGATGACGTTACCTGGACCCACGGCAAACACACTCTCCAGTTTGGCGGGAACTGGCGCATCATCCACAACAACCGCTTCTCCAACGAGCAGAACTTCCTCAACCCCGAGACTCATCCCGACTGGCTTGCCTTCGGAGGCATCGCCAACACTGGACAGGACCTCGATCCTTCGACCAGCGCAGTCCTGCCTTCCGTGGACCCCAGCTTTGCCTTCTCCTACGATGCCGCCATCTCCGATGTGACCGGCATCTTTGGCTCCATCTCGGCCTGGTACAACCAGAACAAGACCGGCCAGTTTGTTCCCGCGGGCAACTTGGTACCGCGTCACTTCAAAGCCAACGAAGGCGAGCTCTACCTACAAGACGCATGGCGTGCCACTCCCAATCTTCAGCTCACCTTCGGGCTGCGCTACACGCTGTTGCAACCGCCCTACGAAACCCAGGGCAATCAAGTTGCCCCCACTCCCAGCCTCAACTCGTTTTTTGCAGGGCGCGGAGCTGCCATGTTGCAGGGCCAAACCTACCGGCCCCTGATTTCCTTTGATCTCAGCGGCCAGGCCAACGGGAAGCAGCCCTACTGGAACTGGGACTACAAAGACTTCGCCCCACGTTTCGCCTTCGCCTACTCCCCCAATGCCGACTCAGGATTCGTTAAGAAAGTGTTTGGCGCTCACGGAAAAAGCTCGATCCGTGGTGGCTACGGCATCTATTACGACCACTTCGGACAAGGCGTCGTGAACAGCTTCGATCGCCAGGGTTCGCTGGGCCTGACGACTTATCTCGTCAATCCAGCCGGCGTATCCACTACCGATTGTGTCTCTCGTTTTGTCAGCCTCACCACCCTGCCCACCGGCAACGCCTGCCCAATCACTCCGGGTGGAAGCCCGGTGCCCGAACTTCCAGCCGCACCCTACGGCGGATTTCCCTTCGTTCCCCCGGGAAATGGCGCCAACAGCAGTTTCGCCATCGGATGGGGCATCGACAGCGGCATGAAGACTCCCTACTCCCACGTCTTCGATTTTTCGATCACTCGCGAGTTGCCGAATCAATTTGTTCTCGAACTCGCCTACGTCGGGCGCCTCGGACGTCGCCTGCTGCAGGAGGTCGACCTGGCACAGCCTCTGAACCTGGTCGATCCTCAGTCCAAGACGACCTACTATCAGGCCGCCACCGCGCTGGTGAAGCTGGCCAATGCCAACACCTCTGAGAGCAGCGTGCAGACCATCCCCTACTGGGAAAATCTCTTTCCCGGCGCCGCGGGACCCGGAGGCGTTTCCGGTTATGCTCCCGGTATCCCCGCAAATCCCACGGCTACGCAGAACATCTACGACCTCTATTACGCCAACGGCGTCAACGCAACCTACGCGTTGCAATCGCTCGACGCCTACTGTTTCCCTGCCTGCTCCACGCTTGGTCCCTACGCCTATTGGGACGACCAGTTCTCTTCCATGTTCTCCTGGCGCAGTACCGGCAGCAGCAACTACAACGCCTTGCAGGCTATGTTGCGCCGCCACGTCGGAGGCCTGAAATTCGATTTCAATTACACCTACTCCAAGTCGCAGGATATGAATTCCAATGCCGAGCGCGTCAACGAGTACGAAAACGGCAGCGGATCCGCGGTCGCTTACAGTGGACAAGTCGTCAACGCCTGGTCGCCCGGCGCCCTCTACTCCGTCTCCGACTTCGACACCACTCACCAGTTCAACGCGAACTGGGTTTGGGACCTGCCCTTCGGCCGCGGCAAGCGTTGGGGTGCAAGTTCCAGCCGTTTAGTGGATGGCATTCTTGGCGGTTGGCAATACTCCGGCTTGGCCCGCTGGACCAGCGGCTTTCCCTTTAGCATCTCGACGTATGCTTTCCCCACGAACTATCAGCAGGACAGCAAAGCCGTGCTTCTGGGAGCCGCTCCCCGCACCGGTTCCTTCATCGACAGCAACGGCGATCCCAATGTTTTTCAATCCGGACCGCCCGCCGCCAGCGCCTTTCGCTTTGCCTATCCCGGCGAATCCGGCCAGCGCAATAATCTTCGCGGCCCCGGCTACTTCAGCATGGATATGAGTGTCGGCAAGCTCTGGAGCATCACCGAATCGCAAGCGTTGCGTTTCTCCTGGGACGTCTTCAACGTGACCAACTCCGTCCGCTTCGACGTCGGTTCCTTGAGCAACTACCTGCTCTACCAACCATCGTTGGGGGACTTCACGCAAACTCTCACCAAACCGCGAGTCATGCAATTCGGCCTGCGCTACAGTTTCTGATCGGAGGAACTCTCTTCGCGCCCTTTGTGCGACCAAGCGGGTGCCCCATTTTTGCCGCGTCCTTTGCGGCAAAAGTGGGGATTTCACAAGAGCGCCCGAATCACCCGCGCTGAAAGAATTCCTTCGTGTGCCTTCGTGCCCTGAGTGGTAAATGCCCTTAGCAGTCACCACCAACTTTGGCGATCCCACAAAACTCTGTTAACGTGCAGCATGCCGTCGGCTCCCATCCACGAAGAAGGCCTCCGCCACCAGCTCTCCGCCGGACAAATGGCCATGGTCGCCGTCGGAGGCTCCATCGGCACCGGACTCCTCCTCGGCTCCGGCGCCGCCATGGAAGTCGCCGGGCCCGCCGCCATCCTCAGCTTCATCGCCGCCGCCTTCATCACTTGGACCGTGGCCATGGCCCTCGGCGAACTCGCCTGCGCCCATCCCGCTGCCGGAAGTTTCGGAGTTTACGGCGATCTTTATCTCAACCAGTTCGCCGGATACATCGCCCGCGCCGGATACTGGCTCGGCCTCGCCCTCGCCATCGGCGCCGAAATGATCGCCGCCGCCACCTACATGGCAACCTGGTTTCCCGGTGTGCGCCCCTACCTTTGGATTGTGGTTTTCGCCGCTCTGCTGCTCGCCATCAACCTGCGCAGCGTCGGCTCCTACGGACGCGTCGAGTTCTGGCTCTCCATGATCAAACTCGCCACCATCATCATCTTCATCGTCATCGGCGCCGCGTTGCTCACCAGCGGCCGCGTCACTCCGCAATACAACGCGCAAGGCGGATTCTTTCCCAAAGGCGTCTGGTCCCCATTCATCGCCCTGACCTTCGCCGTCTACAGCTTCGGCGGAGTCGAAATGGTCGCCGTCACCTCCGGCGAATCGCGCTCCTCCAAAGAAACTCCCCGCGCCGTCTGGCTAACCTTCCTCACGCTTACCTTTGTTTATGTCGGAGCCATCGTCATCCTGCTCGGCGTCATGCCCTGGAACCACGCCGGCGTCACCGAGAGCCCCTTCGTCACCACGTTCCGCACCGTGAAAATTCCCCACGCCGCCGGCATCATGAACTTCGTCGTCCTCACCGCCGCCCTCTCCGGAGCCAACGCCACACTCTACGTCGCCTCGCGCATGCTCTTCTCCCTCGCCCGCACCGGATGGGCCCCGTCCCGCCTAGGACACCTCAACCCCGAAGGCTCGCCCCAATTCGCAGTCCTGATCTCTTCGTTCGGAATCCTTTTCGCCCTGGCCCTCGCGCTCTGGGCTCCCGAAAACGCCTTCCGCTACCTCATCGGAGCCGCCTTCACCGGAATGATCCTCTCCTGGCTAGTCTCCCTAGCCGCACACATCAGCTTCCGCAGTCGTCGCAAGCCGGAAGAATTAGCCGCACTCCCGCTGCGCTCCCCCCTCGGAAAATGGGGATCCATCATCGGCCTGATCGCCGTCAGCATCGCCCTAATCCAAACCTGGCTCTACCCAATCGTGAATCTCTGGAGCGGCCTTGCCTGCCTAGCAACGCTAGTAGTCGCTTACTTGATGGCGAAGTCCAACCGCAATCGATCTACGTAAAGAGTTCCCTCTGTCATGCTGAGTACTCCTTTTCTCGTTGTCATGCTGAGCGGAGCAATGAGGATCGTGAAACGATCCTCATTGCGGAGTCGAAGCATCCCTACCCCACCCGAACTCTCGAACCCTGTCATGCTGAGCGAAGCGGAGAGGAGAGCGAAGCGATCCTCCCCGCGCAGACGAAGCATCCCTACCCTCGCAACAAGTCCCATTCCGGGAACCACCCACTCCTTCCGTGACATCCATCACAGCAAACCCAACCCAACACGTAACACCATACCTCCATGTCCCAAGACCCCCGCTACTACTGCACCTACATCATGGGAAGCATCGCCGGCACCCTCTACATCGGCGTGAGCGGCAACCTTCACCGTCGCGTCTTCCAGCACAAGTTCCATCACTTCGAAGGATTCACCGCCCGCTACGACGTAACCCGCCTGCTCTATTGGGAATCCTACGACGACGTCCACAAAGCCCTAACCCGCGAGACGCAACTCAAAGGATGGACCCGCGCCAAGAAAGTCGCCCTCATCGTGCGCCGCAATCCACATTGGCTCGACCTGGCGTCAGAATGGTATCCGTGGATGGCGTCTGACAAAGAAAGAGTCGATGACTGTAGGGATGCTTCGACTCCGAACGACCGTCGCCTCAGCGCCGCTCGTTCTCCGCTCAGCATGACACCAGAAAGAGACAAACGCCCCAAATAATCTGTCATGCTGAGCGGAGCAATGAGGATCGTGAAACGATCCTCATTGCGGAGTCGAAGCATCCCTACCCCACCCAACATCCCCCACGAAGACGGAATCAAGCTCTCACGGCTTGCACTCCACCGGATCCTCCTTCAAATGCACCAGCAGCGACTTCGCCTTCAAGTAATCCGGATTAAACGCCAGCACCCGCTCCACATACTGCCGCGCCTCTTCCTTCTGCCCCGCCACACAGAACGCCATCGCCAGATTGACCCCAATCGCGCTTCGCTCCGGCACTCTCGCAAACGCTCCCTGCCACAACTCCACCGCGCGCCGCAGATTCCCCGCCTTCGCCTCCAGGATCCCCAAATTCGTAGCCGCGTCATTCAGCAACGGATCGATCTTCAACGCTCGTTCATAAAACTCCCGCGCCTCCTGATCGTGCCCCTTCTTCTGCTCCTCGAAACCCAAAGCCCCCAGCACCTCCGGATCCTCCGGCCGCTCCTTCAACGCCTTCTCCAAATATTGCTTCGCTTTCTGCGGAGCTCCGTCCACCCCGCGCAGCGTCAGCGCCTCCCATGCCAGCGCAAAATCCCGCGTGGTTGCCAGCGCCGCATCCCTCTCCGGAAACGACACCAGCGGAGCCCCCGGCGTCCCTCGCACTTCCAGTTGCGGCAGAGGTTCCGCGTTGGGATACCTCCGAATGCGGTGGTCCGTTCCTTCCGTATGCGCCACATCCTTGCTCGGCAACCCTGGCATGTGGCACGACGTGCAACCCGGCTTGTCCGCATGATGCTTCGCCGCAAACGCTTCGCCATGGCAGGCCACGCACTTGCCGCGGTAGTATGCCGCCTTCTCCGCCGGCGCTGGCTCCGTATGCGGATCATGGCAACTCCCACACCACATCTTGTCCCCCGACTTCCGCTTGCACTCGCTCAACGACAGCGCCTCAAACTGACTCAGCGCCTCCGGCTTCTGCGGATCATTTCCCGAGAGCAGAAAATAATGGAGGTAATCCGACAGCCGCTCCCCCGGCTGAAACTGCTCCACCTGCTTCCCCGGCTGCCGTTGCGCCACCGTTCCCTCGAAGTGACACTCCATGCAGATCGCGTCGCGCCGGTCCGGTGACAGCTTCGTCGGATTCACATGTCCATCGCCCCCTCCATGACACCGCTCGCATGTAATCCCGCCGTACAGAAACGGTCGCCCGGAATACTCGCTCTCCGTACCCGCGATCGGCTCCTGCAATCCGCTGGCGTGGCAATTCACGCAATCCACCACCGCCGGAAGATTCATCGGACTATGCCGCGCCTCCGTATACGCCGGCGCCATATTCCATTGCCCCTCCTGCGAGTACCAATTGATGGGAGCCTCAAACAAAAATCCGTCGACTGAAAACAGATACGTCCGCCCCTTCACTCCCGACCCGATGTAATACAGCAGCTCGCGCTGGCCCCGAAATCCGCTCTCCTTGGGGCGCTCGTAACTCATCCACGCATGCCCGTCCTGTGCGTACACCTTGTAGTGCACGCCGGACGTCTTATGGGTGAACTCTCCCGTAATCAGCCCGTCCATGGCCACTCCGCTCGCCCTCGCCATCACGGTCTTCTGATAAGACTTGTAGATTTCCGCGTGACACGACGCGCACGCCTCACTGCCCTTCTCGGGACTACTCTTCGTCTGCGCGGAAACTCCGACGCCCATTACAGCCGTAAGCAACAGGCCCGCCGCTAGCGTCTCGGTCCGCATGGTGGTGTGATTTTAGTCCATTCGATGCTTAGGCTTACATGCACGACAACGAGGATCGCCCATCCCGGCGGGGTCTTCCCAGTGACCTCCATCACAGGCCCGTGTGACGCTAATCATCGTTCCCCCACCGAATCCCAGCTATTCAAGAGCATTGCGCAATTTTGTGCGCAACTAGCGCCCGGAGTCCGGCGCAGAAAGATCAACTTGTTCAAGGACATCGAACACCTCGTCCGGCTCGCGGTCGTCATGGCCGTCGCCTTAGTTGCCTTCGTCAGCCTGCGCGCCCTCGTCGTCCCCCACAGTTTTGGCCAGTACGGACACTATCGCGGCGCCGCCATCGCGGAGATCGCGGCCCGGCCAGCAGCCTTCGCCGGCCACGATGTCTGCGAGGCCTGCCATACCGACGTGGTCGATCAGAAAAAGCAGGGCAAGCATGTCGTCGTCCCCTGTGAAGCCTGCCACGGAGCCCAAGCCAAGCACGCCGACGATCCCGCCTCCGTGAAGCCCGCCAAACTCGACACCGCCGTGGTCTGTGCGCGCTGCCACGAGGCCAATAGCGCCAAGCCCAAAGCCTTCCCCCAGGTTGCCACCGCGGATCACTCCGGAGGCCTCGCCTGCGACACCTGCCACCAACCTCACCGCCCCAAAATTGAAGACACGCCACCCGCGACGGAGAGGAAGAAATAATGGACATCACCCGCCGTCGCCTGCTCATGCTCTTACCCGCTGCCGCTGTCGCCTGGCAATACGTTCAAGCCGGGACGCCCGAAGCTTCCCCCAACTACCAAATGACCGACCACTGGTGGGGCATGCTCATCGACATCCCCAAGTGCATCGGCTGCGGCAGTTGTGTCCGCGCCTGTGCCGAAGAGAACGACGTCCCCGAAGGCTATTACCGCACCTGGATCGAGCGCTACCACGTCGCCGACTGGAAGATTGAAAAGCCCGAGGTCGAATCCCCGAACGGCGGCGAGCAGGGTTTCCCGCCCAATCACGATGTGGGCGGCAAGAATTTCTTCGTCCCCAAACTGTGTAACCACTGTGCCGAGTCTCCCTGCACCCAGGTCTGTCCCGTCGGCGCAACCTTCGTCACGCCCGATGGCGTCGTGCTCGTCGACAAGAGCTATTGCCTAGGCTGCCGCTATTGCGTGCAGGCCTGCCCCTACGGTTGCCGTTTCATCAATCCCAAAACCAACACAGCAGAAAAATGTTCTCTCTGCTATCACCGCATCACCAAGGGATTAACCACCGCCTGCTGCGAGGTCTGCCCCACCGGCGCCCGCCAGCTCGCCGACCTGAAGAATCCCAAAGACCCGATTCACGAATTCTTAAGAACGCATACGGTGCAGGTGTTAAAGCCCCACATGGCCACAGGAGCAAAAGTTTTCTACAACGGCATGGACGGATCCGTTCGATAAGTTAAGTCACGCCCCGGAGGGGCGTCTGATAGTAGCCCGGCGCTTCCAGCGCCGGGGTGAGTGGCAAAACATGAAGCGTCCCGGAGGGACGCCTGAAGTTCTGACGCAAACTGGTAGGAACGAAATAAGAGCTGCGAACAGATTTCGATTAGTCCGAGAAAAAGGCTCGCAGTAAGACAGTAAGAAGGAGACACGTGCAAATTCCCGTCGAAGGCTTCATGTATCCGAACGAGGTCGAACTCCAGTGGAGCATCCTCATCGTTCTCTATCCCTTCATCACGGGACTCGTCGCCGGCGCCTTCATTCTCGCATCGCTCGAGCGCGTCTTCCGCGTCGAAGCCGTCAAGCCCACCTACCGCCTGGCCCTACTCACCGCGCTAGCGTTCCTCCTCGTCGCCCCGCTCCCCCTGCAACTGCATCTCGGACATCCGGAGCGCTCCCTCGAAATGTACCTAACCCCGCACCGCTCCTCCGCCATGGCCATGTTCGGATTCGTCTACCTCTGGTACCTCATGGCCGTGCTGCTGTTGGAAATCTGGCTCGACTACCGCCGCGACATCGTCCTGAAATCCCAGACCTCGACGGGCTTCCTGCGCCTGATCTACCGCTTGCTCACCCTCGGCTCCACCAATCTCAGCGAACGTTCGCTCCGCATCGACGAACGACTCGGCTATTTCATCACCGTCATCGGCATCCCCTCCGCGTTCCTGCTTCACGGATACGTCGGCTTCATCTTCGGATCCATCAAGGCCAACCCGTGGTGGTCCTCGCCGCTCATGCCCATCGTCTTCATCTTCTCGGCCATGGTCTCCGGCATCGCCGCCGTCATGCTGATCTACATGGCCTCCACGCGTCTGCGCGGCCGCACCATCGACATTCGCTGCCTCGACAAGATCGCGCAATATCTCTTTTATATTTTCATCATCGATTTCAGCCTCGAGATGCTCGACCTCCTCCAGCGCATCTACGAGGCCGACGAATCCTTCCGCAGTCTCGACTTCATGGTGCACACGCGCCTGTGGACCTCGCAGGTCATCATCCAAATCCTTCTCGGAACGGTCACTCCCATCACGCTGCTGGGAATCACGCAGGTTCTGAAGCTGACTGACCCGATCCGCAAACGCATCTACGCGCTCGCCGGATCCCTCACTGTCATCGGCATCTTCGCTATGCGCTGGAACGTCGTCATCGGCGGCCAGCTTTTTTCCAAGAGTTTTCTCGGCTACACCACTTATAAAATGGCCTTTGCCACTCGCGAAGGTCTGCTGACTGCGATCGCGCTCCTCATACTTCCCTTCATCTTTCTCTTGGTCCTGGTAAAACTCCTACCGCCCTGGCCGGACGCGGGCTCTGTTCCCGCCTCTGGCGCAACTCCGGCGCACGAAACCAGCTAGCCCCGTCCTCCGGGGCAGACTCGGAGCACTGTATGGCGCAAGTAGTCGAGATCGTCGCATCGGATCTGGAACGCCTGAATGAACGAGTCCGGGAACTGGAGCGCCGCGTTTCCGCGCTCGAAGCCCAACCGGAAAAATCCTCTCCCCCGGTCGACTACACTCTGCAGCGCCCGCGCCCTCCCGCCACCTGGCGCGGATTCCCCCCGGCAGAAGTCCCCGGCGGCGCCGTCCCCGTTCTCGGCAAAGCGGTCTTGGGAATCGCCGGAGCCTACCTGCTCCGTGCCCTCGCCGAATCCGGATCCATCCCAAAATCTCCCATCCTCATCCTCGCGATCATCTACGCGGGCCTTTGGATGGTCTGGGCCGTCCGTACTCACGCGGCCAACCGCTTCGCCAGCATCACCTACGGCGTCACGTCCGCGCTGATTCTTTCCCCGCTTCTATGGGAATCCACCGTCCGCTTCCAAGTCCTCGCGCCCGCGTTCACCGCGTTCGTGCTCGTCGCTTTCGTCGTGCTGGCACTCGCCCTGTCATGGCAGCGCAACCTGCAACTGATTCCGTGGATCGCAACCCTCTCAGCGGTAACCACGGCTCTGGCGCTGATCATTGCCACGCGCGAATTAGTACCCCTCACCGCCGCTCTGCTAGCTATAGCGTTGGTCACAGAGCTTGCGGCCGTTCTCGACCACCGCCTCACCCTACGACCCATCCCAGCGATCGCTGCCGATTTTGCGGTTTGGCTCGTCGTCTACATCCTCGCCTCTTCCGACGGCGTCCCTGAGGGATATCACGCCTCGAGCGCCTCCACGCTCACCTTGCTCTGCTTAAGCTTGCTCGCGATCTACGGCGGAAGCGTCGCCATTCGCACCTTCGCCCGGCGCCGCCAGATCACCGCCTTTGAAATCGGACAAGGCATCATCGCCTTCACGCTCGCATTCTTCGGCGTGATGCGCGCCACTCAGTCCTCCGCCGCGCCCGCTCTCGGCGCCCTTGCCCTGTTGCTGGCAGCTGTCTGTTATTGGGGAGCGCTCTCCAGATTCACCGGAGAAACCTTTGCCCGCAATCGCTGCGTCTCCGCCACCTACGCCGCGGCCCTTCTTCTGGCAGGAAGCTACTTGCTCCTCTCCCCAACTCTGCGCGTGCCTTTCTTGTCCTTGGCCGCAGTGGCGACAGCTTTCCTCTACGCGCGCACTGGGAAACTTAGCCTCGGTATGCACGCCTCGTTCTATCTCGCCGCCGCAGCCCTGGCGTCGTCGCTTCTCAGTTGGATTGCCAGCGCTCTTGCCGGAACCGTGCCCGCCGTCCCCGATGCAGGTGTGTGGATCCTGGCAACCTCAGCCGCGCTTTGCTACGCCTTCGGATCCAAGAAAACGCAAGCCGCCCCAGCATTGCCGGATCACCCCAGTCGCCGCTGGCTCTGGGTGCTTCCGGCCGCGCTCGTCGGCTTCGCAACCGCCGCTCTTGCCATAGTCGGCATCGTGTGGATCGCCGCCACCCGTTTCGAGTTGACCCCCTCGCGCCTCTCCGTCGTTCGCACCATCGTGAATTGCGCCCTGGCTCTCTCCCTCGGATTCCTGGGCTCCCGCTGGAAGCACCTCGAACTCGGCTGGGTAGCCTACGCCGCCGTTGCCTTCGGCACTCTCAAGCTCCTGTTCGAAGACTTGCGTTTCGGCAACGCCGCGTCCCTCGTCGTCTCACTTCTCTTCTACGGATTGGTTCTGATCCTCCTCCCACGCTTAATGCGGCGTGCTCCTCCAGAAGCCTGAACCGCACGCTGCCATCGTCAGGATCTCCCTCTGTCATGCTGGCGACCGATGCTAAGCACAACTCACCTCTGTCATGCTGAGCGAAGCGGCGAGGAGAGCGAAGCGATCCTCACTGCGCAGTCGAAGCATCCCTACCCAACAACATTCAGTGGCACAAAAAAAGGCGCCGGAAGGCCCGGCGCCTGTTGAGATACGACTCGCGAGATGCGGTCAAGCGAAGAGAATTGTTTTGTTCCTAGCTAATGGCTAAGAGCTAAAAGCTAAGAGCTGCTCTATTTGCTCTCCGCCACTCCCGGTGACGGAGCCCCAAAGTCCCGTCGATTGTTGGCAGCCGTGCGAGCGGCGCGTGCGGCCGGCTGGTTCGCCGCCGCCGCGCCATACCGCTCCAGCAGCACCGGAGCCATCGCGTTCTCGGCTTCTTTCACAAAAATCATCCTGTTCTCCGAAGCCATGTCGACGCGAACGAAATCTCCCAGCTTCACCTGCCCAGTCGCCACCAGGTTCGCCAGCGGAAACACCAGGTTGCGCTCGATCGCGCGCTTCAAATGACGCGCCCCGTACCGCGGATCGGTGCCTTCCTTCAGCAAATACTCTTTCACCGTCGTAGTGCAGTTGAATACAAACTGGTTCGTCCCGGCAGCCATCAGCACGCGCTGCTGCACCAGGCCCAATTCAATGTCCAGAATCTGCGACAGATGTGCATCGCGCAGAGTCTTGAACACCACCGT
>PMUM01000330.1 GCA_003166855.1 Acidobacteriaceae bacterium | reverse complement strand
CGAGATCGTTGATTCGAACCTTGCTCATCCGCCTCTTTTCAGAAATGCTGCCCAAAGCCGTTAGTTGCTCATAGCTACCTCATGGCAGTGGCTTGTGCTTGAACTTCCATTATCGCCTGAATCGCCTTGAAAAAAGCGGCGTATGTTACACGCCGACTTATTCGGCCTATTCATCGGTTTCGGTCTTGCCTTCTTCGTTCTCTTCCGCTTCCAACTCAGACAACTCTGCCTCGTCGGCCGGCGGCACATTCTCGACCGCTAACTCGGCGGCTGTCAGGCTCTCTGTTTCAACTTCCGATTCCGCGTTTGCTTCGAGCTCCACTGTAGAGGCTTCCGAGACGTCGTCTTCCGCCGCCGCGGCTCGAACGCTCTCGGCTTCTTCGAGGGCTTCCTGGGCGTTTTCGAGTTCCGCTTCAGCGGTTTCGGCGACCGGCTCAGCCGATGCAATTTCCGATGAGCCTTCCGACGGATTTTCGGTGTCGGCCGCAGCAGATTCCGCTGCCTCGCCTTCCGACGGTTCCTCTGTCGCGGAAGGTACATGGCCTTCTTCACCTTCTTCGAAGTGGCCGAAATAGTGGCGAACGGCGACGCTGATGCGCTCCAATGTCTTCTCGCCGATGCCTGGAATCTCCTCGAGCTGCTCCGGCGTCATGTCGGCCAGATTTTCAACCGTCGTGATGCCTGCAGCCACCAGCTTTTGAATGATTCCTTCGCCCAACTCCGTCACTTGCTCGATTGGGGTGGTGGGACCGCCGGAGAGCGCCTGCATCTGCTGTTCGACTTCCTGGCGCTTCTCTTCCTCGCTCTTAATGTCGATCTTCCATCCGAGAAGTTTCGCTGCAAGGCGAACGTTCTGGCCCTTCTTGCCAATGGCCAGCGACAACTGTGTATCGTCGACGATGACCTCGAGCTGCTTGTCGGTCAGGTCGGCGATTGAGACGCGGCTGACCTTTGCCGGTTGCAGAGCCTTCTCGGCAAACGTAGTGATCTCTTCGCTGAATTCGATGATGTCGATTTTTTCGCCTCGCAGTTCGCGAATGATCGACTGCACGCGCATGCCNNCCTTCATGCCGACGCAGGCGCCCACGGGGTCCACATCTTTGTCGCGGCTTTGCACGGCGATTTTGGTGCGCTCGCCGGCCTCGCGCGCGATGGCGCGAATGACCACGGTGTTGTCGTAGATCTCCGGAACCTCGGACTGGAAGAGGTTCGACACCAGTTCCGGCGCAGCGCGAGAGACAATCACCTGCGGTCCCTTCGCGGCGCGGTCCACTTTGAGCAGAACGACCCGCACGCGCTCACCGATGGTGAACTGCTCGAGGCGCGACTGCTCGCGTTTGGGGCAGCGAGCTTCAGCCTTGCCAAGATCGTAGATAACGTCCTGGCCCTCGATGCGCTTCACAGTGGCGTTCAGAACTTCCTTTTCGCGATGCGCATACTCCTGGAAGACCGTGTCGCGCTCGGCTTCGCGCACCTTTTGAAAGATGACCTGTTTGGCCAGTTGTGCGGCGATGCGGCCCAGCGGGCTGGTATCGCGATAGAGCCGGATTTCGCTGCCGATTTCCACGCCCGGCGCAAGCCCGTTGGCTTCGGCCAGCGTGATCTGGTTGACCGGATCCTCGACTTGCTCTTCGTCGGGCACAACCGTCTTGTAGATGTAGGCCGTGATCTCGCCGGTGTCCTTGTTCAGTTCACCGCGCATGTTTTCCTGGGTTTTGTAGAACTTGCGCGTGGCAAGGGCAATGGCCTCTTCCACGGCGCCGACAACGATTCCGGGCTCAATGCCCTTCTCGCGACTGAGGAGTTCGATACTTTGATACAAAGCGCTTGCCATACTCTCAAATGCTCTCTGGGTTGTTACGCGCACGACGCATGTCATCAGGCCGTGAGGTTATTCAAACTACGTTGAGGGACAAAGGCTGCAGCCTGCCCCGAACTATCGCCCGCTGTGTGGAAGCGCTCAGATCTCCGGGATCAACTGCGCCTTCTCAATGTTGGCGACCGCGATTTCCACGGTATCTACGCCAGCCTTCCGGCTCTTGCTGTTCTGCCTTACCGCCGAAAGGTCGAGCGCGATCGCATTGCCGCCAGCTGCGGCCAGCCTGCCCTGCCAGTGCCGGTTGTTGCGGACGGGCTCAAATGTCTGCACCTTGATCAGGCAGCCGGCAAAACGTTGAAACTCCTCCGGCTTGGTTAGCTTGCGGTCCAAACCCGGCGAACTGACCTCAAGGGTGTAATCCGCGCCTGGAACCAGGTCTTCGATGTCCAACAAGACGCTAAAACCGCGGCTGAATTCAGCACAGTCCTCATGTGTGATGCCCGAAAGCTGCTCGACGCTGAGCCGTCCTTCTGTCAGACGCTCGGGAAGTCCTTCTTCCCCAGCGGCAACGGCTGCCTTCAACTTTGCTCGTCCCTCGGCGTTCTTTTCCAAAGTGACGCGAAGAATCCGTTCCTTGTCCCGTCCGCTGAACTCCACGTCCACTACGTCCAGTCCGTGCGAAGCAGCGGCTCTCGTGGCCGCGTCGCGGATTTCGTCCAGCATTCCCGCCATCGATTGCGCCCCAGGGACGATTTTCGTTACGATCCTCGCGCCGATTTTCGCGGAGATTCTCGCATCGATTTTCGCGGCGGGGCTCACACCCGCGGATCTTGCTCCTTGTATCGAAACAACTGCCTCTCTATCTCAGAGTTTGCCCCAAATAAAAAGTGGGCTGTCAGCCCACTCATCTCTCCGCCAGCTGGTGAACCCACAGCGAATGAAGCGGACAAACTCGCTCGCATAGTTAGAATACTGCGAATCGCGAGGAAACTCAACGACCGATGGCAATCCTTGCGATCTTTATCATTCGATCAGCCCAATGAAGCTGTTTTCCGTCGTCGAATCGCTTTGTTCTTGCGAGTGACGTGCCAACCCGGGAACCCGATTGGAAGTCTGCGCGGTTTGAAATTTTTGTGCTCGAAGACGCAATCTTCGGCTCCCCAATCCGTAACGCCGAGCGGCACCGATGGGGGGGGCAAGGAAGCTCGATGACTCCCGATGAGCCAATCAGCGATTGGGAATTGATTGAAATTACCATTAATTTGTGAGGCACCCATCAAGGGCGCGCGCGTTGAGCTGCTGCAGATTTCTTGTGCAAGTCTAACTATTTAATGTGGTTAGATTGAAGACGTAGGGGTAGGCGAAGGGGTTGCGATGTATGTTCGATGCCCCAAATTGGGGATTGCCGTAAGTGTCAGTTCTACGAAACATTAGTAACATCATAATGCGTACTTTTAAACAGCGCGTTTGGGTCGCCATCCTGGCGACTTCTTGTGGATTAGCCGCTGGAGGATTCGCCGGCTATCTGCTCGGTCGCGTCCTCACGCTCAATCGAACTGAAGCAAGACTTGAGCAGTACGCAACACGCCTTATCGGTGAGGGACAGAAATCGACTGCGGAATCACGGAAAGTCCTTGCGGCGATGAACGCTTCGCCGTTTCCGAGATGCTCGGACGCAGAGATCAATTATTTCAGCAAGCTGATCTTCGAATCCCAATACCTTAAAGCAGGCGGGCGGATGCACGACGGGAAGATCGAGTGCTCCACTTCCCTCGGCCGTGCGACACAGACCCAGGTCCAATACAAGCCGGATATCTTCCAGAGGGATGGCACGAGACTGTATCGTAACCTTGCGCCGTTCCGTGTGGGCAACGAGACGGTCATTGCGATACAGTTGGCCGATTCCTATATTGTTTACAGTCCGTACAATATGAAGCCCGTGCTCAACAGCTCCATGCAGTTCACGGTCACAGACGTCGACGCCCCCAACCGGGCGGCGGGGCACATATACGGCACTGCTCCAAAGTCTGAAGAGACTTATCTAGTAACGAACGGCCAGTTCCGCGATGGGGACTATTTCTAATGAACCCACTGCTCTCCGGATGGCGTCGTGTGCGTGGCGGCACACGTCCCCATTTCGCAGGCGATGCTCAACAATCGCCTTACGGTGGGTGGTTTCGTTGCTTTGGGTGGACTGACGGGGATACTGGTCGGATTTGTCTGCGCGGTCATTTATCGACGCACGAAGGGCTTTGAGAGCCAGCTGCTGCGTGCGATTCGTAAGGATACGCTCAGAATCGTCTACCAGCCCATTGTCGATCTTGAAAACGAAGAGATCGTCGAGGTGGAAGCCTTGGCACGCTGGACCAACGAGGACAACGTGCCCGTCAGTCCGGATGACTTCATCAAAGTTGCGGAGGAGCGTGGCTTTGTTGGGCAGATCACGAAGCTGGTGGTGCGCCACGTCCTGCATGATTTTGCGAAGACGTTGCGCGAACGTCCCGGCTTTCGGGTCAATGTGAACATTGCGGCAGCCGACCTTGCCGATCCGGAATTTCTTCCCATGTTGGAGAGCGCGCTTGCGCAAGCTGGAGTTGCGGCAAGCAGCCTGGGCATTGAAATTACGGAAAGCTATACGGCGCGGCAACAGGTGGCGAAAGAAACCATTCTTCGGCTGCGCGAAAAAGGACATTACGTACACATCGACGATTTTGGCACCGGCTACTCCAGCCTCGCGTATCTCCACGACCTATCTGTAGACGCGATCAAGATCGATAAGGCGTTCACCAAAGCAATCGGAACCGATGCGGTGACGGTTACGATTCTTCCGCAAATTCTCACCATGGCCGATACGCTGGGGCTGCGGGTGATCGTCGAGGGAATTGAAACTCCGCAGCAGGCGCGTTACTTTGCGCAATCCGAGCAGTCGATCTATGCGCAGGGATGGCTCTTCGGACGCCCCGTTCCACCGGACGCGTTTCTCCGCTTGCTTGAGGGGAAGGCAAGGATTGGTGAGTATGAGGAATCGATCGAAGGCATGGGAATGGTCGCTTCGTCTGTATCGGCTGCCTGAGCGAATCTCATGCAATTCAAGTTAGATTGAGCTATCCCTCCTTTTTCATCCAAGTTATCCGCAAGCAATTCATTTTGCGTTGCCGAGCGCGACGGACGACAATAGCGGAATGAAATCGATGCGATCTCTGAGTTTCATTCTGCTAGCTTGCGGTTCTCTTGTTCCTCTTGCGCACTCCCTTGAAAAACAGCCAGCGAGCGCATATCACGCGCGACGTGAGGCTCTGGCCGCGAAGCTTCAGGGTGGTGTGGCGCTGCTATTCGCCGCTCCGGAACCGATTCTCGATTTCATGCCGTACCGCCAGGATTCGGACTTCTATTATTTGACCGGGTGGAATGAGCCGGGCGCTGCGCTGATGGTTGTTGGTGGAAATGGTTCCACACAAGCCTACAAGGAGATCCTGTTTCTTCCTACGCGGAACCTGCACACCGAACTTTACACCGGAGCGAAGATGGATGCCGCAACGCCGGGAGTGGTGCAGGCTACGGGAGTGGATGCCGTTGAGCCGATGACGGCGATGCCGACGGAGTTGAATAAGGTGGTCGCACGAGATCGTCGATTGGCTTCGAGTCTTTGGACGCAGCCCGATTCGCAGGCGGCCAAGGCCGTTGTTACTTTGAATGCGGTCACGCTGGGCATGGATGCGGCACCGGGTGCGCGCGATGTGACGACTTTGACAATGCTCTTGCGCGAGGTGAAAGACGACGGCGAAATTGCGTTATTGAAAAAAGCCAGTGATGCGTCGATCGCCGCGCAGCGTGCCATGATGCGCGCCACGACCGCAGGGGTGACGGAACGGACCCTTGCCGGGAAAATGACAGAAGTGTGGTTTCAGCAGGGTTGCGAACGGCCTTCGTATGCACCCATCGTTGGTTCAGGCATCAATTCGACGACGCTGCATTATGCCGCGAATTCGCGGACTATGCAGGATGGCGAGATCGTGGTTGTCGATGCGGCGTGCGAATTTTCGATGTATGCCTCAGACATTACGCGCACTGTTCCGGTGAGCGGACACTTCAGTCCGCGCCAGAGGGAGATTTACAACATCGTGCTCGGCGCGCAGCAGGCCGCTATCGAGGCGTTTGTCGCGGGCAAGTCGACGATTAACGATCGCGATCGCAGAGATCCGAACTCGCTGGATACAGCTGCGTATAACTACATCAATACGCATGGCAAAGATCTGCACGGAGAGCCGCTGGGAAAGTATTGGCTGCATGGTTTGGGTCACATGGTCGGCATCGATGTACATGATCCGGCGGATTATCCTGCTGTGCTAAAACCGGGGATGGTGTTCACGATCGAGCCGGGGGTCTACATTCCGGAAGAGAAACTGGGCGTGCGCATCGAATGCGACTTTCTTGTGGGACAGGACGGAAAGCTTATTGATCTCGATGCTGCATTGCCGCACACTGCGGATGAAGTGGAAGCCGCGATGCACGGCGAAGTGATCAAATGACTCCGAACGACGCAGAGGACACGGGACAATTCGAGCTGCTGGGCCGCGCCTTTGCCGACCAGCTCAGGGCGTGTCTGGAAGAATGCGCTCGCGGCAGGCGTGGTCTGTTTTCAGACCTGGAACTGACAGGCGATGAGGAGGAGAGTCGCGCGTGGCCGGAGGCGGCGCGCTTGCGCGAACTCGCTTTTGCCTTGCAGGCGATTCTGAGCCAGGCGGAAGAACGCAACGCACTGTGCGACGAGTTTCTCGATCTATGCACGATTCACGGCGAGAGCAATCCTGGCGAGCCGCGGCTTGCGCGCGCATTTCTTGCGCGCATCGAAAGTGGCGGAGTAGGAACCCCAACTGAGATCGAGAAAAAGCCGTGGTGATGCTGCGCGCATTTCTGGCGCTGCTCGCGGGCCTGGCCACAATGGTGTTGCTCGTCCTGGTCGTGACCGCGCTGCTCACACGATTTGCACCGGGTTGGGCCGGGGAACCGCGCAAGCCGCGCGCCGGATATATCTTCGTGAACCTTGGATATTCGTTTTTGGCAGCAGCTGCAGGCGGGTACGTGAGCGCTTGGGCAGCGGTTGCCAATCCGCTGGTCTATGTTCTGACGCTTTCGATAATTGTCTTGGTGCTTGCGGCGTTGAGTGCGCTGCAGTCGCGCGGAAAGCAGCCCATCGCGTATCAGCTTGCGCTGGTTGCAGTGTCGCCGCTGGGCGTAATCGCCGGCGGATTGGTCCGTTTGCAGGTGATGGGCATTCTCTAGTTATAACCTTGCGCATTTGGTGAAATCCCATCCTTGCAGCTCTCGAGATTGCCGCAAGGATGGGCACTCAGAATTTCGCAATGAAACCGCATCAGAACCGTACGCCCACTGAAATCGGGATAACCTTCGTGCCGGAACTGACCGTCGTGATTCCCAGTCCGTTTGCCGAAGTGGTCACAGAGGGACTCAGAACGTCGAGATAGCGGACCTCGGCAAAGGCCTTTACCTTGCTGTCGCCATAGATCCCGCCAAAACGGTGTTGGAATCCGCCGCCAATGTTGAATCCTCCCTGATTGCTGGAGTAGTGGCCAACCACCTGGTTGGCATAACCGTAGCCGCAATAGAAGTAACTGCAATACTGCGTCGGTTCAGGGTCGGTGAAGTTGGTTACCTCGCGATAGAAACCGCCGCCGCCGGTCAAATAGACGCTGTTGTCTTTTTTGGGCATCAGGTCGAAAACGGGATCGATCGTGAGAGACCAGATATGTGCATTGCCGCCGGTTGCTCCGGCTTGCGCGATCAGTGCTCCGGGCAACTTATCATCGATGAACTGATACTCCATCAATGCACTGAGCCTCTGGTTGAAGCGATAGCCGGCACCGAGTGTGAAGTCGCCCCCCCATGTGATGTCCTTCGGCGAATCACCCCCGGGAGCGTTGAAGCCGCCACCTCCTTCATAAGTAAGGTGGCTCCATAGACTGTGGCTGTGATACCCCCCATTGCCATTGCCCTCCTCTTGTGCGCCGCCGGAGGCTGCCGGCGCGGAAGGTAGGGCACCGCCGTCACTGCTGGAGTCGTCTGCTATCGCGCCGCTGGAACTCGACTCGGAAACGGCCGTCGAACTGGATGGATCATGGGATGGTGCAATCTGGGCTAATGCTGCGTGGGCAGAAGCGGCGCCAACTGCAAGCACAACGACCGCCGAAAGCAGGGAAGCATGCCGCAACAGCGGCATCGAACGCAGAGTTGACATGTCCGTACCTCGAATTTGAAATAATTGTTGTTAACCGGGGAGGCGTGCGCTGCTCCCCGTACGAAGTTAGACACATTTGCGGCGCTGAAGTTGCACGCGGGACAGGTGCTAGGGAAAATCACCGCCTCCCAGTCCCACTTGATTTCAAAAGTGTCACTTCTGTAGGATAGTGACACTGGAGAGGATGGTGGGACATGGAACTGCAGGCTCGAGTTCAAGTCGGAGAGAAAGGCCGCCTGGTGATTCCCGCGGCGATGCGCAAGGCGCTTGGGATCGGCGTGGGAACCACGGTGGAGCTGCGTTACGAGGATAACGAACTCCGGATGTCGACACTGCGAAGCCGGATTCAGCGCGTCCAGGAGCGGGCACGGCGGATTATCAAGCCGGGAGTCAGCCTCTCTGAGGAGTTGAGCGCAGAACGGCGCGAGGCGGCACAGCGTGAATGAGGTCGTGCTGGATGCGTCTGCCATTCTCGCTTTAATTCAACACGAACGAGGTGCCGAAAGGTTGACGGTTGAGGTACTGAAAGACGCTGTTGTCAGCACGGTCAACCTCGCCGAAGTGCAATCGAAGCTCGTCAAGAATGGGTACGATTCGGAAGAAGCCTGGGGAGACGCATTGTCACTTGTCACGGCGGCTGAACCCTACACCAGGGAACAAGCGAAGATTGCCGGCGATTTGATTACAAGAAGGGAGAAGTATGGCCTGTCGCTGGGAGATCGCTCCTGCCTGGCGCTGGCGATTTCTCTTAAGGCGCCGGTGTATACGACGGAGCAAGCGTGGAGAAACCTGAAGGTGGGCGTGCCGATCCATGTGATTCGGTGAGATTCTCCGAAGCGAGGATCAGAAACAAGAAGGCCGATCGTGCGAGCGACCGGCCTTCTTGTTTGGATTCAAACCCTATCCCTGGATGTCGAATTGCTCCGGGTGCAGCGTGGCATCGCTTTTGACCAAGATGTTCTTGCCAGTCAGCTCTTCGAAATCGGTAAGCCAGCGGGCGTTGTTTGCCTTGAGAACCTTGACGGTTTCCGGGTTCACACGCAGCAAAATGTCTCCACTCTCGAGGTGCTTTCGCATTTTGCGCAGTTCCGTGAAGATTTCGTTGCACACTGTCGCCGGGCTCTTGACCATGCCTGTTGCCTGACAAATTGGACAGGGAACGCTGAGAGTGCGCTCCAGCGATTGTTTGACGCGCTTGCGGGTGATGGCGACCAGACCAAAATCGTTAAATTGCAGAACCTTGGTTGGCGCGCGATCGTTCTTCAACGCTTCTTCCAGTGCGGCCATCACTTTGAAGCGATTCTTGCGCTCATCCATATCGATGAAGTCGATGATGATGATGCCGCCGAGGTCGCGCAGACGAATCTGGCGCACGATCTCTGGAATCGCGTCGAGGTTTGTCTTAACGATGGTGTCTTCGAGGCGTGCGGTCTTGCCGACGTACTTGCCGGTGTTGATGTCGATCGCGACCAATGCTTCNNATGACGATGGAGCCGCCGGACTTGAGCCAGACCTTGGAGCGCAACGCCTTCGAGATTTCATCCTGAATACCGAAGTGCTCGAAGAGAGGTGTCTCTTTGGTGTAGAGCTTCACGCGGCGCACGAGAGTTGGCGAAAAGCGATTCAAGAAACGCACGATGCGTTCATAGTCGGCTTCTGAATCGACCCAGATCGATGAGAAGTTTGCGCTGACCTGATCGCGCAGGATCCTCTCAATGAGCGAGAGATCGTGATAGATCAGCGCTGGCGATTTCGAGTTGTCGGAGCGCTGCTTAATCTCATCCCACAGGTGAATGAGGAAGCGGAGATCGGCGCGCAATTCCACTTCAGACGCGCCCTCGGCGGCAGTGCGTACGATGAATCCGCCGGACGCTTCGCCACGTTCGTGCGTGAGGATGCGTTTCAGGCGCTGGCGCTCTTCGTCCGAGGCGATCTTGCGGCTCACGCCCACGTGGGTCACGGTCGGCATGAACACCAGGAATCGGCCGGGGAGGGCGATGTGACTGGTGATGCGCGCGCCTTTCTTGCCGATGGGCTCCTTGGCGATCTGGACCAGAATTTCCTGGCCTTCTTTCAGCAGATCGCTGATGAGGGGGACAGGGGCATTCTCGCGGCGACGGAAACGGCGTCCGCCTCCACCTCCTCCGCGGCGTTGCCGGTCGCGAGGGCCACGGTCGCGGTCCGGGCCAGGACGCGGGCGTTGCGTGCGCTGCGTGTATCCTGCGGTTGCCGCCGGAGCACGAACTTCCACGCGGGCGTCAACGGTACCGTTGCCGCGAGCCTCCGCGTCCAGCAAGGCTTCCGCTTCAGCTTGGGCCTCTTCGAGTTCCAGTTCCTCAGTATCTTCTTCCCCTTCGGCAGGAACCGCCTCCGCGGGATGAGCGACAGCTTCGGTGAGAGACGCGTGATGAATTTCAGCGACGGTCTCGCGGGCGTCGCCATTCAGATGTCCGGGGCCGGCCTGCGTTTCCTCTTCGAATTCGTCGTAGCCTTCGTCGGAAGAAGCTTCGTAATGGATGGTACCGGCCTCTTCATCGTCGATGGTCTCTTCTTCCATGGTGCCGGGAGCGGCGAAGACAGGAGGTTCATCCTCGCGGCGCGAACGCACGGGTGCGTCGGCTTGCTCGCTTACGGCTGCGGCCTGTGGCTCATGGACTTCTTCTTCCACTTCGCCCTGTTGAACCGCGTCTTGTGCCACCGTAAGGGTCGACTCTCCGGGCCATCCAAGTGAAGGCAGGGGAGTTGGTTCGGGACGGCGGAATTCCTGGTTCCAGTCGGTCGAGGTTGAGGCCGACTCAACTTGCTCGAGGGGCTCTTCGTGGGCCGCCTGAGCGTCGTCGTGCTGCTCATGGAGGGGTTCAGCGACCGAATCGGAAGCGGCGAAGATGGGCTCATCCTCAGGGAACGTCGCGGCTAATGGAGCGACAGGCTCGGCAGGGGATTCGGACTCGACCGCAGTGATTGACTGACGGACCGGCTCCAGGGCCGGCGGCTGCTGGGCGTAGCGCTGGTACTTGGAAATTGATTCTCCGGGCAGCAGCATGGGCTGGTATCCGGGCGGCGGGCCTGAAGGCTGGTTCCGGCCGGAATCCATCGCGCGGGTGGGCATCGGTTCGACGGGACGAGCGAAGCGCTGTTCAGGGCTGCGGTCGGAACCTCGGTCGAAGGGTCGATCGGGCGCCCTTTCTGGGCCTCGGTCCGGACCACGATCACGGCCGTCGCTGCGGCCGTCGCGACGTCCGCCACGGCGGCGGCGGCGTCCCCGGTAGCCTCCGCGCTCTCGGTTTTGCGAATCGCCAGCCTGCTCAGGTATCGCCCCGGCTGCTGCCGTCGGCTGGACATCACCTTGGACGTCGGTCTCAACAAATTCCTGACCCGATTCCTCCTGCAAATCGCTTTCTGTTCCATCGGCCGCTTGAGGAGCATCCATCGAAACCGGGGCTTCGAGCCGAGAGGGTTGCTGGCGCAGGTCGGGCACGTTGCGGTTGGCCGGGACTACGTCGGTCAAATCGTCGTCGTGCTCTTCCAACTCCATGAAGTCGGAAACGTAGAGGAAGGCATCGCGCTCCAGGCCGATGTCGACGAAGGCCGACTGCATGCCAGGGAGCACCCGGGTTACGCGGCCTTTGTAGATGGATCCAGCTAGGGTGTACTCGTTCTCGCGCTCAAGATAGACTTCCGCGAGCAGATCGTCCTCCACCAGGCCCACCTTTGTTTCGTGGGGGGTAGAAGAGACAAATAGTTCTTTGTTCATCGAACACTCCGGTCCCGCCGACTCATTACCGAGGTCGGTCGGGCTTCACCGGGGCGGAGTCAGAAGAGGTGCGGGAGGATGAAGTGAAGAGCGTCGCGATGCTGCCCCGAATTGGGGGCAGACTGGGCTACAGAGATCTTCTCTGCGCCGAGTCCGCTGCACAAGCTTGGGAATCTTTTGCACTTATCGCTTTAACTTCTGCCGGGGTTTGTGACCGCACTCTCAGACCCAACTAGGGTCGGGGGGCCGTTCCCTGCCCGACTGCTCAACTTCAATCCTGCCCGGCCTTCTACTGCTCGACTAGCCGGTGAAATGCCCCCTTAACGCGAGGGCGATCGATATTCTTGGGGTTGCGCCTGCGAGCGCAACAAACTGCTAATCCTGCCGTTTCTTCCTGGTTCCTGAACCCGTTGCTTCTGAATCTGTTCCGTCCTAACTGGCTCGTCTAACCAAGCACCAGTTAGTTCACGAAGCGGCGCATACGAACATTCATAACCATCCCCAGCGCCAGGAACATGAACAACACAGAAGACCCACCGTAACTCATCAGCGGCAGGGGTATTCCGGTGACCGGCATAAAGCCCACCACCATGCCGACATTGACCAGGATATGGAAGCTAAGCACAGCCACCACACCCATCACCACGAACGTGCCAGCGCGGTCGGGCGCTGTTTGCGCGTTCTGGGTCAAACGCATGAGCACAATGAAGTATAACAGCAGAACGCCGAGAGCGCCTACGAATCCATGTTCTTCTGAAAAAGCGGCAAAAATGAAGTCCGTTTGCGGAACCGGCAGGAACGCACCGTGTGTTTGCGAGCCTTTGCCGCCCCACAGGCCCCCGGAACCCACGGCGATCTTGGATTGCTCAACTTGGTACCCAGAGCCCTGCGGATCGAGTTCAGGGTCGACAAAGCTAGTCAACCGCTGCTTTTGATACGACTTCAGGACGTGCACCCTTGGGATGAAAAAGACTGCTCCCAAACCGACGGTCGCAAGCAGGGCCACGGTTAACCCCTGCTTCCATTGCAGTCCGCCCAGAAACACACCCATGGCCGCAATCGGGAGGTAGGTAAGAGCAGTGCCCAGGTCTGGCTGTTTGAGCACCATCAGCATGGGGATGCCGACGATCGCTGCAGCCTTCATAAAATCAGCCCAGGAAAGTTCCCGTTCGCGCATGTCGGCAAAGTACTTGGCCACTGCCAGGATGAGGATGAGCTTCACCCATTCGGACGGCTGGAAGTGGTTGCCACCGGGCATTTTGATCCAGCGTCGCGCTCCCAGATACTTCTGTCCGAACAGCAAGACGGCCACGAGCGAACTGACTCCGGCGATGTAGAACCAGTGAATCTGATCGAGCAACGCCTGATAGTTGACTAAGCTGATGATGAACATTGCGCCGACGCCGGCCACAACCCAATAGACCTGCTTGACGTGGGCTCCGGCGAACTTCGTGTGCTGGGTGGCGCTGTGAATCTCCATGACACCCAGGCCGCAAATGATGAGCACGAAGCCCAGGAGGACCCAGTCGAAGTCGCGGTATGAGACGTAACGTGCCATAAAACAGCTTCTAGCTTCGAGCTTTTAGCTCCTAGCTTCTAGCTTTTCCCTTGAGGGATCCACGGTTCGGAATCGCTTTTGGTTCACTGATGCATTCCTGGGGCTGCGACGGCTACTGCCAGCGGCTTCCTGGGGAGAGCGAGCACGAAGCGTCCGCCCTGCAGCTTTTCTTTGTCTCCGTCGGACTCGGGTTCGGTCCAGAGGCCGCCGATATCCACCGTACTGTTGCTCTTTGGCTTCTCCACCATCTTCTGCGGGGTCCGGTGTTGTTTGTCGACGAACGCTTTGATTACCTGAGTCGCCAGGCGGGCTGCCAACTTGCCGTGCTCGCCGCCTTGGAACAGAACACACACCACGATGTCGGGATTGCGGCGTGGCGTGAATCCCACGAACCATCCGTTCTGCGCCAGATCTTCGCTGTTCTTGAACTTGGCACGAGTCGTCAGGGAGACAACTTGCGCCGAACCCGTCTTGCCTGCGATGTCGATCCCAGGAATGTGGGCGGACTGAGCCGTCCCTTCCGGCAGAAGAACGCGCGACATGGCATCGGTGATGAAGGTCCACCCATTCGGGTCAATCGGGACGTTCTTCACCTCCGTATAGCGAGCAGCTTCGACGTAGCCCGGCGGCACATCCGTTGGATTGATAACGTGGGGCACAACCATGCGGCCGCCCATGGAGATTGCGCTGACGGCGCGGAGCAACTGCACGGGGGTGATTGCAACTGCGCCCTGACCGATGCCGACAGAGATCGTTTCGCCCGCGAACCACTTCTGCTTAAAATTCTTGATCTTCCATTCCTCCGAAGGCATGACTCCGCTCACTTCATTGGGAAGATCGATCCCGGTCTTCTGGCCCAGACCCAACTCAGTCGCGTACTTCGCAATGCGGTCGATGCCCAGCTTTTCCGCGAGCGTGTAGAAGAAAACGTCACAGGACTGGTAGATCGCTTTCTCCAGCGTTACCGGTCCGTGGCCGCCTTTCACCCAACAACCGAACCGCCGGCCGTAGAACTCGGCACCTCCAGTGCAGTTCACGTGAAGATCTTGCGCAATCCCTTCCTGCCAGCCAGCAACCGACATGATGATCTTGAAGGTCGAGCCGGGCGCAAGTTGCGCCTGAATTGCTTTGTTCATGAGAGGCTTGTCGGGGTCGGTGACCAGCTTGTTCCACTGATCGCGCGACACGTGTACGGCAAAATCGTTGGGATCAAAGGATGGCCCGCTCACCATCGCAAGAATCTCGCCCGTGTGCGGGTCCATAGCAACGATGGCTCCGTTCTTACCCGCCAGAGCCTCTTCGGCGGCAATTTGCAAATCGATGTCGACCGTCAGCTTGAGTTGCTTGCCGGGTATCGCTTCGGTTTCACCGAGGCGCCCGACTTCGCGGCCGTGGCTATCGACCAGGGCCTGGCGAGATCCATTCTGTCCCATCAGCAGCGTGTTGTACTGGCGCTCGACGCCGGAAATGCCGACGACGTCGCCGGCGTTGTAAAGCTCAAACTGGGGCTGGTTCAGCATGTCTTCGCTGACCTCGCCAACATAGCCGATCAGGTGCGCCATGAATCCGTTGCGCGGATACAGGCGACGGTGCGCCATGATCGTGTCGAGTTCGGGCAACTCGTTGCGATGCGCTTCGATGAACTGCAACTCGTCGGGAGTGATGTCTTCTTTCAGGAAGATCGGCTGGTACTGCGGCAACGCCGCGAAGTGGCGGATGCGGGCCCGCACCTCGTTCGGATCAAGATGCAAACCCTGGGCTATCAGGTCCGCATCGCCGATCAGGTCGCGAGTAGAGTCACGCAGCAGCAGCGCAGAGAACGACGGGTAATTGTCGACGATGGTGCGGCCTTCGCGGTCGAGAATCTTGCCGCGCGGCGCGAGCACCGGAACGTTGCGAATGCGATTCTTCTCGGCGGCCGAGGCGTAATAGCCACTTTCCATCACCTGCAGCTTCCACAGTCCGTAGGCGAGGATCAGGAAGATGCCAAGGATGATGTATTGCGCCGCCGTGAGGCGGACTTCGGAAACTTTCTCGTCGCGGCCGAACATCAGTTCTCGCTTCTCAGTTCTCGATTCTCAGTTCTCGCTTCTCAGTTCCGGTTGGTTGCATCCTGCGGCTCACCGAGACTGGAAAACTGCGGTGCACTGCTGTAATTCGATTCTAATCCAGACAGACGATTCGATCTCGGCCGGGTAGTAACGTAAGTCACCCCTGCTTTCTGAGGACTGAGAACTGGGAACTGAGAACTGTTGTTCACGTTCTCTGCTTAAATTTGTCGAGCAGGAAGAACAGTGCGACTCCCAGGATCGCGTTCGCGAGACCGCCCAAAATGACATGAGGCCAACTCCACGTCACGTTCATGTTGACCATCCCTCGGGCAACGGTGAAATGGACCGCGGATTGGATCAGAGAAAAACCCAACGTAACCAGCAGGCGGGCCCCGGCGTTTTCGACGTCGAGTTTCACACCCAACGACGAAGCTCCATACCCCACCACGGTATTAGCGATTCCGTAGATTCCGATGGGATTGTGGCCCAGCATGTCCTGCGCCAGGCCAATGACGGCTCCCGTGAACAGGCCAGCTACCGGGCTGCGGCGCGCCATGGCAAAGAAGATGGTCACGAGCAGCGGCAAGTCAAAATAGACCGCAAAGCGCGGGAACCGAAGCGGCAGAAATGCCTGCACAAAGAGCGCCAGCAGCGGCACGCCAATCGTTACCGGGATACTGAACCGGTATACCTCAACCTGCTCATTGGATGTGTAGGTGATCGGCACGCTATTGTGGGCTGCTCTCGTTGGGCGGGGGCTGCGGATTAGGCTGCGGCGCGGTGGGTGCGATTGGATCAGCCGGTTTCGCCTGGTCGTTTGCGGGTGCGGTCTGAGTTGCGGCCGGCTTTGGTCCAGTCGGCGGATTGGCCGGGGCGGTCACGCTTTTCTTCACGACGGAGGTCCCGGCGGGCTTCCCTGCTGGGCTCACTCCGGACGCGCCGGGAGCAATGCTCAGCCCGGATGGATTCTTGGCAGAAGGCGTTGTGGTCGCGGCTGTGCCCGTGGGTTTCGCCGTGGTCTTTGCGACTGCAGGTTTGGCGGACCCTTCTACAGTTCCCGCAGCCGGGTTCGCATCCGTGGCCGGCTTATCGGGCACGGAGGGCAGCCGTTGTGCCAGAATGTCGGCGGCGCGGACGCGCACGCTGTCTTCCGCAATGGCCTGCCGTTCCTGCTTCTCGACCAGCACCAGCACTTCTTCCAGTTTGCTCAGGTTGGCGGCAGGCTTGATTTTGATATTCAGAAACAAATCCTTGCCGTTTCCGACCTTCGTGACCGTACCGACCGGCAGGCCCTTGGGGAAAATCTGGTCGCCGCCGCTGGTCAGCACGGTTTCACCCACCGGAACTTGCTCATCGCTCATCACCCGTTCGAGCACGACCTCGCCATTGGCAGTACCGCGCAGGACTCCCTGCAGGCGGGTCTTCTCGAGGATGGCGCCGACGCCGCTGCTCTGATCACTGATCAACAGCACCTGCGAGACCGACGGAAAGACGACGAGGACCTTGCCAACGATTCCGTCGGACGTCATGACGGCCATATCGCGCTTGATGCCGGCGTTCTCCCCCTTATCGATATAGATGATGCGAGAAAGATCGCTGCCGCTGGATCCAATCACTTGTGCAGCCACGGTCCGGGAGATGAATTGTTCCTTGAAGGCCAGCAGCGTTTGCAGACGCCGCGCCTGGGCAGCGTCTTCGCTGAGGCGCACCTGCTCGAGCCGCATTTGCTCGATCTGCTCTTTCAATTGGCGGTTCTCGGCACGCACGCCGCGGAGGTAGAAGTAGTTGTGCCAGACATTGCCCGTGCTGTTTTGGGCCCAGACTAGAATGCGCTCGAAAGGAGTGATGGCGCCGACGCCCCAGATGCGGATCAGGCGTGTGTCCTCGACATCGTTGCCGCCGCTGCGTTTCACCTGCATGGCCAGCCCGAGCACTTGCAGAAACAACACTCCTACAAGAATGACCAGGTTGCGGTAGCGGCCGAGTACGGATTCCATAAGAAAACAGTTTCAAAGTTTCAAGGTTTCAAAGTTGCAAGGAACCAACTGCCGCCGCGACTTTGAGAATCTACTCGCAGCCTCAGCACCTTGAAACCTTGAAACTCTGAAACCTTGAAACCTACTCAATCGATATCTTTCTCAGCAGCTTGAAGTCGCTGAGCATTTTGCCGGTGCCAAGAACCACGCTGCACAGCGGATCGTCGGCGATGGAAACAGGCAGGCCCGTTTCTTCGCGGATACGCTTGTCGAGGTTCTTGAGGAGCGCCCCGCCGCCAGTGAGGACGATGCCGCGGTCGCTGATGTCGGCGGAGAGCTCGGGAGGCGTCCGCTCGAGGGCCACGCGGATCGCGTTCATGATGGTCGAAACGCACTCGCTGAGCGCTTCGCGGATTTCGCCGTCGTCGACCGTGATCGTCTTGGGCACGCCTTCGATCAAGTTGCGGCCTTTGATTTCCATGGTCATCGGCTTGTCGAGCTGGTGCGCGGAGCCGATTTCCATCTTGATCTGCTCGGCGGTACGTTCGCCGATCAGCAAGTTATATTTCCGTTTCAGGTAATTCATGACGGCTTCGTCCATCTGGTTGCCCGCCATACGCACGGAACGCGAATAGACAATGCCGCTCAAAGAAATAACTGCGATGTCTGTGGTGCCGCCACCGATGTCGACCACCATGTTGCCGCTGGGTTCGGTGATAGGAAGGCCGGCGCCGATCGCGGCAACCATGGCCTGCTCGACGAGGTGCACTTCGCTCGCCTTGGCGCGATAAGCTGAATCCATAACCGCGCGCTTTTCCACTTGCGTGATCTCAGACGGCACGCCAATCACGATGCGCGGGTGCACCAGCATCTTGCGGTTGTGCGCCTTCTGGATGAAGTAGTTCAACATCTTCTCGGTGACTTTGAAGTCGGCGATCACGCCATCTTTCATGGGCTTGATGGCGACAATGTTGCCCGGCGTACGGCCCAGCATCTCTTTCGCCTCTTTGCCAACGGCCTCGACTTCGCCCGTGTTCTTGTTGATGGCGACGATGGAAGGCTCGTTGACGACGATCCCTTTGCCGCGCGCATACACAAGCGTGTTGGCGGTGCCGAGGTCGATGGCCAGATCGCTGGAGAAAATGCTGAACAGCGACCGGAGGTTGTGACTGCGCGTCGGGCCTGAATGATATCCGTTGTTTGACATGACGAAATGTTCCCGCGTCTTTCTACGTGCTGCTTTGCCGGGAGTTCTCCCGGTGTCTTCCTTTTTTCTGTCAGGGTGCTGGCTATCTTCATTCTACGAGATGCCCGGCAACCGTGCTCAAATCGAAAGTTCGCTATCCCAAAGGTCGCAACCCAGTGTCTGGCAGCGACGGCGCTTACTGAATAATGATCTTCTTCTGCTGCGTATTCACTCCGCCCTGCGCGGTTTGCGCCGTCACCGTGATCACCGCTTCCCCGGTCGGCAACGGCGGCGTGAAGTAATGAAACTGGCCATCTGTGCCGATCATGGGAACCTCGCTGCCGTTCACCATGACGCGCGCCCCGGTCTGGGTCTTGCCTGTCACTTCAATGACGTGTCCATGCTGAATAAACGGATCCAGATCCAATTCGATGGCCTCGGTCTCCTTGCCTTTGGAAATGATGGTGAAGCGGTTCTTCTCGCTCTCCACCGATTCTTTCCCGGCTGTGTCGTACGACTGGACCATCCAGTAATAGGCGCCTTCGCCGAGGCTGGTGACGGTTACCGCCGCTGTATTAACCTTCTTGTCAACGAGTGTAGAAGAAAAATAAGGATTGCGGGAGATGCGCAGGCGGTAACCAACTGCATTCGCCATCGGCGTCCAGGAGAATTCCACATCCTTGGTTGCCTCGCCCGCGGAAAACAGCGGCGCCATGTTGGCGGGAGCGATGGGCGTGGGAGGTCCAATTTCTTTAGCCTTCTCCAGGTGCGATTGTTGCCCCTGGAAAGTGACTTTTTCCCAGTTGGCCAGTTTTACCGTTTCGCCATTACGCGAGACCTCACCGGCACCTTTTTTCATCAGGATTTCGTGCTGATCGGCCTTGGGATCGTTATGCACCTGCGCCGCTGACTCCGGCGACAGCGAAGCCGTGGCGCCCGCCACAATCACCTGCGATTTCGAACCTTGGCTGTAGGTCGCAGTCGAGAGATCAACCGTTCCGGTGCTGACGGCTACGGCCACATTGGTCTGCTGCTGGTCGTTGGCCGAGTTCTCTTCGATCACGATCAGCGAATCCTGTTTCACGGTGTAGCTCGTGCCGTCGTTGAACACGACCTTGGCCATGCCTTCCGAACCGGTCTGGACGACATCGCCCTTTTCCAGAGGGATGCTGTAGTCGCCGGTGACCCAGCTATTGCCGTTGCTCTTCTTGACGCGCACGGTGCCATCGAGAGCGGTGAAGTGCGCCTGCTGGGCCGTCGAGGTTCCAGGTCCAGTTGCCGGAGCCATGCCCGCAACATGGTCCAGCAACTTGCCGACTACATTCCCGCCAGCCTTGACCGTGTTCTCGGTGAATTGTGGGAAGGTGAAACGCACAACAAAATAGAAGATGACCGCGCCGGCCATGATCAGCAGGGCGACACTGCGGTAGGTGATGGTGGTCCACGCAACGTGGATCCCCGGTTTGCGGTTATCGGAAGACACTTGGGATCGAAAAACCTCGCTAAACCTTTGCAAATATGCGGTAAAGAGCAACGTTAGCACAAGCAAAACGGAGGAAAGAACAGGTAATCAGTTTGAGACGTTACCGAAGTGCCGAAGCCTCTGCCTGGCGTCACTGCGGGGAAGTCGGAGAGAAGTGATTCGGCGCACCTGAAACTGCGCGGGGAATCAGCTATTCTTAGTTTCCCATGGCCGCCCATCCCCCGGCACTCTTGGCTCTCGACCGCAACCAGCAATCTTTCCTCGCTTCGGGCATGGCTGTGATCTGGGCAATCGCCTTGGCCAAGCTGCTCTTCCACATTTATTTCAACAACCGCTACGGATATTTTCGCGACGAGTTCGACTATATGTCGTGCGGCGACCATCTGCAGTGGGGATATGTCGACCAACCTCCGCTCATTCCTTTTCTGATCCACATCTGCCGCGCTGTGCTGGGAGACTCGCTGCGAAGCATTCGCTTCATCCCTGCCTTGGCGTCCTCCTTGCTTGTCGTCCAGACCGCTGTCCTCGCTCGCGAGATGGGAGGACGCCGCTACGCCGTGCTGCTCAGTGCCGTCTGCGCCGTCATCGTGCCGCAGTATCTTTCCAACGGCAGCTTGCTCGGCACAAATTGTCTTGAGCCCAACCTGTGGATGGGCTGCGCCTACTTCGCCATCCTGGCCATCAAGCAAGACAATCCCCGCTACTGGCTGTGGTTCGGCGTGTGCGCCGGTGTCGGACTCGAAAACAAGTACACCATCGCCATCTTCGGCCTGGGAATTGTCGTGGGCCTGTTGCTCACCGAGCAGCGCCGCGAATTCCTGAACAAGTGGATATGGCTGGGAGGACTCGCCGCGTTTCTGATTTTCCTGCCCAATCTGCTATGGAACATTCACTACGACTGGCCGTTCGTACAGTTGATGCGCGCCATCCGGTCCGAAGGGCGCGACGTTGTGTGGGGGCCCGCTCAATTCTTCTTTCAGCAGGTGCTGGTCACCAATCCTTTGGTCGCGCCCCTCTGGCTGGGCGGGTTGTTCGCCCTGCTATTCTCCGCACGCCTCCGGCCGTATCGGCTGCTGGGTTGGAGTTATCTGGTTACCTATACGATCTTGTTCCTGCTTCACGGCAAGAACTACTACCTTGCTCCCATTTACCCGATGTTGCTGGCCGCGGGGGCGGTGGGGATTGAACATTGGCTGGACCGTCCGGAAAGCGCGAGGCCGCGCCTCCAGTGGTTGAAGCCAACTATTGTGATCGTCCTGCTGGCCAGTGGAATCCACCTTATGCCAATCGTTGTTCCGGTTCTCTCGCCGGACCATTTCCTGACTTATACGAAGACTCTTCCGTTCAAGCTCCCGGTGAATGAGTACTCCCATGCGCGCGCGGCGCTGCCACAGTGGTACTCCGACCAGTTTGGCTGGAAGGAGATTGCGGACGAGGCCGAGGTGGCGTGGAACCGCATCCCAGTCGACCAGCGCTCTGACTGCGCCATCTTCGCGCAAGACTACGGCCAGGCGGGGGCCATCGACTTCTTTGGCCGGTCGCACGGCTTGCCTCCCGCTCTCAGCGGCGACCGCACATATTTTCTCTGGGGACCGCGCGGGTATTCCGGCAATTGCATGATCGTGCTCGGCGACAGAAGAGAACGTCTGGAGCAGCTTTTCGAACAGGTCGAATATATTGGCACGTCAGCCGACAATCCGTGGGCGTTGGAGTCGCAGATCGGCGTCTACATCTGCAAAGGCGCAAAGTTCGGGACACTGACTCAGATCTGGCCGCAATTGAAACGTTGGCGGTAGGTTGTCGAACCTCTCTTGCCGCACCTTCCTTGCGGGTTGTAGCATCAATTGTTTGGGCCTTCATATTCAGAAACCCTAGGAGACATCATGGCAACCGATACTTTGACCAGTCCAGCCACGCTCAACTACGGCAAGACCAAGGTTTTCAAGAATTTCATTGACGGCGAATGGGTCGAGGCCTCGACCGGAGAGACGTTCGAGAACCGCAATCCCGCCGACACCCGCGACCTGGTCGGCATCTTCCAGAAATCCGCCAAGGCTGACGTGGACTCTGCCGTCGCTGCCGCCAAGCGCGCCTTCACGAAGTGGCGACTCGTGCCCGCCCCGCGCCGCGCCGAGGTTGTTTTCCGCGCCGCAGAGATTTTGATCGAGCGCAAGGACGATTATGCGCGAGAAATGACCCGCGAAATGGGCAAGGTTCTGGCCGAGACGCGCGGCGACGTACAGGAAGCCATCGACGCCGCTTACTACAACGCCGGCGAAGGCCGGCGGCTGTTTGGCCCCACCGTGCCCTCGGAAATGCCCAACAAGTTCGCCATGGCCGTCCGGCAGCCGATTGGCGTATGCGGGATGATTACGCCATGGAACTTCCCGATGGCGATTTCGTCCTGGAAGCTTCTGCCGGCCATTGTCTGCGGCAACACCTGCGTCATCAAGCCCGCGCAGGATACTCCGCTCTCGACTTTTAATCTGGTTCGTGCACTCACCGACGCGGGCCTGCCGAAGGGCGTCATCAACGTCGTGAGCGGATTCGGGGCAGACGTAGGCACTCCGATCGCCGAGCATGCCGACGTTCGCGCGGTTTCTCTGACGGGATCGTCCGCGGTGGGCCGCATTATCGGCGGCATCGCGGCCAAGAGTTTCAAGCATTGCTCGCTCGAGTTGGGCGGCAAGAATCCCATGATCGTACTCGACGACGCCAACCTCGATCTGGCCATCGAAGGCGGGCTCTGGGGAGCGTTCGGAACCACCGGCCAGCGCTGCACGGCGACCAGTCGCATGATCGTGCAAAAAGGCGTGTATCGGGAATTCGTCGAGCGGTTGGTCGAGCGTGCCAAAAAACTGAAGGTAGGCAACGGCCTGGACGAGACCGTACAGATGGGACCGGCCGTCAACGAGAAACAGCTTCAGACGGATCTCAGCTATGTTGACATCGGCAAAAATGAAGGCGCAAAGCTGGTCTGCGGCGGCAATCGTCTCGATCAGGGCGACTACCAGTACGGCTGGTTCATGGAGCCGACGGTCTTTACCGACGTCGACCCCAAGATGCGCATCGCGCAGGAAGAAATCTTCGGCCCTGTCGTAGCGATCATTCCTTGCGACGATCTCGAAGACGCCATCGAAATCGCGAACGGGATCGAGTACGGCTTGTCGTCCGCGCTCTACACCAAGGATGTTAATAAGGCGTTCTCGGCCATTCGAGACCTCTATGCAGGCATCACCTACATCAATGCGCCGACGATCGGCGCCGAGGTGCACCTGCCCTTTGGCGGCACCAAAGCCACGGGCAATGGGCATCGCGAGGGTGGAATCGGCGCGATCGACTTCTACACGGAGTGGAAGTCGGTTTACGTCGACTATTCGGACAAGTTGCAGAAAGCCCAGATCGACCGGGAAGACTAGGTTCCCCTCCGCGTTCAGCCGTCAGAATCTGTTCTGACGGCTGATTTTCTTTTCCGACGTCGTTTTTCCCCGCGAAGCCAGTAAGCTGCGGGTTGCTTTCCTGAGTACTTCGGTAATCTTGTTCACCCCTTGCTGGCAACCTAACTTAACCGCATGAGGCTTCCCTCCAGGTCTCAACTCTTGCCTTTGGGGTCGTCTTGTGATGGATCGTCAATTTCGCACCGTTCGCAATCTGAGCGTCAGGAACAGGCTCTGTCTTGCCGCCCTGGCCGTGCTGCTCGGACTAATGGATGTTTCCACTCCGCGTCTTTTGGCTCAGGACACGGCCAAGATACACCGCAAGGTCCTGGTGATGACCGAGCCCGACTATCCGTATGTCCTCAGGAATGGGCACTTTGAAGGACAGGTTCGCCTGGCGGCGACCGTGCTTCCGAACGGGACGGTTTCGAAGGTTGAGTGCAAGGGCGGCAACCCCATGCTGGCCCAGTATGCCTCACAGGCTGTGATGCATTGGAAATACGCACCCGGCCCAGCCCAGACTCTCGAAGAAGCCGTGTTCACATTCAACTCTAACAAGTAAGTCTTCCCACTCTTCAGTCTTGCCGCCCCTCGTTCGCAACTGGCGGGGACCGGGCGCAGATTTCTGCGCTCTAGCGCGTCCCGTGCATTTAGAATTTCTCTTGAGCCGCGGCCCGGAACCTTCGCCGTGGCGAGGCTTCCATGACTCCCATCAGCTCAGCTCACGAGATTGCTGCCGCCTCCCGCCTCGATAACGTCCGCTACGCCATCCGCGACCTGGCCTGCGTCGCCGATGAAGTTGTGAAGCAGGGACACAGGGTCCTTCCGCTCAACGTCGGCGATCCTCTGAATTTCGATTTCCAGACGCCGCCGCACATCATCGAGGCCGTGTACAAGGCCATGCGCGACGGTAAGAACGGATACGCGCCGTCTCCGGGCATCCCGGAGGCGATCGAGGCCATTCGTGGCGAGGCCGGGCGCAAGGGTCTTACCACCGTGCGGGATATTTTCGTTACGGCCGGAGTGAGTGAGACGGTCGACCTGTGTTTGTCCGCCCTCGTGAATCCCGGCGAGAACGTTCTGACTCCCAGCCCGGACTATCCGCTGTACTCGGCGGTGCTCTGCAAGCTGGGGATCGGGCTTAACGCCTATGACTTGAACGAAGACGACGCTTGGCAGCCGGAACTGGCCGACATCGAGCGCAAGCTCACGCCGCGCACACGCGGCATCGTTCTGATTAACCCCAACAACCCTACGGGATCACTATGCACGCGGCAGATGCTGGAGCAGGTCGCGGAACTCGCTCGCCGCCACAACCTGATCGTTTTCTCGGACGAAATCTACGACAAGCTGATTCTCGACGGCACGCCCCACATTGCGTTCGCCTCAGTCGCGCCCGACGTGCCTTGCGTAACCTTCGGCGGCATGTCGAAGAACTACCTCGTCCCGGGATGGCGCATCGGATGGGGCATCGTCTCCGGCGACGCAGCCGCTGTAAAGACTTACACAGAAGGTGTTCACCGCCTGCTGAGGGCACGCTTGTGTGCCAACCATCCCGAGCAGTACGCGATCAAGCCCGCGCTGGAAGGGCCGCAGGATCATCTCGCCGAAGTGCAGCGCAAACTGCGCTCGCGCCGCGATCTCACGCAGAAGTGGTGCGAGGCGACTCCGCGGGTGAGTTGCGTCGCGCCGCGGGGAGCGTTCTACGCCTACCCGCGCATCGACATCCGGGAGAGCGACGAGATCTTCGTGAAGGAACTCATCCGCCAGAAACACGTCATGGTCGTGCATGGCTCCGGCTTCGGCCAGAAGCCGGGAACGCAACATTTCCGGATTGTGTTCTTGCCAGATGAAGCGACGCTGACGAAAGCCTACGCGGGGATTGCGGAGTTCATTCGCGAGCGATATGGGACGAGTTTGTAACCGCGAAGGTCGCGAAACAAACCAGCGCGTACCGGCACGCCCTGTTGAAAGCGCAAGTGGAGTTGGGCCCAGCAATTCTTTCGAACCCATCGAACACAATCTGCCAGTTCCCGCGCGGCTTGGACTTTGCAGACGAATCTGTTTAAATCGTGAGGAAGGGCAACTATCAGCGGCGTGCGGGTGTTCGTACAATTGTGGTCGACATCCATTCTCACATTCTTCCTGAGGTAGACGACGGCCCGAAATCGTGGGACGTTTCGGTCGCCCTGTGCCGCGCGGCGGCCGCCGACGGGATTACGCACATGGTGGCCACGCCTCACGCCAACGATCGCTATCATTACGACCGCGAGTACCTGAAGGGACTCGCCGCGCATCTGCAGGAACTCGTCGGCGATTCGCTCAAAATCGGCTTGGGCTGCGACTTTCACCTGTCTTACGACAATATCCAGGACGCCTTGGCCAACCCGACCCGCTACGTCATCGAAGGCACGGGCTACCTGCTTGTGGAGTTCAGCAACTTCAGCATCTCGGACCAGACGACGGAGCACTTCTACAAGCTTAGGAATTGCGGAATGACGCCGGTCATCACCCATCCCGAGCGCAACCCTATTTTGCGCGAGACCCCGCAGCGCGTGTTGGAGTGGGCGGACCAGGGATGCGTGGTTCAGATGACGGGCTCGGCTCTGACCGGATTCTGGGGCGATCGGACGCGGCGCGCAGCGCTATGGCTGCTCGAACACCAAGCCGTCCACGTTCTCGCGACCGATGCTCACGATCTCGAAAAACGGGTTCCGATTCTTTCCACGGCGCGCGATGCTGCCGCCGCCATCTGCGGAAAAGACGTCGCCGAAGCTCTAGTGGAAACGAATCCCCGCGCCATCATCACCAACCAGACCTTACCTTACTTCCCGCAGCCGGGGATGATGAGCTACAAGAAGAACTAGCCGTCCGCCATCGGCATTCAGCCCAGCCAGTTGGGAAAGTTTCGCCAACAGGCATTCCAGTCTCAGCCAGACGAACTGATGCGAGCCGTGCATCTGTTTTGACCGAATGCTGGGTGGTGACTGCTGTCAATAGCTACTGCGGGCGGGAATCGTTCGGGTTGGCGGGCGGCGCTGGATCGGCCGCAGGCGGAGTGCTGTGCGATGCGGTGGGCAGCGGCTCTGCGCGTGGCGCATCTGGAACAGTGGTCATCGCGCTTTCAGGATTCAGCAGATGGTCCTTGCTCGGTCCCAGGCCCAGCTTGATCAGTGCCCGCGAGTCGGGTACCGTCTTGCTCTGCCAGCCGTGATCCGCCTGGTAGCGGCGCATGGCCTGTTCGCTGGCCTCGTTCCAGGTGCCCGTCGCTTCTCCGGTCATGTAGTGCTCGCGGATCAGCGCTTCCTGGATTGCTTGTGCCCTCTCGGAGTCGATTTTCTGCTGGCCGCGCGTCTTCGCCGACTTCTTGTGCGAGGAATGTTTTCCTGACGATGCGGTGTGCGTAGAACCGGACTTGGTCTTGCCTGTTGAAGCGGTGGAAGCTTTTGTTGTGCTCTTGTGAGGCGTCTTATGAGAAGAGGAGGTGGTACTAGCTGGCTTCTTTTCCGTGGTATCACTTGTCGATGTTTGGCCACCCTTCGCCGCACCGACGCACGCCAATATCGCCAGCGTGCCCGAGGCAATGAACCGTGCCCTACGGATTGGAGTCCAACTTCTCAACCGGAAACCTTTACCTCAAAATAAAAAGCCCAACGGACGCTGGCATTGTAATCATCCACTATGGGAGAGTACAGCGCCAGTTCCCGTTGGGCTCGTTTCGGTTACGGAAGTGTACCGGCCAGGAAGATGGTTCCGTCCTGTTTCGATGAACCGCGAGAGCGTACCAGAAACACAACGTCCTGGCCGCTCTTCAGGCTCGACTCGACCTTGGCGAACTCTTCCTCGCTATTCACCGGCTGCTTGTTCACTTCCAGAATAATGTCGCCGCGTCCCAGGTTTACGTCTTCCGCAAAAGAGCGGGGCTTCACGTCTTGCACGATGACGCCTTTTCCGGCCGGCATATCGAGACGGTCGGCCATTTCCGGTGTCAGCTTTCGAACCATCACACCGAATTTACTCTGCTTGGGAGTGCTCTCGTCTTCGTTCTCCTGATCGTCGCCCAGCCGCGCGGCAAACAGCCTGGCGCGGTCTGCGATGGTCACCGAAGTTTCCTGCGATTTTCCGTTGCGCAGGAAAATCAGGTTCGCCTTCGATCCCGGCTTGCGCGAGGCGATGTCGGCCACCAGTTCGGAACCCTTGGTCACCTTCTTGCCGTCCACGCTGGTGATCGTGTCGCCGACTTTCAAGCCAGCCTGGTCGGCCGGACTGCCCGGCACGACGCTCGATACAGTCACACCCGATCCCGAACCGTACACGCGGGCAATCGCAGGATTCTCGACCGCATCGAACATGATGCCAATCGAGCCGCGCGAAACCTTGTGTTCCGGCCCGGTCAGCTGGTTGTAAACGTCGACCACTGTCTTCGAGGGCAGCGCGAACCCCACGCCGGCATAGGCGTTGGTCTCGCTCAGAATCGCTGTGTTAATTCCGATGACCTCACCGTTCATATTGACCAGCGGTCCCCCCGAGTTTCCGGGGTTGATTGCCGCATCCGTCTGAATGAATGTCTGGAACTGACGGCCGGGGACGATGTCACGGCCCTTGGCCGAAACAATTCCCGCGGTCACCGTCTCGGACAGGCCGAATGGACTGCCAACGGCCAGTACCCAGTCGCCCACCTGCATGCTGTCGGAATTACCCATCTTGGCAGCTGGCAGCACGCGGTCAATGTCCACCTTAATCACGGCAAGATCTGTTTCCTGATCGGTGCCGATGACCTTGGCGTCGTGCTGCACGCCCGGCGGATCATCTTCGAAGCGAACCCGAATGCGATCCGCCTTCTCGACTACGTGCCGGTTGGTAACAATGTATCCCTTAGGATCGACGATCACGCCGGAACCCAGCGAACGCTCGCGGATCGCGCCATCGCCAGGCCCCCCGGGAGCACCTTGGCCACCCGGACCACCGAAGAAGTGGTTGAAGAAGTCGTCCATCCCGCTGCCATCGCCGCCATCTTCGTCGTCGGGATTCTGCCCGCGACGCTTGTGGACGTTCTTAATGGTCGATTCCGTGTTGATGTTGACCACGCTCGGTTCCATCTGCTTCGCAATCTGCGAAAACGTGTTCGACAATTGCTGCGGTGCGGGCAGCGTAAGCGGCGTCGCGTCGCTCTTTTGCCCTTCTTTCCCTTTGACTCCGTAGGAAACGACCGTCCCGATCAGAATGCCGACGGAAAGCGTTGCCAGAATACTCAGCGTGTAGGCCCAGCCATGAGCCTTCATGCGCATCCACATTGCGCCCGAATCCATATGTCTACTTCCCTCCGAAACCGATTAAACCCTTATAGTATACCCATTTACATACCGGTACTGTCGGTTGTGACAGTGCAGATCCCGCCATAGAGAGTTCTGTTATTAGACGCACAAACCCACGAAACCGTTTGATGCTCAAGGGATTTAAGTAAGATACTCTCCGCGAGAGTGCTAACCATGGACTCGATCGTCGATCGAGCGTACGGGCCTCGATTTACTTCGCTTCGTACACCGTCTTCCCGCCCAATACGGTGCGCAGTACCTTGGTGCCCAGCAACTTCTCCGGCGCGGACGCCGTGGGATCCCGGTCCAGGACGATAAAATCGGCCAACATTCCGGGGACCAGTCTCCCCTTTTCCTTCTCCTCGAACTCGGCAAATGCCGAACCCACAGTGTACGCGGCGATCGCCTGGTCCCCGGTGAGCCGCCCTTCGGGGAAGTATTCCTGCTTGCCGTTCTCGCTTTTGCGCGTAATGGCGGCGTAGAGCCCCCGGAATGGCGTGACCGGTTCCACCGGATAATCCGTGCCAAAGGCCAGCGTGACGCCCTTATTCAGAAAGGCCAGCCAAGCGTACGAGGTTGCGGCGCGCTTCGGTCCTAGCCGGTCTTGAGCCCAACGCATGTCGGTCAGCAAATGACTGGGCTGCATCGAAGCAATCACTCTGAGAGTCTTGAACTGCGCGATCTGCGCGGCGGTGGTGACCTGAGCGTGTTCGATCCGCAGGCGGAAATCTTCGCCGCCGTTGGGCGCTTTCACGTGCGCCTCGCGCGCGGCCTTTTCGGCCTCGGCAAAGGCGTCGAGCGCCATCTGCACGCCCTTGTCGCCGATCGCATGAAAGCCGATCTGGAAACCCGCCAGCACGCGCTCTTTCGTCATGTCGTTCAGCTTCGCGGCGTCGTATCGCGGCAGGCCGGAGTTCTTCGGATCGTCCGCATAGGGCTCCAGCATCGCGGCCGTGTGCGATCCCAGTGAGCCGTCCATGAACCCCTTCAGCATCCCGGTATGCAACATCAGGTCCGACTGCGGATGCGAGTTGCGCTTCTTGTCCAACTCTTCGACGGGATCGTCGAAGGGCAGCCATTCCGTGATGCGGGCGGTGAGTTTGCCTTCTTTTTCCAGTTCCTCGTAGATCTGAAAATTTTCCCAGTTGGGCGAATAATCCTGCGCGGACGTCACGCCATGTTCGGTCAGATCAGCGAGAGCAAGCTCAAGGGCTTGACGGCGGAGGCGGTGCGTCGGTTTAGGAACCACTTCCAGAATCGCGGCCTGCGCCGTCTCCCGCACAATGCCGGTGGGCTCACCATTCTCGTTGCGATCGATCTGCCCGCCCTGTGGATTGCGGCTGGCCAGCGTGATGCTGCCCAGTTGCAGCGCCCGAGTATTGGCCACGGCGATGTGTCCGTCGATTCGGACGAGGAATACCGGATGCCCGCCTGACACTTCGTCGAGATCCCAGCGAGTGGGCGTCACTTTCACTGGCCAGAGAGTTTCGTCCCAGCCCGATCCCAGAATCCAATCGCCGGCCTTCGACTCTTCGACTTTCTTCGCGACTTGCGCGCGGAGGTCATCGAGAGACTTCACCCCCGTCAGATCCAGGCTCAGCTTCGTCATTCCAGCATCATCAAGATGCAGGTGAGCGTCGTTGAACCCGGGCATGACGAAGTGCCCGCCGAGGTCGACGACTTGCGTCTGCGGCCCTTTCAGCTTGTTAATGTCAACGACCTTGCCCACTGCCTGGATACGGTCGCCGCGCACGGCGATCGCTTCCTCGCGCAGAATGGAACTGAACGGCGTGTTGGCAGGCACGCCCGTATAGACGTTGGCGTGCATGAAGATGATGTCGGCCATCGACTTTGGATCTCTCACCATATGTTCGGGGGGCAAAGGAGGTGGCGTCACGGTCGTCGAGGTCTGGGCACGAGCAATCGGAGCGACGAGACAGAGCAGTCCACAGAAAAGAGCAGATATCGCATTGCTTCCCTTCCAAAATCCCACCGTTGCAAATCTAAGCATCATTCCCCCACCCCCGCCAGCGCCATCATCGTCAGCAAAATCCGCTTTAGGCCCAACTCGCGTCCGTTGGAATCGAACCACTCCTGCAATGTATGTGCCCCGCCGCCCGACCCGCCGCCGCCGATGGCAATTGCTTCCTGCCCCAGCGAAAGCGGAATATTCGCGTCCGTCGATGCGCGCTGCACCTGCGCCGCATTGGCGAGTTGCGAATCGACCGCGCGCACCACCTGCAAAATTCGCGCCCCCGCCCGCAACTCTCCCGCCGGACGGTTCCCGATCACCACCACCTCGCAACTCACTCCGGATGGCCGCTTCTGCGCGGACGATCGCATCTCGGCGGCCATGGTTTCATCTTCCACCGCGCGATTCAGCGCCAGGCGTAGCGACTGTTCCAAGCGCTCCATTTCGGTCATCGATGTCGAGCGGATATCGACTTTCATGCTGGCCGACTCGGGAATGGAGTTCACCGAGGTCCCTCCGCGAATCACACCGACGTTGAACGTGGTCTTCGGCGCGGTCGGAACCGGGGTCGCCGCGAAGGTTTCGATTGCCTTCGCCAGAATCACAATAGGATTGGGCGCGCCAAAATCGCTCCACGAGTGGCCGCCCGGCCCGCGCACGATCACTTCAAAGCGGCGACTGCCCAGGGCTTCGGCCACAATCGTGTCCGCGCCCGCGCCGTCGAGTACCAGACTGTACGCGATCGAATCTTTCCAGCGAGGCGTCGCAAAAATGTGCCGCATGCCGCGCAGGTCGCCCTCGCCCTCCTCGCCCACATTCCCGATAAACACAAACGGGAGCGAATGCCGGATGCGAACATTGCGCAACAGCGATGCAATGCCCAGCAGCGCCGCGACACCTGCGCCGTTGTCGGAAACTCCCGGCCCGTAGATGCGGCTTCCCTGCTGGCGGATATTCAGAGGCGTGTTGGCGGGAAACACGGTGTCGATATGCGCGCTCAGAGCCACATAGCGCCGCCCAAATCCGGGATGCGTGCCGAATACGTTGCCCACGTCGTCGATGCGAACATCGTCCAACCCGACTTCACGAAAGCGTTCCGACAGCCAGGCCGCGCGCGCCGACTCGCCAAACGGAGGCGCCGGAATCCGCGCCATCTCCATTTGCCAGTGCGCCAGTTGCGCTTCCTGGGTGCGAAACCAGTTGAATGCGGAACGTACTTCCGGGGATGCGGCGAGGCGCGCCACTTCCTGCTGCACCGAGGGCGCAAGCGCGGCGTCCGGCAAGTCCGAGCGCGGGGGATTCGGGCTCATGGAAGTATTGCGTTAGTTTACAACGCGTTGGCCGGATTGGGGATTGGCGAGGGCGTTACGGAAGATGATTGGGCACTGTGTCGTTGGGGTACCGGTTGGACTGTCCTTTGGCCCGGAAACAAACACCCCTTCGTTTCACCGCGCAAATCGATGTTCGGCGCCAATTCGCGCGCATTGCTCGAAGAGCTTGTCGACTTCGGCAACGGCTGCGGACAGCCGCTGCTCCCCCGTACCGGAGATCTTGACCCATGGGAGTCCGCGCTCCGTCAGCACGTCTTCGAAACGGCGCGTCATCCACTGCCGGATCGTCTCCCCATCCCGCAACCCGTCTTGCACGAAAGGAAGGTCACAGTCCGTGAGCAGATAGAGATGGTGACGGTGGGCCGCGGCAATGGCCCCCACATCAGGAGAACCAGTCCGCAGGTAGCGCTCGTGCCAGATCTCTGTTGCCAGAACGTCTGTGTCACAAATCAGGACACGGTTGGCTTCGCGTGCCATGTCGTCTTCCATCTCCTGCTGCTTGCGGGCGATTTCCGTAAACTCCGCGCTGCGCCACTGGTAGGTCCACAAGTCCACGCCTGCCGCCTGCAACTTCTCGCAGTATTCGCGACCGTACTCCGGCACCCAAACCGTATCGTAATGCAAGGCCAGATCGCGCGCGAGAGTTGTTGTACCGGTCGATTCCGCTCCCACGACGCTAACCCGCTTGGCAAAGAAAGCACGAACGCAGGGCTCAAGATACTCCCAATGCCGCAGGGGGGCTGCCCGAATCGCGCGCGCCGAAACTTCCACATGGGTTCGATTCCGGTCGACCATCACGTGACGGCAGCCTAGAAAGCGGGCGTAGGCTTCACCATAGTCCTCAGAAGTAAACACTACGTCTGGTACAGTCCCCAGGATTTGCGCCGTGTATTGAGCCCAGAACTCGGAATTGTCGTCTTCGCCGGGATCGTCAATTGCCCTCACAAAAGCGGAAGGATGCATCTCACGCAGCCATTGCGCCCGCAGCCCTCCTGAAATCCGCTGATCGGGTCGCACGCAGATCAATACGTCGAGACGGTCCACTTGGGCCAGCGCCGTCTCGATGAGAAATTTGTGCCCGCGATGGGGCGGATAGAACTTGCCGATCACTAATCCGCGTGTCACAGTACTGCCGCCTCCTGCGGAGCCCGCGCGGTGTTCGACGCCAGAGACTTTCGCCAGCCCGTGTATCCTGCGATGCACATCGCAAAGAAGACGAGATAGAGAACGCCGGTCTGGTAAAGAGACTTGTAGCAGTAGAGTGCGATGTAGATCACGTCTGCCGTCATCCATACCCACCAGTTCTCCAGCAGCTTCCGGCTGAGCATGTACTGCGCGGTCAAACTGAGCGCCGTGGTAACGCCGTCGCCGAAGGGCACGGCACTGTCGGTGAAGCGGCGCAGAGCTGCGGTGAGCAGCGCCGTCGCTGTGACGGTGATCAGGGTAAGAGTAATTCCGGCTCGAGCTGTGGTCTTACTGATGGGCAGTTCGGTATGACCTGTCCCACCGCGCACCCAGTTCCACCAGCCGAAGACCGAGATAACGATGTAGACAATCTGCAGGACCGCATCCGCGTAGAGTTTCGCTTTCCAGAAAAGGATCAGGAAAAAGATATTGTTCGCGATTCCGACAGGCCAGTTCCATGCGCTTTCGCGGACCGCCAGCAGAACCGATGCGGCGCCCGTCACAAAACCCAGGATTTCCGTCCAGGTCATTTCGGAATGCTACACGAGGGAGCGTCGATTCCCGGCTCGAATCTCCACCGCCGCGACCAGTCTCCTCGTAGTGGGCACCTCGATCCTGTGACGCTGACCGCCGCGCAGGATGGGTCCTGCGATCGCGTCGATTTCGGGGACATTGCCGCGCTCGACGTCCTTCTGCATGGAACTGCGCATATTCGGGGGCATCTTTATCATCGCTGCGATGATCGCGTCCGCGTCCACTTTGGCGCCCTCTGCCACGGCAACCGCGCATGCTTCCCGAACGCAGGATTCCAGTTGCTGCTTCCACTCGGGATCGGCGATGACCGCTCCCGTCGTGCGATCCGCAGCGGTGGTCGTCAGAGCGAACGGGGCGAGGAAAACAATCTTGCTCCACATCAGCGTCGGTTCGTCATCGATGAAGTGGCACTCGAAACCCATCTTCTGAAACTCATCAACGACAGCGCCGAGGAGACTTCGTCCGGCTGAAGACACGTTCAGACGAGCAAACGGAGTGCGATGGACGATGTGTCCGGGTGCAACGCGCTCGGTTTCGACGGCGATTGTTGCTGCGATGACTTTTTCGGGACCATACTTGGCGCGCAGTGCCGCGAGGTGGTCGATCCCGTTGAGCAGAGGAACGATGGCTCTCACTGACTCGGGCTTGGTTAAAGCAGCCAGCGCTGCATCCAGTTGCGTGGCCTTCACGGCAATCCACAAGACGTCAGCAGGCGGCACCTCGTCGGCACGGGCAACCGGCACGCTGAAATTTCCAAACGCGCTTTCCAGATGAACTTGTTCGGGATATTGCGCGAGGGATTCGGGCCTAACCACCACCGTGACCGTCTCGCCCGACCGCGCAAGGCAGGCGCCGATCAGGCCTCCAACTCCGCCCACGCCGAGAATCGCATGTCTCAAGGGGGCCATGCGCGGGTCACTTCTTCTGCGCCGCGGTCGGCACGCATTCCAGAATTTCCGCCTCGCTCAGCGTGTGGTCGCTCTGCTTGGCTCGCTGGTAAATGCGGTTGACGATTCCGTCACTCACCGGGATGCCGTGCCGCTCCAGCCACCACAGCACGTTCGACTTTCCGCTCATCGGACCGATGTCGATGATCTGCTCCAGCCCAAAGACGTGCGAGGGCACGCCCGAATAGACTGTATTCGCCAGCACGACGTCGTCTTTGTGATATGCCTTGATGATTGCCGCCGCGTGCACACCGGTTGCGGTGCGGAAGGCATCGTCACCGACCACCGGATAATTCGCCGGAATCGGCACGCCGGTTGCCCGCGACACCGCCTGACAATACTGCTTGAGCTTCGTCAGATCCTGCTGATCCCAGGGCGCAATGCCCATCAGTTTCAGATTGACGAGCATCTGATCCACCTGCGTGTTGCCGACGCGTTCACCCAGGCCAATCGCGCAGCCGTGCACGCAATTTGCGCCAGCAATGATGGCCGCCATCGAATTTGCGATCGCGAGGCCGCGGTCGCTATGTCCATGCCAATCGACACGAATGTTCTCGCCCGAGGGCTTCACGCATTCCGCAATCACAAACCGCACCAGCGCCAGAGCGCCCATGGGCGTGGCGTGCCCGGCCGTGTCGCAAATGCAGACGGCCCGGGCGCCGCAGTTGATCGCCGCCGTGTACAACCGCTTGACCGTCTCCGGATCGCACCGGCTCGTGTCTTCGGTGACGTACATGACGTCGAGCCCGAGCGAGACGGCATACTTCACGGCCTTCTCTGTCGTGTGCAGAAGAAAATCGTCCGTCCATCCTTCGGTGAATCTGCGGATCGGACTGGAACCGATGAAGGTCGCGGCCTCGATGGACAACCCCGTCTTCTGGACAATCTCGGCGACTGGGCGGATGTCGTTCTCATGCGTTCGGGCCGCGCAGTTGGCGCGAATTTTCATCTTGTGCGCCGCGATCTCGCGCGCGAGCGCAGTGACAGCCTCCACCGCGCGTGGCCCGGCCCCTGGCAATCCCAACGCCAGAGAGTGGATCCCCAGCGCCTCCATCAGATGAAGGATCTCAATCTTCTCCGCGATCGAAGGATCGCGCACCGACGGCGACTGCAGCCCATCGCGCAAGGTCTCGTCATTGATCAGCACCGGCCCCGGCGGCTTCAACCCAGGCGGATGATTCTTGTTCCAGTCGTAAATGAGGTCAGGAGTGTTCATGGAAACAGCTGCTAGCTTCTAGCGGCTAGCTCCTAGCAAAACTCATGTGGGGACAGCCGCCTTCGGCTGTCCGCCGAGCAAAGCTCGGCTTGCGTTGGTGGATCCCCAGAATGAATCGCACTGCGCCTTAGCTAGCAGCTAGAAGCTTCCTCACTTCTCCTTCGGCGGCAGCGTCAACCCGAACACCGAAATCATCCCCTGCCCCGCGACGTTGATCTTGGTCTCGCCCGGCGTTGGCAGATACAGCGCCCTGCAGTTTTCGCAGCGATACACTTCCGCCTTCGGACCCCAGGCTTTCTCGACGTCGCCGCACTCGCGCTCGACCGCGTCGGTCATATAAAACCAGAGCTTCAAGTGCCCGCCGCAGAATTTTCCCTTCTCGTTTTTCTCGTTGCAGGCGCGCTGCCCGGCCTTCTTGACCTTCACCTTATGGTTGGGAAGCTGCGGAATATTCTGGGTATTGGAAGTGGTCACTTCGCCAGTCGCCAAGGACGTACCCCTCGTTCGGGCGGCCCAAACGCCGCCGGATTCGGCCTTACGCGGTCATTGTAACCGAAACGCGGGAGGCGAAACATGTACGACCAAGGCGCCCTCAGATTCACTCAGGAAGAGGGTCTGGACATTCCCGAGCTAATCCCGATGGCGTATGCTAGGCAGACTTTATGAGCATGCTCAGGACTTCGCTCACCTTCGCCGCATTTCTTATTTTCCTCGCCCTTCCGTTCCGGCCGGCGCACGCACAAGCGCCGAAGACAAAAAGCAATGTCAATCAGGAACTCGTCCGCACCGAAACCGGCTTCTTCGAGGCCTGGAAGTCCAAGGACGTAGCCTACTTCCGCAATCACATTCCCGAGAACGGAGTCTTCTGGGGCGAATACGGCAGCTTTTCGCGCGACCAGCAACTCGAGGAGCAGAAACAATCCGCACAATCGTGCGTGGTGGAGGGCTACAGTCTTTCGGACTTCGGAGTGCTGCCGTTGGCCACAGGCACCTACCTGCTCACCTACAAAGGCGAGCAACACGCCACCTGCGGCGGACAAAAAGTTCCGGTGTACATGAATGGCAGTTCGGTCTACATCTTCAAAAAGGGTCGCTGGCAGGCCATCTACCGCGCCGAAGTGCCGCTGAAGAATCAGAACTGACCTGGCGCGCCCCAGACCTCTGCTAGGCTGTAGGATCGAAGTTCATTCGTGGACCGGGCTTGCCCCTCCGCACATTTGACGGGAACGCATGATCACAATCGTTTCGGGACTGCCTCGTTCAGGCACCTCTCTCATGATGCAGATGCTGGTTGCGGGCGGGATGAACGCGCTCTCTGACGGCGAACGGCAGGCCGATACCGACAATCCACGCGGCTACCTGGAGTGGGAGCGGATCAAGCAACTCCCCAATGATCCAGCGTGCATCGCGGAAGGCGAAGGCAAAGTTGTCAAAGTAATCTCGCGGCTGTTGCTCTCACTTCCCGCGAGCCACGAATACCGCATCATCTTCATGCTGCGCCCGCTACTGGAAGTGCTGGCTTCGCAAGATCAAATGTTGAAGCGCCGTGGGACTTATAAGGAGGGCGCAAACCCCGCCGCGATCTCCGCAGCATTCGAGAAGCACTTGCGCGAAGTGTATGCGTGGATGGATGGCAAAACCTACGTCAAAGCCCTTCGCGTGCCTTATCACGAAGTTCTGAGCAAGCCGAAGGATGTCGCCCAGCACCTCGCACAATTTCTCGGAATCCCGCTCGATGTGGAAGCGATGACCCAACAGGTGGACGCGTCGCTCTACCGCAATCGCTCCAAATAAATTACAGGTGCGGCGCCTTCAGAACTCGCGCTTCGGTTTGTTCTGATCCGCTCCCACGCGTCCGGTCTGAATCTCCGCCACGTAATAACTTTCGCCTTTTACAGGCGCGCCGGCAAGCCGCCGAAGAATATTGATCTGCCCAACATGCGTCAATGCATCCGCCACCGGACCTTGAAACAACTTCTCGCTCGGCGCATGCAGCGACTCGCTCGAAGCAAGAAAATCATCGAACTTCTTGAGAGCGGAAAAGAATCGCTCTACCTCCCGTTCCCACGGCAGAGGCTTCGAGTCACTCCACTTTTGTTGACCTTTGGCAATCGATAGCGCCCAGTCAAACAAGTCTCCGATATGCGCCAGGATCTGGCCCGGGGTGCGCGTTCCCTCACCCGCCTGGAAATCTGCGAAGCTAGCCGGCGCGTTGCGCACGGCTTTGCCGCCTCGATACGCGACCGTGGCCACAGTGTGCCGCAGCAATTCCCGCTTAGGATCGGAAGAAGAAATATTCTGGATAGGATCGCTCATGGCGACCAGATTACACTGGTCTTACAGGAGACGAAAAGCATGGAGAGAAAAGTCCCATCAGAGTCGCTCCCAAGCGCCTCGGTTCATGCACGTTCCGTTACGCCCGCCGCCGTGAGCCGGGACAATGCCGAGCACTATCGCTGGGGAGTGGATTGTGACGCCTGGTATTTGGTCAACGACGAACAACTCAGCGTGATCGAAGAGTTCATGCCCCCGGGCGCGGCCGAGATTCGCCACCACCACGAAAAGGCGCAGCAGTTTTTCTACATCGTGTCGGGTGAAGTAATCATGGAGGTGGAAGGTCAGACCACGCTCCTGCATGCTGGAACCGGCATTCGCGTAATGCCGGGACAACGCCATCAGATCCGCAATCCCTCGTCCGTCCCGGTTCGTTTCCTGGTGATATCGCACCCCCGCAGCCACGGCGACCGGTTCAACGAGTGAGCTAGTGGAAACATGCGGATGCGGCACGACTCATGTGGAGACGGCCGCCTCGGCCGTCCGGCCAGAGCCTGCCCTGAACGAAGTCGAAGAGGCAAAGCCCGGCCGAATCGTCACAACTGTTTGCGGTTTAAAACCCCCGCCGCCCGCAACGCGCCGCGCATCCGCGTCCCCAACCCTCGCGCGAACTGCATATCCAAAAACCCTTCCATCTGCCGCCGGAAGCTCTCGCCGTACCCATGCCACCAGACTTTCTTCATCCCCGGCACGCGGTCCATATCGAGATATTTCACCCGCACCATTTCGTCCAACCCGAAACGTCCGTGGGTACGCCCCACGCCGCTGGCCTTCACGCCACCGTGCGGAGCCTCGCTGATGCCGAAGCACGAAATCACATCGTTCACCATCACGGTGCCCGCATGAATGCGCCGCGCCAAACGCTCGCCGCGCTTGCGGTCGCGCGTCCACACGCTCGCAGCCAACCCATACTCGGAGTCATTGGCCAAACGCACGGCTTCGTCGTCGTTATCGCATGCCATCACGGGGAGCACCGGACCAAACGTTTCCTCCCGCATGATGCGCATGTCCTGCGTCACGTCAGCAAGAACGGTAGGAGCATAAAAGTTCACTCCGAGTTCCGGAAGCCGCGTGCCTCCCGCGAGAACACGCGCTCCGCGCGCCTTCGCGTCTTCCACGTGCGATTCCACAATCCGCACCTGCCGTTCCTGAATCATCGGGCCCACATCGGTGTACGAATCCATGCCATTGCCCATGCGCAACTGCTTGGTCTTTTCCGCGCACGCGCGGGCAAACGATTCGTACAAACTCCGATGCACATAGCAGCGCTCGACCGACAAGCACGCCTGCCCCGCATTAACGAACGCTCCCCAAACCGCCGCGCTCGAAGCCACGTCCACGTCGGCGTCGTCGAGCACCAGCATCGGATCTTTCCCGCCCAACTCGAGCACCACGGGAAGCAGCCGCTCGGCGGCAGCCGCCGCGATCCGCTTCCCAGTCGGAACGCTGCCCGTGAACACGAGCTTGTCAATCGGCGATCGCAGCAGCGCCGCCCCCGCCGGACCCTCTCCGACCACGACTTGAAACACATCCCGGGGCACACCCGCCGCATGCAGCAACGAAGCCAGTTCCAACGCCACCAGCGGAGTCAATTCTGACGGCTTCAGCACCACGGCGTTGCCCGCCACCAGCGCCGCCAGCGTCTCGGTCGCCGGAATCGAAAACGGATAATTCCACGGCGAAATAATTCCGATCACGCCATGCGGTTCGCGGACCAGCCATCCACTCTTCAGCTTAGTGACCAGATTGCCGTGCGGCACTGGCTCATCGCGCAGCAATCCCCAGGCGTTGTCGATCAGAAATCGCGCCGCGTCGAGCACCACCAGCACCTCGGTGACCAGGGCCTCGACCAGTGGCTTACCTACTTCACGCGTAATGGCTGCCGCAATCTCAGACTTCTTCTCGTACAGTTTCCCCTGAAACTCGCGCAGCACCTCAATCCGCCGCCGCAGTCCCAGCTCAGCCCACGCCGCCTGCGCCGCACGCGCCCGTGCAACCGCAGCCTCAACCACCCCTTCGCCCGCGCACTCCAGTTCCCGCAGAACCTCGCCCGTCGCCGGATTCACCGAAACAATCTTCAGCGCCGCGATTTGTAGATCAGTGGCCATGAATAAATCTTAGTCCGTAGAGACGCAGCTTGCCACGTCTCTTCTTCGCCGCTACCCACGCCCCGCTTAGTACTCGACGTTCACTAGATAAAGCCCACTCGCAGGCGCAGTCGCTCCGGCCGCCGACCGATTTCGCGCCTCGAGGATGCGCGTGACATCCTCAACCCGGAGCGTCCCTTTGCCTACCAGAATGAATGTGCCCACCAGGTTCCTCACCATGTGGTGCAGAAATCCCGAGCCGCGAACCGTGTAAATCAACTCGTCGCCCAACCGCTCCCACGACGAGGAGAATATTTTTCGCGAATTGGACGTCGGTGCTTCGCCGCGCCCCCGCTCCGGATCAACCGCCGCGAACGAAGTGAAATCATGCTCCCCGACAACGAGCGCAGCGGCCCGCCCCATCTCCTCCTCCGCCAGCCGGTAAGGAAAGTGCCAAACGTACCGCGCCAGAAACGGCGGACAGATCGACTCGCGATAAATGCGGTAGCGATACGTCTTGGCCTTGGCCGAATGCCGAGCGTGAAATTCCGCCGGCGCTTCCTCTACCTCCAGCACTCGCACCGACGCCGGCAAAATATCGTTCAGAGCTTTGAGGAAATTCCCAGTGGGTACCGAAGACTCCGTGACAAATGTCATCACCTGCGCCAGCGCGTGCACTCCCGCGTCGGTGCGGCCCGAGCCTTGCGGCAATACCTTTTCCCCGGTAATGCGTCCAATGGCTGAGGCAAGTGTGCCCTGCACTGTCGAAACATCGGGCTGCACCTGCCATCCGGAGAATTCCGCCCCGTCATAGGAGAGAGTCACTTTGAGATTGCGCATCCTGCGATCTTTCGAGTCCCGTGCCGCCGCCGCATCATCCAACCGATTTCTGGCTTTGCCAGCAATTTACCAGTTCCAGGAGCAATGTGGTGCAAGTCAAGTCGCGTTCCTGTCAGCTATACTGGACGGTTTCCGCGGAACCCCGGTCTTTCAGTATCGAGACCTCTCTGCCACTACGTCCCAGGCAACACAGAGCGCAGGAAACCAGGAACGACAACAGCGCAGCCGCGGGGAAGGTCATTTTTCTCCCAGCTTTCCGGAACCTTCCGCCGGTCCTTTGCGTACCAATGCCTGAGTAGGACTTTATTACCAAGTCGATTTGTCTCGGGCAAACCCAAGTGTATTCGCAGCAAGGTCTTAATTCGGTTGGTTCTTAAACGAACTTGGTGTTAACGAACTGGTTTTAACGAACTAGTACTAACGAACGGAGATGAGTAGATGCCATTCCCATGCTTGATGTCGACCGTCCGGCTCGCCGCCGCTGCCAGCCTTTTCGTAACAATGACCGCCGCGTGCTGGGGCCAGGAGTCAGTCGCTGCCCCGATGCCTCAGCTGCCAGCCAACCAGCCGCTGCCCATCCTGAACTACGCCAAGCCAGTGTCGCATTTTCCTAATCCAATCGCGCCCTACAAGTCGCGGTACCTGTCGGCGCCGAATTTGTCGAATACGGCACGCATCGACCAACTCATGCACGATGGCAAGCTCTATCTCTCTTTGAACGACGCCATCGCGCTCGCGCTCGAGAACAACCTGGACATCGCCATCGCGCGCTACAACCTTAATATCGCCGATACCGATATCCTCCGCTCCAAGGCGGGCGCGGCCGTTCTGGGTGTGCCCATCGGCATTGTGCAAAACACTCCCGGTGGCGGCGTCGGCGGCCTCGGCGGGCAGGTTGGCTCTGGCACGGGTGGCACAAGCCTCGGAGCGGGTGGCGCAGGAGCCGGCGTTGGTGGCCTGAACGGTTCCACGCTGGGCATTGGTTCTCTAATCAACAGCTTCGATCCCATACTCACCGGTACCCTGCAAGAGGATCATTTCAGTCAACAGGCGACGAGTATTTTTCAAGGTGTGCTGCCAGGCTCAAGCTTGGCTCAAAACACCGGCACCGTGAACTTCGCTTACCAACAGGCTTTTCAGTGGGGCACGAACCTATCGGTGGGATTCAATAACGGCCGCAATACCACCAACAGCTTCTTCTCAAGCCTCAGTCCGGCGCTGAACTCGAGTTTCAGAGCCCAGGTCACTCAACATCTTCTTCAAGGGTTTGGGTTTGCGGCCAACACCCGCTTCATCCGCATTGCCAAGAACAATCGCGAGATCTCCGACGTGGCCTTCCGCTTGCAGATCATTACGACCGTCAATCAGATTCAGACGATGTACTGGGATCTCGTCTACGCATACGAAAACGCTCGCGTTCAGCAAGAATCGCTGGCATTTGCGCAGAAGACACTCTCGGACACCAAGAAGCAGGTGGAAATCGGCAGCCTGGCCCCTATCGAGGTGGTCCGCGCTCAGAGCACGGTCGCCCAGGACCAGCAAGTTCTGACCATTGCCCTGACCAACCTGCAATTGCAGCAGTTGCTCATGAAAAACGCGCTCAGCCGTACCCTGCGCGATCAGACTCTGGCGGGCGCGGAAGTGATTCCCACGTCCACCATGGAAATTCCACCGAATGAACCGATCCAACCCACTCAGGATCTGGTTGCTAACGCGTTGCAGCATCGCGCCGAACTCGTGGAGTCCCGCATCCAACTCAACACCACTGAACTGAGCAATAAGGCGGTGCGCAATGCTCTTCTCCCCACTCTCGACCTGTACGGCTACTATGGCGGTGCAGGCGTAGGCGGCTCCCAGAATCCGGCGAACCTTTGCTCGAATCTTGACCCCTCATTGCAGGGCTTCGGCTGCGCCACCACGCCAGTGACGTCAGTCGGCTACGGGGCCACTCTTAACCAGCTCGTCAACTCTACAGCTCCCGACAAAGGCGTCGGCTTGCAACTCAATATCCCGCTACGCAACCGGGCAGCCCAGTCCGCTCAGATCCGCTCGGAACTCGAGTATCAGCAGGCCCAGATGGCATTGCAGCAAGCCGAGAACAAGATCAACATCGAGGTCCGCAACGCCCAGTTCGGAGTCGAACAGAACCGAGCCAGTGTAGCCTCCGCCCAAGCCGCGGTGGATTATGCCAAGCAGTCTCTGGACGCCGAACAGAAGAAGTATCAGTTCGGTACCTCGACCACGACGGCTGTCCTGCAGACGCAGAGTGCGCTGGCAACCGCGGAATCCACGTTGATGTCGGCTATGGCCGCCTACGAAAAATCGCGGATCGAACTTGACCGCGCGGTTGGTACTACGCTCGATCACGCCGGCATCAGCATTGACGACGCCGCTAGGGGACATGTGACGAGCACGCCCAATGTTCCGCACGTGGCGCCGCGAAAGGATCTACCTTCGATCACACCGGCTCCGCCGACAACCGAAACGCCTCAGCAGTAGCACTCGTATCACCAGGTGGCGCCGCTGTTCAAATCGACAGCGGCGCTTTTTCTTTCTCCTCACAATTCTTTACAATCCCCCGCCCTTTTCGCGAAACTTCTCCCGCTAAGATGAAGTGACATATTTTTGTGTCTTGCATCCAACATTGGCATTATCCGAATTCCGCGTGCACAAGAATGCGCGCCCGCTTTTATGCAAGGAGAAGACTCATGCGTTTACCGCGTTTGATTTCCATGGCTCGGCTGCTGCCGCTCTGCCTGGCCGCCGTCATTTCTGCTTCGGTCCCACTCGCACTCTGGGCGCAAATAGCCTCACCCACGCAGTCGGCCCCGCCCGCGGCGCCTCAGCCGGCACAACCGCAGGCCGTTCATCTCAGGGACTATTCGATTCCGCGGTCGGCCTTCCCCCACTTGCTGCAGCCCTATATGGCGCAGGACCTGGCGCAGCCCAACCAGGCCAACTCACCGCGTATCGACGCACTCATGCGCGATGGCAAGATCTATCTCTCCATCGATGACGCAATCGCGCTTGCGCTCGAGAACAATCTCGACATCGACATCGCCCGCTATAACCTGAACATCGCAGCCGCCGACTTGCTGCGCGCCAAGTCGGGTGCCAACATTCTCGGCGTCAACACCGGCGTTGTGCAGAATACCCCCGGAGGCGGCGTGGGCGGACTCGGCGGCACGGTCGGTTCCGGCACGGGTGGCACCACGGTTGCCGCCGGAGGTGCCGGCACCGGCACCAACGGCCTGGTCGCCTCGACCTTGGGCATTGGATCCACTATCACCGCATTCGATCCTGCTCTGACCGGCACCCTGCAACTCGACAAGAACGAAACCGAATCCGTCAGTGTCTTCAGTCCCACCCCGATCGTGGCCCAGAACACTTACACCGCAAACTTCGGCTATTCCCAGGGATTCGAATGGGGTGGAGCGCTTACCGGCTCGTTTAACAACACTCATCTGACCACCAATAATCCCACCAGCCTGCTGACGCCACAGTTGGGCTCGAATTTCCAGTTTCGCTTCACGCAAAATCTGCTCCAGGGTTTCGGCTTTTTACCCAACACACGGTTTATCCGGATTGCAAAAAACAACCGTGAAATCTCCGACGTAGCCTTCCGCTTGCAGGTGCTCACGACTGTCGACCAGATCGAAAACATGTACTGGGATCTGGTATTCGCCTACGAGAACGTTCGCGTGCAAGAGGAATCGCTCACCTATGCGCAAAAGGCTCTGGAAGATTCCAAACGCCAGGCTCAGGTCGGGACCGCGCCTCCCATTCAGGTCGTGAGTTCGCAGAGCACCGTCGCCACCGATCAACAGAACCTGATCGTCGCGCAGAACAACCTGCAACTGCAGGAATTGCTCGTGAAGAACGCTCTCAGCCGCAGCATCGAGGATCCCGTACTGGCCGAGGCTGATGTTGTCCCGACGTCAGCCGTGCAGATTCCCGATCAGGAGCCCGCCGTTCCCATTCAGGATCTGATCAATGAAGCGCTGCAGCATCGCGCTGAACTGGCCGAGTCACGCATCGACCTCAATTCCCGCGACGTCAGCAACAAAGCAGTCCGCAATGCGCTGCTGCCCACGCTCGATGCCTTCGCCTACTATGGCGGATCCGGCGTGGGTGGACAGGTCAATCCATTGGTTCCCGTATGCTCCGCAAACTCCAGCAAGTTTTGTTACACACCGTCGACGGCCCCGCCACCGTTCCAGACTTCAAGCTCGGTCGGCTACGGTACGACCCTGAATCAGCTGGTCAATTCCACGGCGCCCGACAAGGGTTTGGGGCTCTCGCTCACCATCCCGCTGCGCAATCGCGAAGCGCAGGCCAACGAGGTGCGCGCGCAACTCGAATATCGCCAGGCTCAGGTGCGATTGCACCAACTCGAAAATCAGATCCGCATCGAAGTACGCAATGCCCAGTTCGATGTGAAGCAGAACCGGGTCGCGGTGCAGGCGGCCCAATCGGCGGTAGACCTGGCGCGCCAGACGCTCGACGCCGATCAGCAGAAACTAAAAGTGGGACTCACCACGCAAACCGCAATCCTACAGGATGCCGCGACTTTGACCACGGGCGAGTCGAATCTGGTGTCGGCGAAGGCAGCCTACGAAAAGTCGCGCATCGAACTCGATCGCGCTACCGGACTGCTGCTTGACCACGCCGGAATCGACGTTAGCGACGCCAGCCGCGGCCAGGTCACGCACCTGCCCAACGTCCCCTATGTCGCCCCGCGAACAGATACAACGCCTGCGGCACCACCTGCTTCCACGCCGATGCCCCCCTCACCTGCACCGTCCGGAGGGCAAATGTAGAGTCGCGTCGAGCCCTCTGGCGATTTTGGCGGCATTGCAGACAATAGACTTACGCTGATTGTACATACAGTTTTGTACGAAAAGTGTTCCTGCAGGAACACTTCGGCACTCTTGCGCGCCACACTCTGTTTTACTCAACACCCTGTCATCCCGAGCGTAGCATTGCGATTGGATGTATCAATCGCAATGCGCAGTCGAGGGACCTGCTGTTGGGTCGCGTCCATTTCCTGCATCGCGTCGGGGCGAACGCTAGTCCTCGCCTGATACACTACGCCCGATGGCGAGACCGTCCCGGCCTGCACTCCCCAGATTCTTCCTCTGGCTGTTGCCTCTGTCGTTCGCGCTCCAGGTGGCGACGATCGGAGCGTTCCATCAGTATCGGACGCGTCCGGGCGACGACAATTTCGAGTTTGGCTGGGAGATGGGCCGCGTTGCCCGCTCGATCGCTCTGGGCAACGGTTTCAGCAGTCCATACGGCGGTGACACTGGCCCAACTGCGTGGGAACCGCCGCTCTATCCGTACCTGATGGGCGGTGTCTTCAGGATCTTTGGCATCTACACTCATGCTTCCGCGTGGATATTGCTCAGCATCAACAGCCTGTTCACAACGCTCACTTGCATCCCCATCTTCTGGATCGCGCACAGAACTTTCGGGGAACGCATTGCCGTGTGGTCCGCGGCATCGTGGGCGCTCTGTCCGTACGTCTGGTACTGGTCGGTTCACTGGATCTGGGACACGACATTCACGCCACTCGTGCTGGCTTGTCTGTTCCTGCTCGCCTTGGAATTGCAAGAATGGCCGGGCTGGCAAGGCTGGGCGATCTTCGGCGCGCTGTATGGCGTTGGAGCCCTCGCTAATCCCACGATGTTAGCCTTCCTTCCCTTCTGCGGTCTCTGGATTTGGCGGCAGCGATACAAGCGAGGTCTGTCTTCGCTGGGTGGCATCGTGCTTGCGTCCATCGTGTTCTTTCTGGTGCTGACTCCGTGGGTCGTGCGGAACTATGAAGTGTTTGGCCGCTTCGTGTTTCTCCGCGATGATTTCGGATTGCAGTTCCGTCTGGGTAACGGTCCTTATGCCGATGGCTTGCTGATGCCTTACCTGCAGCCCAATCTCAACCGACTGGAGTTCGAGAAGTTCCAGCGCATGGGCGAACTGGCGTATGCGGACTCCTGCAAGCGCATGGCATTCGACTGGGTCCGCGAGCATCCGGCCCGCTTTGCGGTGATCAGCTTGAAGCGCTTCTTCTACTACTGGAACGGCGTTCCGAGAGCAACCAGCAGCCTCGCGCCCGTGGACTTCCGCACGTCGGCTTTCCTTGCAACGTCAGCGCTGGCTCTGTGGGGACTCGGCCGCGCAGTGCGGCAGAAGCGGCCCGGGGCGTGGCTTTTCGCGGGACTGGCGCTGACCTATCCCACGGTCTACTACTTCGTATTTCCGCACGCCCGCTACCGGCATCCCATCGAGCCGGAGCTGATCATCTTGATCGTGTTTCTGTTGTCGGAAGTTGGAAGACGCACGGCTTCGCCGGTGCACGCGGACAGCGCGCCTCGACAACAGGATCCAGTGTGAGACAATTTCGAGTCCGCGAACGAATGTTGAAACTGGAATGCCCGCATTCCACCTATGAACCTTTCCGTCGTCATTATTACTCTTAACGAAGAGGCCAACATCGGCCGCACTCTCGCCAGCGTGCAACCCCTGGTGACTGACGGCAAAGGAGAGATCATCGTCGTCGACTCGGGCTCAACCGATCGCACAGTCGAGATCGCGAAATCATTCGGCGCGAAGGTGTCCGTCGAGGAATGGAGAGGCTTCGCCGCGCAGAAGAACTCGGCCATCGAGAAAGCGACTGGCGATTGGATTCTGAGTCTCGACGCGGATGAAGAAGTCTCAGACGACTTGTCGACAGAGGTACTTGAGTTGCTTGTGCTTCAACCCGGCAAGGCTGTTCACAAGTTGTCTAGCCGCGGAGCCTACGACTCTTGGATCGAGCTCAAAGACGATCTATATGTAACTTTTGAGGATCAGCGTGAGGGCAGTCTTTCCGGGATCGAGATACCTCGAAAGAACTTCTTTCTGGGGCGATGGATACGGCGCGGCGGTTTCCATCCAGACAGGAAACTGCGTTTGTTTAAGAAAGGTTCAGCCGTATTCGAGGACCGGAAGGTACACGAAGATGCGCACACTCAAGGGTTTGCGGTGCGACTCAGAGGTCCCATCCTCCACCACTCCTACCCGACGCTCTCCGACTACATCGAGCACATGAACCGCTACTCGTCGCTGGGCGCGGAGATGGTTGTGGCCAAGGGCAATCGTAAGGTTCGGTTCAGCGTCAGCAACATCGTGCTGCGGCCGTTCGCGACGTTCGTCTACAACTATTTCTTTCGCCTCGGATTCCTCGACGGCCGTGAGGGCCTGCTGCTGCACCTCTACCATGCCGCCTACGTTTCGTGGAAATACGCCAAGGCGTGGGAACTCTCGCGCAAGTAAATTTATGTCATCCTGAGAGGAGTGACTGCTTCGCAGAATGCGAAGCAGTCACGGAGTCGAAGGATCCCTATCACGACCGACAATGTAGCAGGTAGTTCCTGAGAACCATAGAAGACCTGTCTCGATCGTCAGGACTGCGGGAGCCATAGGGATCCTTCGACTGGGTGGGAAGTTCGCGTTCGCGAACTTCCCATCCGCTCAGGATGACAAGGCAACCAATTACGTCCCAGGCTGACCGACCGGTCGTTTGCACCTGCGGTTCCCGCCTTGCTCCTCGGCGCTCACTTCCCTATTATCGAGACAGAACACTGGGGTTCGCATGGAAAAGAAGCCGGTAAAGCCGCAAGTTGCCGAGAGCCCAATCGCGGATGTGTTTGAAGATCGCCATCCTGCCGAGGGTGAAAAAAAGTGGGCGGAGAATACGCTGGCGCCTACGCTGGAGAAGTCTCCCGAGCGGCCGATTGGCGCGCCCACCGGCGTAAATCTTGACGAGCACGGACACGCGCGCTTCACCACGATTTCAGGTGTGCCGATTCGCCGCCTCTATACTCAGGCCGATCTCCCGCAGGACTGGAGCGAGGAGCAGTACCTCGGCTATCCCGGCCAGGCGCCGTACACACGCGGGATTCACGCCACGGGATATCGCGGCAAGCTTTTTACCATGCGGCAGTTTTCAGGCTTCGCCTCGCCCGAGGAGACTAACCAGCGCTACAAATACTTGCTCGAGCATGGCGGCAGCGGCCTCTCGGTCGCCTTCGATCTGCCTACGCTGATGGGCTACGACTCCGACCATCCGGCCAGCGAAGGCGAAGTGGGCAAGTGCGGCGTGGCCATCGATTCGCTTGAAGACATGGAAATTCTGTTTGGTGGCATCGATCTGGAAAAGACCACCGTATCGATGACCATTAATTCACCCGCGTCGGTGCTGTGGGCGATGTACCTGGTGGTCGCGGAGAAGCAGGGCGCAGACTGGAAGAACATTTCGGGCACGATTCAAAATGACATCCTGAAGGAATACATCGCGCAGAAGGAATATATTTATCCGCCCGCGCCGTCGATGCGGCTCGTGATCGACACGTTTGAGTTCGGATCGAAGTTCACGCCGCGCTTCAACACGATTTCCATCAGCGGATATCACATTCGCGAGGCCGGATCCACTGCCTTACAAGAGCTGGCATTTACGCTCTATGACGGCGTCGAGTACGTGGAGTGGGCGCGGCGGCGCGGGCTCGATGTGGACGAGTTCGGTCCTCGGCTGAGCTTCTTTTTCAATGCGCACAACGACTTCTTTGAAGAGATCGCCAAGTATCGGGCGGCGCGCAAGATCTGGTACCGCGTGATGAAAGACCGCTTTGGCGCGAAGAACCAGCGCACCTGGCTGATGCGCTTCCACACACAGACCGCCGGAGTATCGCTGCCGGCACAGCAGCCGATGAACAATATCGCTCGCGTAGCGGTGCAGGCGCTCGCGGCCGTGTTAGGCGGAACCCAGTCGCTGCACACCGATTCCTACGACGAGGCTCTGGCCCTGCCGACCGAAGAAGCGGCACGCATCGCGCTGCGCACGCAGCAGATCATCGCGTACGAGTCGGGAGTCGCGCAGACGGTCGATCCGCTGGGCGGCTCATATTTCCTGGAAAATTTAACGCTGCAAATGGAACACGGCGCCCTCGATTACTTCGGCAAGCTCGACGCCATGGGCGGAATGGTGAAGGCCATCGAGCGTGGCTACCCGCAGAAAGAAATTTCCGAGGCATCGTACCAGTACCAGCGCGCGGCCGAGGCCCGTGAGAAAGTGATCGTCGGGGCCAACGAATTCGTCATCGAGGAGGAGTCGCCGCACATTCTCTACATCGACGAGAGTGTAGCGCGCCAGCAGTCAGCCAAGCTGAAGACTCTGCGGGCACGGCGGTCGAATGAGGCGGTGCAGCGGGCGCTTGATGCGCTGAAGAAGGCCGCAGCGCAAGAGCCGAATGCGGGAACGAACGACAATGTCTCCTCCGCCAACACCATGCCGTACATCGTGGACGCCGTGCGTGCTTACGCCACGGTCGGCGAAATCTGCGAAGCCTTGCGGCAGGTGTACGGCACATACACGGAAGTGAGCATCACCTAGACCTCCGGAGTTTCCGATTGAGTTCTGCTGCTGACCCAATGCCGTCGAGCTTCGCTCGACGGAGAGCCGAAAGCGGCTGTCCCCACATGAGCTAGTGATCCTTCTTGTGCTTCTTCTTTAGCGGGGCGCCCTCGAGTCCCCACATCCGTAGATGACACTGGCGGCACATGTCCTTGGTCTCCGTGTCGTGGTTCAGGGCATCTTCCGGAATCTCAGCCGCCGCCTTGAGCAGGTGCAGTTGCATTCCTCCATGCGCCTGATGGCAACTTATGCACGACATCTCCCCACCGTTGAGCGCATCGTGGCTGCCGCTCACGGGATGCCGCAGGTAGGGGTGTCCCATGCTGTTGTTGGCGGTGAGTTCGATCGTCGGCATGTAGCGCGAGGACACGCTCTCCTTCGTGCGCAGGTGACAACTCAGGCAAAGCTCGTTCACTTTAGCGCGCAGCAGGCGAGGATTCGCTGAAACGTGCGGATTGTGGCAGCGCGTGCACATCCCGGAAGCATAGGGAAGGTGCGGATAGAGGAACGCGGCCGGGTCATGACAATCGAAGCAAGCGACGCCCTTTGTCTGCTTGAGAACGACATAGGTGGCATCTTCCCGGTTGTCGATGCTGTGGCAGGAAGTGCACCCCATCGTGACGGCAGGATGAACATGATCTCCCGTGGCGTGATCGGCGTGGCACTCCAGGCAGTTTGAGTTCTGCTCGACTCGAACGGGATGCGAACCTGCGTAGCATACGCACGTGCCCATCAGGCACGCGACAATCACGCGAAGGACGAACCGCGCGGAGACACTCATTAAGGTCCTCCATCAACGGTCTTCGGTTGAATCCTCTGGAACTCCACTCGCCGCGACAGGCTTTAGACGAACCAAGTATGGCGAGAAGGGTGTGACTTCCAACGCCAATTTGTCTTTCGCCGAGTAGATGCGGGGCGGCCGCGCTTTCACGAACTTCAACTGTCCCGCCCAGGGATCGACCTTCACGCGGCTGCCGAGGGGTAAGGCGACGATCTGCTCGGGATTGTCGAGTTCGAGCGCGGGAGCGGCGTCGGCAATGGGACTCATGAACGAAATCCGATTGTCGGCGACCAGGCTCTCGCCGAGGGTGGCCTTGGTCAGATTGGGAACCTTCCGCTCATACTTGGCCAGAGCCTTGAGAAACAGTCCCGCTTCGGCAAGGTTGTCTTTGTAGGGTGAGTTGGCAAGGAACTTCAATCCGAGCGCATCGGCTTCCCGTTCCTGCTCCGGAGTGTGCTTGAAATCAAACAGCGGCAACTGCCGCAGGCTGGGGACGACCATGCGGTCGTTGAACGCGAAACTGCTGTCGAGGTCATGTCCCAAGGTCGCGTGCGCCAGAGCGTGAGCCAGAATCACGGCGAGCGCAGCTTCGTTCGGCAAGGCGTCGAGCAATCCGCGGCTGACCAGGATCGTGTGGCCGATCGTGGCGACTTCGATCGGCGTTGTGGGAATAATCCGGCAGCGAACCTCGGGATCGAGAACAATCTTGTTGGTGACTTCCAGATTCGTGATGACGGTTTGCAGAACCTTGTCGACCTCGCCTTCCGGGACGACCAGTCCGAGTTCTTCAAGCTTGATGATGACGTTGTCTTCGGCGCGGCGCTGCCAGGAGCGCTGAATGTCGAGCGGACTCTGGTCGGGATTCTCCGACGAGTCTTTGGCGACCGCAGGATCCACGACGATTTCCGCAAACTCTGATTCCCGGCGCGGGCCGAGGTTGTAGCCCCATATACGCGTCTGCGCCTTCAATCGGGGACCCTGGGTTTGCGGTTTGTTGGAATCGAATTCTTCGGAGTACACCACGGCGGGAAGCCAGACGCCTTCGCGCAAGTTCATGCGCCAGCTATCGATATGGAAGGTGCCGTAACTGCCGTTGAAACGAACAATCTGATAGTCGCCATCTTCCACCCAGATGGCGCCTTTGAAGCGGGGCACCTTCCGATCCTTGCGGGGATTCACCTCGAAGAGCAGGCAGCGTACCTCGCCCAGAAACTCGCTGCGCAAGTAGTGCAGTTCGTAATTCTTGCGGTCAAAGCCGGAGCGATCGACAAAGATCATGGCGGAGAAGCCCACGGGGCTGAGGGAATAGAGCTTCGAAAACGAACCCGCCATGCGTTCGACCAGGCGCTTGTCGAGATAGAACTCCTCCTTCGCCTGCTGAAACTGAACGCGCCCGAGGAAGTAGTGGTCCTCGGCGGGGAGGAATCCCATGGTCGTGTCGGGCTGCATGCGCTGGAGGTAGGTTTCTACCATCGGGCTGTAGCTGCGCATGGTGGTGCTCAGGGCTCGTTCGTTGGCGACAATTCGGTCGATCGCCTGATCGGGATTGGATTTCGGAGTGCCTGCGAATGCCGGAGTGGAGGCCAGCAGGATAACCACTGTGAGAAAGGAGCGCCGCGTCATTGTTCGCCTCCCTGCAGATCTACGTCGTCTGAAGCCACAGGACTGAGTGCGACATCGGGGCCGGGCCCCAGCATCAAGGCGGGGGTAAGGGATCACGCAGGGAACGAGACAGAATCAGTCCTAAGGGATGCGGGTGGGGACCCACCTCCGCCAAGCATGGGCGAAAGGACCGACTTCTGAGGCCTTGCATAAAGCCTCACTCTCGGAAGGGAAAGGGCCCAAAAAGGCAGTTTCCGAGCACCTAGGGGAAGGACAACCGCAATGCTAACGAAGATGGCCGGATGCGGACAGTGAGGCGGCTCACACAAGAATGTGATTTGACTTGGAGGGAAATTGCCTGGTCCTGCGAGGTCGCGGGAAAAAAGCGCAGAAACTGCGAAGAAAGCCCCGAGCTCAAACGTAGGCGCATCTCTCAGCGCCAAGGTCCTCCTCGTAAGTCATTGTAAAAACAAGGGTATGCAAGGATTGAATGTTGAATGAAGATGGAACCACGCGTGCCATATCGGAGGTTTACGACCTGGAATCCTAAAGGAAGAACTATGGCGAATGAAGCAGAACCCGGCGTAGCGCGAGGCTGGCGGACGTCGCAGGTGTATGCCATGGCCACCATCTGTCTGGTTGTGGGCTTGGCTTTGGGCTATCTGTTTCGCGGGTCGGCGTCGCGCTCCGCACAACCTTCTCCTGCGCCGCAAGTGGCCGCCGCCACGGGCATTCCGAGCGGTACGCCACAGATGCCGAGTCTGGAAGAGATGAAGCACATGGCCGATAAAAAGGCCGAACCTCTTCTCGCGAAACTGAAGACTGACCCCAACAACTCCGACCTGCTGAATCAGATCGGAACGCTATACAAATCGACCCATCAGTTCAAAGAGGCTGCGGGATACTTCCAGAAGGCCATCGACGCCGATCCCAAGAATGTGGCCGCGCGCACCGATCTAGCGTCGTGCCTATTCTATGAAAGGGATGCCGACGGAGCGATCCAGCAACTGCAGCAATCGCTCACCTACGATCCCAAAGACGCGAATTCTCTGTTCAACCTGGGAATGATTCGCTTGCAGGCCAAGAACGATCCCAGCGGCGCAGTGGCAGCGTGGCAGCAGTTGCTGAAGTTAAATCCGACGCTGTCCGACGACAAAAAAGCCGCGGTCCAAAAATTGATTGCCGAGGCGCGCAAGCCGAAAGTGAGCCAGTAACTGGTTCACCGGCGATCTCCAGACGCCGTGATCCGCCGCCATCCCTAGCTGGATGGCGAGGACTTTTCTAATCCCGCCAGATTTAGAATCTCTCAGAATCCGCTACGGAAGCGGGCTTTGGGGCAAGTGTCCGTCCACATCCCGCAGAACCAAGGAAAATGAAATGACGTACGTAATCAACGCGTCCCTAAAGTTTCGTACGAAAGGCCGATGTAGTCGGTATGGCCAGACGTCTATCTTGTTGGCATACCGCGCCCCTGCTCTCGCTTCTAGTCTTGTGCGGGGGGATCTCCCCGGGAATCGCAGGGGACCGGCCCGACTACACCTACCACACCAACGCTAGCGAGGTGCGCCTCAGCTTTTCTGCCACCGACCAGAACAATCACGGCGTGGCCACGTTGCAGGCCAGCGACTTTGCAATCGTTGACACTGATGTTATCGTCCGCAACTTTCAAAGCTTTACCCGTTCCGATTGGACGAAGCTTGAAATCGCGATTCTGATCGACGCCAGCGAATCCGCCACACCGCGATTCCACCAGGAAATGGCGGACGTTCTGGAACTGGTGTCGCAGACCGATGGCGTTCCTGACGAGAATCTTTCCATCTTCTCTTTCGCGGCTTCACAGCCTGCGCTGCTGTGCGCCGGAAACTGCCGGGCATCGCACGCCCTCGAGCGGATTCCGGCGGCCGGTGCCCGAGGCCTGACTCCGCTGTTCGACACGATCGTGTTCGCGGCGGACTATCTTTCCAGCCACGGGGATGAGCACGCCGAGAAAGTCCTCATCGTCTTCTCGGATGGTATGGATACGATCAGCCGGAACGCGATGGGCGATGCCGTCAACTCCGCACTGAGAAGCGAGGTGGAACTGGATTGCATTGATCTCAACAAGCCCGCTTACCGGTCGCAAGGCGCTGCGACGCTGCGCAGTCTTGCCGACACAACCGGAGGCCGATATTTTCCCGCCCCGGGCGGCGCAGCGCAGGCACTGAATGTAATCCTGGAAGGGTTCAGAGCAAGCTATTCGATCAGCTATCGACTTCCCAGTCACGTTTCCGGATTTCACACTGTCCGGATTCTTCCCACACACAACCTGAACCTGCAGTTCCGCAGCCGAAGCGGATATTACTATCCCAACCGAGCTTGGTAACTTTGAGGGCCTATGAAACGTATGCTGTGCTGTATTTTTGTGCTCGCCTTTCCGATATTTCTCTCGGCGCAAAATCACTCTCACCAGCAAGGCACGATCATCCGCATGCGCATGACGGATTGCCTGGGTCCGCAGCATGGATTCATGGCCGCCATGTCGGGCGAGGGCAAAGTCGAAGCCGGGGCGATGTGTCCCGAGTACGTTCCGGTGGGGGATAAGGTGGTGTACGTCATCAGTGGCAAGACTTCCGACCAGCTCATCCCGTTGGCCGAGATCACGCGTTTCCGATTGCAGAAAAACGAAATGTTGATTCGCATTGATGATGCATCGAAGGAGTCGCATTTCCACATCAAGGCCATGGTGTTGCGTCCGGAATGGGATCGCAATCAAATGATTGAGGAGGAGACGGCTAGAGCGATGATCAGCCACCACCTGGACCCGATGGCGATGCGAGAGCAGCAATAGGCGTTGCTGGAGACTCAGGTTCTCGGTTGCGGAGTTGAGGAAGTTTACTTGCGAGGCTTCCCTACCCGCTGCGCGGTCGCAAACATTTTTGCCACGGTATCCAGATCCTTGGGTTGCACCTTCCCTGCCGGAATACGCATGTGGGTGAGGTCCTCGAGCTTCACCAGCAAATCGATCAGGGACATCGAATCGATCAGTCCCGACGAAACCAGCGGGGTATTCTCGTCCAGGTTCACGCCCGGCTTTCGAATGAGTTGAACAATGTGTTGGACCATTTGCTGCGCTTCGTCGGTCATGGGGAGATTCCCCTCCTAAGACTCGGTTCCAAGTTCCGGATGCTCCTGCAACAGCTTCTCGCGAGTCGCGGAGCGGGCCGGCTTGCCGGCGGTGCTCTTCACAATCCATTTGGGGGGCTTCAGAAAGATTGTACGGATCGCGACTCCCATTCCGGCCACGACAAGGCTTCGAATCTCGCCTTCAATTTTGGTGGCTTGCGCGAGCTGTTCTTCATGCTCTAACTCTGCAACGACCACAATGTCTTCCGTCCCGAGATCGGGATTGTACAGGCCCATGGCGATCACACGGCCGTCGCGAACGGTGGAATGGCTGGCAACAATTTCTTCGATGTCCTGGGGATAAATATTCTCGCCGCCAATGATCAGCAGGTCTTTCTTTCTGCCTACGACATAGAGTTCGCCTTCCAGACAGAAGCCCAGATCGCCGGTGTGGTACCAGCCGTCGATGATTGCCTGTGCGGTAAGGTCGGGACGGTTATGGTAGCCGTCAAAAAGGCAGTCGCTTTTGACCAGAATCTCGCCGACGCGGCCGTCTCCGAGAACGGCGCCAGAATCGGAGGCGATGCGAATTTCATGATGGGGTAGCAATCGGCCTGAGGAGGTGAACGCAACCGCGCCCGAAGCCCCCTCCGCAACGGCTACGATCTGACGGGCACCTCGAAATTGCGGACCATCCGCCCATAAGCGGGGCGGACCGGACGGCCGTGAAAGGTCGGACTGGGTGACCGCGAAAACATTCTCAGCCATGGCGTATGAGGATTGCAGGGCCGTTCTCTTAAGTCCTGCCGCCCCGAACGCATTCTGAAACTCGCTCATACTCTTCGCGCGAACCGGCTCAGAACAGTTGATCAAGGCGCGCACCGACGACAGATCGTATTGTGTTCGAGAGCGCTGAGAAGTCCGACGGGGCGCAAACTGGAAGGCAAAATTCGGCAGCCATGCCAGAGTGCATTTGTATTCGCTGATGATCTGCAACATGGTTTCCGGGTGCATCACCCAGTCGAGCGGCGATTGCATTACGATCGGGATGTGAAAAACCATGGGCAGCATGAAGCATGCGATCAAGCCCATATCGTGATAGAGCGGCAGCCAACTGTAAATCCGGTCGGTAGCAGTATCGATCTTGAGCGCCTGCGATAGGTGATCGAGTTGACGCAGCACCGCCGCGTGAGTCAGGGCCACTCCTTTTTGCAGGCCGGTTGTTCCCGCCGAATGCTGGATGAATGCCAGACTATCGGCCTGAATGTCGGGACGAACCAAATCTTTGTCGTCCGCGACGTTTCCAGTTCCTGCACGAACCAGCCTGGTTCCTTCGTCGAGCGACACATGGCCCAGCATCTCGTCGGGGAATGCTTCGTCGATGACCACGGTCTTGGCCTTGAGATTCGCGGTGACCCCGGTCAATCCGGAGCGGTACTTGGATGGCTCGATCTTGAAGTTCGGATAGGCGAGGAACGTGGGCGCCGCGCCCAGCATCATCGCTCCGACAAACGTAGTCATCGCCGGAATGCCCTGTGGCATGATGATGACAACGCGGTCGCCGGCGGTCACACCCTGGTCACGAAGCATCCCAGCCTGCAGATACGCATGCCGGCGAAAGTCGGCAAAGGTCAGCGTCACCTGCTCATCTTCGTCAATCCATGACGTGATAAATGGACGGTCGGGCGGGGCCGCGCTGAGGGCTTCGATCAGATTGCGGAATCGCACGCAACATTATTGCATCCAGGGAGGCGAGTGTTCTTGTAACTGGCGAATCAGACCTTTATTCTGGTTCGCTATTCTGGTTCGCTGTCTTCGGCGGGCGTGTCAAAAGCTGGTCTCCCGCGCACCTCGGTTTGTTGAAGCACGGAGGAAGGTTGTTCCAAGGCATCCTGTACTGTCTGCTGTTTCTGCTTTGCGTAGTTATCTTCGCGAAGGTCCGCTCGCGAATTGCGCGGCAGACGGTGCTGCTGATTGCAAGTTATGCGCTCTATGTCACCTGGGGACCATGGTTCGCGGCCGTTCTGGCTTCATCGACCGTGCTCAACTTCCTGATCGGGCGGTGGCTTCAGCGTAGGCCTTCCGCGGCCATCCTCTCTCTCGGCATTCTGTTAAATCTGGCGTTGCTCGGCAGCTTCAAGTACCTCCCCGAGGTGGCCGTCCATCTTCCGTTTTCGTCGTTGCAGAGGTTCTCGCATCTGGCTCAGCCTTTGGGATTGTCGTTCTGGACCTTCCAGGCGATGAGTTACCTCTTTGATCTTTATCGCGGGGAAGAACTCAATGCTTCTGTTTTTGAGTTTGCCCTGTACATGGTTTTCTTTCCCGTCACGATCTCTGGACCAGTCTGCCGCATGCCCGACATGCTGCCGCAGTTCCGTTCCGAGACACTGACGCGCTGGGACGACATCGGTCACGGGTTCAGGCGTATCGCTACCGGCGTGTTCATGGTGCAACTGGCCAAACTGCTGGGCCAAGGGATCCTGGGCGGCGATGATATCGCGAGCGGGTTCGATCGCGTCACGCACTGGAGTGGCACAGATGTCTGGTGCCTGGCGCTGGGATACGGCCTGCAGCTTTTTCTCGATTTCGCCGGATACTCGCACATCGCAATCGGCGCCGCTCAAGCGATGGGCTTCATCGTCCCCGAAAACTTCGCGCGCCCCTTCCAATCCACTAACGTCTCGATCTTCTGGACCCGATGGCATATGTCGCTGTCGTTCTGGATTCGTGACTACATTTTTCTCCCGCTGGCGATGTTGCGCCGGGAAGTGTGGTGGCGAAATCTGGCTCTGCTGGTCGCGATGATTCTGTTCGGGCTGTGGCACAAAGCGACTGTGCTCTTTCTGCTGTGGGGCTGCTATCACGGAGTGCTGCTGGTCTTGCATCGTCAACTGCAGCGGATGCAGCGGAAGTTCGACTGGGAGCCAGCCGCCAGGTTCTGGATACCGGTTTCCTTGATGGCCACCATGCTGCTCATCAATCTAGGATGGATTTTCTTCCGCGCCAATTCCCTACCTGAAGCAGGTCAGATGTTGTCGGCTGTCCTGTCGCCCGCGAGCTACGGTTCGCACTTTCTGGGTGGGAGTCTGTATCTATTGGTGGCGGCGATGGCTGCGGGATACGCGATCGTGGTGTTCGTGAGCGACGCACTCGAACGCTACTCCAGTGAAGCGCAGACTTCGGAATCCGCAGCTCACACGGGAATCATCGGGTTCATGGCACGCTCGCGCTGGTTCTGGCTCCCGCCGCTCTACGCGCTGGCATTGATTTTCTTATTGATCGTGACTTTGACGCGCGGGGCCAGCACGGCGCAGTTCATGTACAACAAGTTCTAGGCACAGGTAGACGTTCTTATGGCACGGGCATCCCGTCCGGCGTAAAAACTGGAAATCCATCCCATGGGCGGGACAAGCTCAGCTGTTGGATCGCGGCATTGCGGTTGTGCTCGAAGAGGAAAAGTCCGTAGTTGTAATGCAAGACTGGGTCGCCCGGATTCTTCCGGATCGCCCACTCGTACTCGGCGGCAGTTTCATCGGGATTTTCCGCAGGCTCCTGCGATTTGAGCATCAAGCGCAAGATTTGATCGGAGTGGTTCAGTTGATTGGTAAAAGGCGGCTTCTGCAAGCGATCCAGCATTTCCGTCGCGATGCGGGAACGGTCATGGCCGGTGAACGCCAGGAACTGCTCGCACTCTGCTTGAGAGGGAACGTCGGCTTCCGTCAAGGGATGTCCGGCCTCGGATGGCAACTTGCTCGCTATCTGTAAGAACATCGCCCGAGCGAGCAGATAATTGCCGAGGGGAGTCATGTGGACATGCTCATACACAAGTTCACTGCCAATGATCCCGTTCGGGCTTTCTTTGGAAAAGATGGCATCGGCGTCCACGAGTTCTGCGCCCGGAGACGAGGACGCAACCGAGCGATTGATGTCATTGATTCTGGTGTCGGCGCGGAAGCGTAGCGTGTCGAGATCGCGAGCGCGAAGGTAATGCTGTTTCGCGCTCGCATAATCTCCCTGCATCCACAGGCTCCGGGCAATGCGAAATTCCAACTCGGCGTACTGGTCATCGATCTTGGTCGCCGCCTGGTAGGCCTTCAGGGCATCGGCGTAGTAGCGAGTGCTCTCCAGGTCCGCTCCCTGCTGCACAAGCGTTGTCCACGAACGCAAGTCGTCAGGACCCAAGTTCTCGCGGTGCAGAGATGAGAACGGTCCGCAGTCTTTCAGATTGGTGGCGACGGTGCTGATAATGACTCGGGTGCCGGAATTGTGCGCAACGGCAACGGTGTCCCGCAGGTTCTGCTCGAAGTTGGCGTACGAATACTGCATGAGTGGCGAACTCTCCCGCACCTGCTTGTCGAGAAACATCTCCATCCCGCGCCATTCTTTCTTTTGAGTTCCGACCTTGGTGAGGAACTGGCCGATGCGGGTGGAGCGGACGAAGATGCTGGTGCGGATGACCGGCAGGCTCATGCCGGACGTGGTCAGCGCGGTCCCGGGTCCATAGGGTCCCACGACTTCATTGTTGCCTGAGTAGATGATGAACAGGTCGGGATGCTGTTCCGCGAGACCCTTCGCGATCGGCAGAAGCACGTGAGAGTTGATGGCTACGCTCCCGGTGTTCACGACCTCGAACTTCATCGACGGGAAACGTTCCCGCAACATCACGTCGAGGTACCGGCTGAAAGCGTAGGCCGGATCCGGATCGCCCATGGCCGCGGACTCCCCGAGCACAAAGATGCGGAAGGTGCCCTGCGTTTTCTCCGCTGGAATCGCATACGCTTGCGGGGTCTTGATCATGCCCGGCGGGAAGAAAGGCGCGGGAAAAAACAGGTTGTAGCAGGCAGCAGGCTTGCCCCGCAGAGTGCAAGGCACTGTCAGTTCCGTGGGAAAGCCGACGCCGAACAGGCGCAACGCGCCCTCGATCACACCCAAGAGCACCAGAGGCACCACAATGGCGCTGGCGATTTGCAGCCCATACCGCCTTACGGGGTTGTGGCGTTCGCTCTTGGTGGGTACGGGCTCTGCAGGTGTAGGCATGGTTCGATCGTTCCCGAGGATCTGTCCTTCAAATAGCGGCAAATTGCGGCTTTCGCGATACAGGGCTGGACTCGATCCGATTCCGTAGGCCTAACCACAGCGTCAGATCGAAAATCATCCAGCCCTGCCGGTCCCCGTGCATGCTATGTTCCGCTTGAAAGCGGAACATGTTATGCCGCGGAAAAACGAAGTACGGGCGCAGATACACATCGCAACCTGAGGTAATTGCACCAGAGTTGCCAAAGCCACTTTTCCATCAGCGCCACCAATTGAGCAATGGTTTCAATCGTTTATCTTCCGTGCGGCGCAGCCGATGTGGCTTCAAAGGACCACCACGGTGCCTTTCCCCTCATCCAGCGTGTGTTTTAACCCCTTTGCCATATTTGTCGTTTGGAGACTATTGAGGCAAACCCGTTACGTTCACTTCGCTTTCCCTTTAGGTTTCACCGACGGTGCAGTCGAGGTCACAGTTCCATCCGAATTGTGGGCGGCGGAGTGGCACATCAGCGTGCAGGTATTGGTGCCGTGGTTGTAAGCGATGGGAGCGGCGCCGTTCGCGCCGACGACGTTGGCGTCGAAATTCACTAAGCGCTCGCCGGTGATAGTGGGTGACGTGGTTCCATTTCCGTGTGCAGTGTGGCAGACCGAGCAGCTGAACCCATACTGATAGGAATGCAGATTGTGCTGCGGAAAGCTGGTGTTCGCGAAGATTTGAGTGAGATCGTGGCACTTCGCGCACATCGAGTAAGGGCCGGCGACGCTGGTATCGGGATTGGGGAAAAGATTCGTGACCGGTCCGCCAGGGACGGCCGCCTGGCTGAACTGATAGTTGCGCTCCAGAATGTGCGAGTTGATCGACCCATGCGGACCATTCGGTCCGGCGCCACCGAACTCCCGGTTGTCGTCGCTGTTGTGGCAGTCGGTACAGAAGATCTGAGTACCGACCAGGCGCGCCGATGCCAGTCCCTTCTCGTCGAGCATGTTCACCAGCAGGCTGGGTTGCGGCAGTGGACTGGAACGAGTGTGAGTCACCGGATGGCTCGACGTCGCCGTCGAGGCGAGTTCCGGGATGATGTTCAACGAATCTGGAGCCGTGACGACTCGAATGGGCGCGTAACCGTAAATCACCATCCGCTGCTTGCCGATGCTGGTTCCGTGACAACGCAGACAGGTTTCGTATTGATTGACGGCTGGAATGATCGCGGTGATGCCGTCGAGGGCACTGATGCCGGTTGCGCCAGACTGCGGCGGACGAATGGTGGGTGGCGCGGAAAACTGCAACTCCGGATTGGACGCGTGCGCGCTGGGGCAATCCACGCAAGTGGCGTGCCGGTTGTTGTTCAGCAGCGGCGTTTCGCCGGCATCGTGGAAGTTATTTCCCGAAGGCATGGGATGGCTGACCTTCGCCACCTCGGCCATGATGTTGGGAATTGCCGGCGCCAGATAGGTGCCTCCGCCGTGGCAAGTCATGCAACTCTGCGTGACCGGATCATACGACGGGGCCGAGGGTACCGCCGGCCGAAGCAGGCGGGCCGGAGCGACCGAATCGTGCGACATGTGGCACGACGTGCAGGCGTTCACACCAACGGTGGCGTACGCACCGGCGTGCGCGTCGGGGGAAACCTGATTCGTGGCGGTCTGATGGATGCTATTGGTGAATCCAGCCAGCGGATTGACCTGTCCCTGCACCACGCGCGTCGGATCGTGGCACGCCAGACACATCTGCGCGTTGGAACTGTCGCGCACCAGAAAATTCTGCGCAATCCTGTCGATGTTCTGAACGTGTGGACTGTGGCAACTCGTGCATTCGATGTTGCCTTTAATCAGTTTCACTGCTCCAGTAGGATCGGCCGTCTTGCCTTGCGAGGCCAGCGAAGCAACCAGGTTGGAAGCATCTTTCAGCGGGATGACCAGGCTGAACGGGTGCGAGCCGGTCAGGGTAGTGCCGAAGGAATCAGCCGCATTCAGCGATCCGACCGTCGGCAACTGTCCGTAAGCCGCGGACTGTCCGACGGCCACGGTTCCGTCATGACAACTCAGGCACAGACTGCTGGTGACTCCCAGCGTGGGCTGCGTGTTGCCCAGATTCGGATCGGTGGTGCTGCTGTAAGGCACGTACGACTTCTGCGACAGCTTCTGATTCCAGAGCGGGGTGTTGCCGCCCAATCCACTGTGCGGAGCGTGGCAAAACGTGCAACCAAGACTCCCCTGCGAATAGACCGACGCGCCACTGGACAAAGACAGGTTGTGCATGCCCAGCACATCCCCGTTGGGCTGCACCTGGGCAAAACTCTGCGCGACGACGAACAGGCATGCCAGTGACAGGAGCGGCTTCACGGTTGCTTCCTCCCGTCGGCCGCCTGCGTGACGCCGTAGTAGTGAAACACTTGGACGCGACGGTTGAAGGAGTCGACCACGTATATGCGGTCGTGATTGTCAATTTGCAGTCCCGTGGGCAGTTGAAACTGTTCTGCCCCGGTTCCTTTTCCGCCGAAGTAATACAGCAACTGCCCCTGTTCGTCGAAGACCTGCACCACGCCCCAAGCTCCATCGACCACATACAAGTGCGATTCGGAATCAAAGCCGATGCCTTTGGGCCGGAAGATCCATCCCGCGCCGTCCCCAGCCTTGCCGATGGCGTAGCGGAAGGTGCCGGAGCGGTCGAACACCTGCACCCGGAAATTCATGGCGTCGACCACCGCCAAATCCTGTCCATGCAGCCGCAGTTCGGTGGGATAGTTGAACTCGCCGTCGCCGGCGCCCGTCTTTCCGATGGTCTGCAGCACGCTGCCCTGCATGTCCATCATGAAAATCTTGTTACGAAGCGTGTCGGTAACGTAAATGCGCTGGGCCGCGGAATCCACGGCAATGCCCGTGGGACGCTTGAAATATCCTTCGCCACCTTTCAAGCTGCCAATCGCGCGGCGATACTTGCCATTCGCATCGAACACAAAAACCTTGCCCGCCTGCGAATCAGTTACGTAGATATTGTCTTGGGCATCGACGGCCACGCATTGCGGCGTGAGCATGGGATCCTTCCTCGCATCGCGCCGCGAGAGGAATTTATATTTCTGCTGCTCGAAGTCGAAGATGTGCACGCCAGACGCCGCTACATCGGTAACGATGATGCGCCCGCGTGAATCGGTGACCACACTGTAGGGGCTTACCAGATAATGAAAATCGGGCAGGCCCGCGATCACGTCGACCACACGGGTCCAGAAACTGCGCTTGGGCTTGACCTCGCGCTCCAGGCTGAAGCTGCGCTCGAATGAGAGCTTGCGCCCGCCGTCCATCAGCAAGTCGGGTGCGGAGGGTGCGACCATCTCCTTCGGACGCTTCGCCGCGTCTGCAGGGGACGCCAGCAACAGCGCGAGCGCAACCGTCAGCCCGGCAAGAGCCAGTCCGCTGCGGACCACCGCTCTGCCTCGATCGTCTAGAAGAAGTCGAACCATCTGGAGATACCCACAAAATAAGATGTCGTGTTGGCTGGCGCTCCCACCGCGCTGATGCCCTGCGTGAAGCGCGTGTACCCAGCCTGCAGTCCGATCCTGCGTAGATGGTACTGCAACTGGGCATTGTAGATTTCGGTATTGTTGTGCGAGATCGTCTCACCAATCGTATTGCTGATAGCGCGACTAAAACTCCCCGCGATGACAAGCCGCCGGATCGGGGTTGCCGAAATGCCACCGCCGTAACTTGATCCGCCAAAGGTAATGAAATCAGTCACGCCGGGTGTTCCTGAAACCGGCACGAATCCGCCAGCGCCGAGCAGCGAGATCCCCGTCGACTGTGTGTAATTACCGGTAACAGCGAACCTCCGCGAGCTAAGCGACGTCGAATAACCTTCCCCCTGGCTGCTCGTTCCCTGGTAGTTCGTCAGACCGCTGCGGGTTCCGTTGAACGCCGCCGTCCAGGTCAACCCGGCAGGCAAACGGCGATGCAAATTCACACTGTAGCTGTAGTACGAGCTCGTATACGTCACCAGCAACGACTGCACATTCTGGGCATAACTGAATACGCCTGATGTCTGCCAGCCCTTGAAACGGTGAAAGAAATTCACATTGCCAATGAACCCCAAGGCGTTGGTCCCCTGGCCGTTGCTGCTGTCCACCACCGAGCCGGAGAACGTGAACATATCCCACAGCCGCTTACCGTAGTTCACCGTGCCGCTCAAGTAAGTTCCGGTGTAGCTCTTCCCGAAATATTCCTGGTCGTAATAGGTGGCCTGCGATGACGCCGAAAGAAAATTCGTGAACTGGTAGGTCGCGCCACCGCCTATGGTCGAGGAATGCGCCCCGGTCCCCAAGCTGATTCCAGGCTGTGCGGTTCCGTTACTGCTCAAACTCTGGGCAAGATATCCATTCAGGTTGCTCGTGTAATTCTCGGTGACATTCAGTGATAGTTTCTGCGTGGGATGAAAACTCGCGCCGGTGTTTACGATATCGTCGGTATAGTTCGAGACGTTGGAACTCTGTCCCGTATCTGAGAAGTAGTTGCTCTCGGCCGACGATCGGTTGTAGTTCGCATAAAACTGGCCGTGAAGGGGCAGAGCGTGTTGCGCTCCAACTCCCACGTCGTGGCCAGTTGAGTCCTGCACCGATTCCGACTGGCCTGACAGGAATTCCGGAAATTTTGAGTTCAAGCTGTTGCGGTCGTAAAAAGCGTTCAGCCGAAATCCCGCGATCTGATAGCCGGAGCGCACATTGAACAGTCTCGTGCTCGTCGTTGTTTCTTCGCTGGTTCCATAAATCGTGCCACTGCCATCGCCTTGCGAATATCCAACAGAAAGAGTGGGCAGATTCGGAAGCAGGGCGCTCCAGTTGACAGCGAAACCATCGCCCTTTCCGATGGTCGTAAAGTTGGGCTGCCCGCTCAGACCAAACGTCCCGCTGCTGTTCCGGTCATAGCGGTAGCTCACCGATCCCGGAAAATGGCTGCCGCTGAAGAGGTTGGCTGTCGCACTGACGCCGCTCGCCCCAGTCAGCGATTGATAGCTGGAATCGGCCCGCGACTGGTTGTAGTACGGCGATGCCGTGAATGAAATAAAGTTGGGATTGTAGTAATAACCGGAGAGCTTGCCGTCAACTCCGAATGTCAGTCCGTGGTCGGAGGGAATGACGTCGCCATAATCTCCACTGTATCCGAAGGTGAACAGGCCGCCGGCGCTCAGCTTTGTGTTTTCGCCAATCGAGAGTTCTGGGGTCTGGGACTGGGGCACGCTTTGGGCGCATATAAGTTGCGCCATCATCAGTATTGCTAATCCGATGATTCGATTCGCTGCCTTCATTAGGCTCTGCCCTTCCGACTAGAAACCGCCTCGTACTTACATGTGGTTAGGCACAACGATTGCCAAAGGCAATGATCTTTCCGATTTCTAATCAATTGAAAACAGGGGATTTACAACTGCCACGGAGGGGGATTTTCGGGACAGGTGCGGCATATCACCCGGCCTCCGAGTTGGAACACACAACAGTGAAACCGACCCGCAAATTAGCGCTGCCATCCTGAACGAAGTGAAGGATCTATGTACTTTCCCGAGAGTACATAGATCCTTCACTTCGTTCAGGATGACAAGACAAAAAAGTTTAGGGACTACACCATTTCAATCTTGGCTTTGGAACGCAATTGCTTCGCAAGGTTCGAACGCAGTTTCTCGTATTTGCTCTTCTGCAAATTGGTCTTCAGTTCGGTCTTGACCTCGGACAGCGGCTTCTTGCGCGGCGCAGTATGGGCATTCAGGCGAATGATCGTGAAGGCACTCTCAATCTGAATCAATCCGCTGACCTGTCCTGCTGGCATGGATTGCAAAGCTTTCACAACCTGGGGCGGTAGCTTGTCCGCCGGAACAACTTTGTGGTCGCCCATGTTCACCCGGAAATCGTCCTCGGAGATCTTTTCCGCCAACAATCCGAAATCCTGATAACTCTTCGTCGCCTTGGCCTGGCGCAGCGCGTCCTCAGCCTTGCCGCGAGCTTGCTTCGCCTGCTCGGGAGTGTCTTTCAGCGGAGGCACTACTGAAATACTCTGGAATGTGAATGTCTCTCCCTGTTGATACTTCGCCGGATTCTTGGCGTAGTACGCCTGTACTTCAGCCAATGAAACGGCGGACTTATCTTCCACGTCGGTCTTCAGGACTTGCTCGATGAGCAATGAGCGCCTCATCTGCTGGCGCAATTTTTGCTCGGAACCCTGCATTTCAGTTTGCAGGTATTGCTGGTACTGGTCGGGACTCTTGAACTGGCCACGAAAATCAGCCTGGGCGCGATTCAATTTCTCTGGCGAGATCGTCAGCTTGCGCCGCACCGCTTCCTGGTAGACAAGTTCCTCGAAAATGATCATCTCCAGCGCACCTTGGCGGATCTCTGCTTCCTGCGCCTTGGGGAATCCGTTGTGCTGTTGCGCGTAGGGAAAGATCATATACATCTCGCGCAGCAGGTCGCGATCGGTCAGCACTGCGCCGTTCACCCGTGCCACGGGCTTGTCGCTCACTTGCAGAGGTGAGGTCTGGGCAGAGGCCGTGTTCGTGATCGCGGTCGGCGAGTGTGAAGCCATTTGGGCCGATGCCGCCGAGAGTGCCAGGGCCAGAAAACCGCAGATGGGGAGTTGGTATTTCATATTTCCTCGCTTACTAACTTCATACGGTGTTCGTAAAAAAAGGGGAGAGTAATCCTCTCCCCCTTTTGCACATCATCCCAGGTCTACTGGAATACTGTCGTGATGTTGTTGGTGTTGTTGGCTTCGTTCGACTCGCCAAAGTGGCACTGGCGGCAGAACTGCGTGGTCGAAGGAGCGTTCGCATTGGCCACGTTGTTGATGTTCGGATTGTAGGGGCCGTTCACGAAGAAGTAGGTGGCATAGTACTTGCCGCCGCCGTCGTTCGCGATCGGGCTCGAAGCGCTGGACGTGTAAACCGTCATCACGTGCTGGTTGTGGCAAGTGGTGCAAACTACATATGGCGCGCCTGTAGAGGTGACGCCGTAGGGGCTCGACCATTTGCCAGGGGCCAGTGCCGGCCACCCGTAATTGGCTACGAACTGCGCATAGGGGCTGCCAGCGGTTACCGACAGAACGCCAGCGGTGTTGACCAATCCGCTGCCAGTGCTGATGAGAGCCAGCTGGCCCACTGGGTGGTCGTTGGTGTAGTTGCCGGCCGTCGTGCCGTCGTTACCGAGCAGGGTAGGAATCTTGCCCGTCCCATAAGAGGTATTGGTCAGAAGGCCGATCCTCTGTTCATAGGATTGGTTGACCATCATGTTGCTGGCCGTGACGTTGCCGTCATGGCAGCTCAGGCAAAGGAGAATGCCGCCGACTTCGGTGCTGCCCGTGGAGATGCTGGAGGGCAGAAGTTCGGTGTACTTTCCGGTGTCGCCAAATGCGATCGTCTTACCGTACAGTGGGCTGGCATCCTGCCCCCACAATGCATAGCTGCCAGTATCGGCGGCGCCGGCGTGGCCGGAACCGAAAGAGCCGCTGTGCGGCGAGTGACAGCCCGCGCAGCCGCGTCCGTTATTGTTGTGTGCGCCGAGGACGTCAACCGGCGATGACCAAGTCTGCGCCATCACCAAGCCCCCGACTGCTAGAACGAACATTACAACTAACATCGCTTTCTTCATAAAATTTCACGACCTCCATGAATGATGTGTTTCCAGTTGTTACTGAACTCCCAGAGGCTTAGGCCGTGGGCTGCGTTTTGTGCCTGGGCACTCGTCGCAACCGCCCCTCGGACCATGTAAGTGCAACTGGCCGCCCGAAACAGGCGGGTTTCCGATTTCGGAGATTTTTCCGTCTAAGTCATTGAATATAAAGCCCGTACATCCACTTCTCCTCCTACGTTCCGATTCGGGAAAATCGCATTCAGTGGGGGAAAACAACCACCTGCCGACGTTGGTTGGTGAAATTCCTCAGTTGCAGATGTTCACAGCAGGTGTGTTGCAAATCGCAGCAGCTGGCACAGTCGCGTGGATTCACAACGTTGCCCCCCTGAGCAGAGCGAAGGACTAATGTGTTTTATGCCGCCAATTGAGGTCCTTCGATATGCTGGGGATGACAGGGGGGCCTACTTGCTCTGCGGGCTCTTGGCTTCGGTCGCCGGAGGCGTGACGGGGACGACCTCTTTGTTCCCCGCCGCTTTCTTCGCGCGCTGCTCTTCCTTGTCCTTGCGGGCCTGCTCGGCCTCCGCATCGGTGACGTAGCGGAATTGCTGCACCCTTCCGGGATAGATCTCGGAGGTGAAGATGCGATTGTTCTTGTCGGCCGCGATGTTGACGATGCCCTGGAACTGCCCCGGCAGCAGGCCATGGCCGCCAAACGAGATCAGTAACTGCCCTTCCTGGTTGTACACCTGCACCCGGTCCTGCACGCCATCGGCGACCCAGATATGGTTGTCGCCATCGATCGCAATGCCTTTGGGCCGCGAGAAGTATCCCGGGCCGTCGCCGGGCTTGCCGAAGGTGCTGACGAATTTTCCGTCGGCGTCAAAAATCTCGACCCGGTTGTTCAGCGTATCGCAGACATAAAGGTTGCCATCCGCATCCACTGCCAGCCCGGTGGGCCTTGCGAAATCCCCAGGGGTGGTGAGCTCGTGGTGATGTCCGGTGGTGCCGATCTTGCGCAGCGGTTTGAGCGAATCCGCGTCGTACACCAACACCTGATCGAGTTCGATGTCAGAGACATACAGCAGCCGGTTCTCGCGATCGATCGCCAGCGCGCCAGGATTGACGATTCCTTCGGTAATCACATCTTCGGCCACGTGGGCAGCATTGAAAACGAGAACGTGGCGCAGGCCAGGATCGGAAACAAACAGACGATCGCCATCGTCCATGGCCAACCCGATGATGCGGTTGAAGTGCGCGTGAGCTTTGTTCTTGATCATGTCCAGCTCGCGCGTCTCGGTATTGAAGATGAAGATGGCGCCCACCTTCTGATCTGCAATATACAAATTGTTCTTGGAATCGATGGCGAGGCCGTACGGTTCGGCGAGCTGGTACAGCACTTTGGCTTCGCTCTGCGGCTGCGTGCCCGCCAGGCGGTCCATCCACTTCGCTTTCTTGCTGTCGTTTCCCGCCTCGACCTGCGAAATCTTTTCGGCAGCATAGAAACCTGTGTAGCGGATGCGAGCGATGGCAGGCGGATTGGGCCAGACAATGTTCGAATAGTCGATGACCGGAATCTTCTTTGCATCGCCAGCCTTCTTTTTTTTATCCGCAAATGCAGAACTGGGCGCAAGCAGTGCCAGGCCGAGCATCAGACAGAGGACGAGTCGCCCCTTGCGGCTATCGCTTAACTTTGCGCTGAATTCGGTCATGGTCATCATTCTCCTTATGTAAATTACCGTTTGGTTAGATCCTTGTGACAACTGGCGCAGAATTGAGCGTTGTTCACTTGGTCCTTCGACAGCAGATCGGGCTGCGCTGACGAATGCGGCTGGTGGCACGACAGGCAGTCAATTTTTGCGTGTATTTTCGTGATATCAGTCGGGTCCAGCACATCGGACACCGGGTGGCCCTCGATCGGATGTCCACGCCCGAACTTCAGCGGGAGCACGACCACTTTATTCTTCGAGAAGTAGTCTTCGGGCAGCCGCACACTTCCGTTGAAAATCGTCAGCATATGCTCGGCTTCGAGTTTCTTGGGCTGCGAATCTGGACCGTGGCACTCGAGGCAGAGGGCATTCGCCGTCTTGGCGCGCAGCAGATGATCGTTCTCACCGCCGTGCGGCTCGTGGCAGGTGGCGCATCCCTGCTTGAATGCAGGCTGATGCAGAAAGTGTTTCTTGCCTTGATCGGCCTGTTCGGTATGGCAGGTCAGGCATATGTCGACCGCATTAGTTTTGGGCAGGCCCGGTTGGCGGCTGGCATGCGGATTGTGGCAGTCGGTGCAATCGCCCGCCGCTCCTGGGTGCGGCACTTTCGCCTTTTCGATCTTCTCGACTTTGTCGCTGTGGCAGGTCACGCAGATCGATTTCACGTCGGCTTGCGCGAGCACGACTTTGCCGTCCTTGGCCGGCGCATGGCACGTTTCGCAGGACATGTCGGCAAACGGCGGATGCAGGAACTGCCGCATCAGCTTCGGAACAGCCGACTGGTGCGGATCGTGGCAACTGGTGCAGTCCGCCGTAGCGAAGGGCTGATCGTGATGCGCCTTCTGCAGGCTGGCGTCCGTGACGTCGTGGCAATCAATGCAAAGCGCTGGAGCACTCTTGGTCAGGTGAAAATCGAACTCAGCCTTGCCGGGTTCGCCGGTCTTGTGAGTCGTGTGGCAGGTGTCGCATCCCATGTCGAGAGCGGCGTGTCGACTGCCTTTTTCTGGGACGTTTAATCCTTGTTTGTGGCAAGTCAGGCAAAGATTCTGGTCCTTGTCGCCGGACTCCGGCTTCAGCAACTGATTTTTGTTGTCGCTTGTGTGCGGGTCGTGGCACTTGATGCAATCGCGCACAGCCGGGGGATGCACCGTCCCTTTCAAGGTGGCGGCGTCCTTATCGGCGTGACAACTGAGGCAGAGCGCTTGCGGCGTCGAGGTGATCAGCTTGATGCGAGTGATGTCCTTGTTCACTCGAACTTCGTGACAGCTCAAGCATCCCGTGGCGATCGCGGAATGAACCGCCTTGCCTTTCGACTTGTCCTCATGGCACTCGAGACACTTCGCCGAGTCGACATTCTTGTCGAGCGGAACCGGATGCTCCTTGGCGAATGCGGGCATCGCCCCGATCAGAACGAGAATCGCCAGCAACTGGAGAAGACGGGGGAGGGGTCGACCGATGCTGGTTTTCCTGTGCATATGAAGACGGCTTTGGGACGATGGGACCATTGCCAACCGATGCATGTGCACGATCCTCGCCTTACCGATGTGGAAACAACTGCCGGTTCTTGATTGGACTGTAAATTATTGCAACAAATCATCTTCTAACTTACACCTCCGACTGACCAGAATTGTCGCGAACCGGATCTGAGCTCCCGTGAATGGGCTTTCTGCCACACCTCGTCGGTGAAATCACGCACGTTCGTCCATCGTCCAGCAGAGTTTCCATTTCAGCTAGATTCCAAGCCATTTGTGATTGAAATCACAGACTTCCGGCAGTGCGTGAATTCGCAATTGGACCTTCTAGAGATGAGTGTTATGCCTCATGCAAGGGGCTCGCACGGAGCATCGTTCTTGCCTTAACTCATTGATCGCACAGGACTTGGCACAGCCCCCGAATGTTGGCGCGGAACGTGCATTGCACTATGCGAGGAAGAGAAAGTCATGGCCCTGTCACTTCGCTCCGCTGTTAGCGTTATGCCCCGCAGAATCTGGCAGACGCTCAGTTCCATCAAGACCGGCGTCGTTCTGATCATTCTGGTTGTCATCTTCTCTGCGGCGGGGACGGTCATCCTGCAACGTCCGATGACCGATGCCGACGACATGCAGCGCGCGTACTCGCCCGCCATGCTGCGCTTTCTCGACGCCACGGGCCTCACCGATATCTTTCACACGCGCTGGTTTGTCGCCATGCTGATTCTGGTCAGCCTGAGCATCATCGCCGCGTCGGTGCAGCGCTTCCCCAATGCCTGGCGGTACTTCGCGCGTCCTTATAAGAGCCCCGACGAAAGTTTCCGCAAAGTTCTGCCGACGCAGGCGCATATTGCAGTTGCCGATGAAGAGCAGGGATTGAGCGCAGCCGAGCGCGCCTTCAAGCACCTGGGACTGAAGACGGAGCGGATAGTACGAACGGATAGCTTCTCTTTGTTCTCAGAGCGCAGTCGCATCTCCGAGATGGCTGTCTACATCGTGCATGCCAGCCTGCTGCTGATTTTCCTGGGCTTCATCGTCGACTCGCTCTACGGGTGGCGCGGATTTCTGATGCTGAGTCCGGGAACATCGAGCAACCAGATCGAGACGAAAAATGGCGCCATGCGGACCATTCCGTTCTCGATTCGCTGCGACGGCACGGGCGAGGAAACTTATGCCGACGGCTCGCCGAAACGATGGTGGTCGAAGCTGGCCGTGGTCGAAGGCGGCCGCGAGGTTTCGAGAAAAGAAATCGTGGTCAACGATCCGCTGGTCTATCAGGGACTGCGCTTCTACCAGGCCAGCTACGGCCGCACCGGGAAGCTCGATCAGTTGATTCTGAACGCGACTCCAGCGAACGGCGCGAAAGGCACGCCGCAGGAAATCTCTTTAGGCATGAACCAGACGGTGGCGCTTGATGCCGACACCAGCGTGCAACTTGTGGAGTTCATCCCCGACTTCGTAGTGCAAGACGGTCACGTCTATGCACGCAGCAAGGACATCACGAATCCCGCGGTCCACATGATCGTGACGTCGAAGAAAGCCAACGCTAGCGTCAACGTGTGGCTGCCCGAGATGCCGGGAATCGATGAGAATGCGTCCTCCCCCTACACTTTCGATCCCAAAGACCTGAAGACTGGCATTTACACCGGGCTGCAGGTCTCGCACGAACCCGGCCAGTGGGCAGTATGGGCAGGCGTCGTGCTGATGGCGATCGGCCTGACCTTTGTGTTCTACGTGGTTCACATGCGCTTCTGGGTCGTTCCCGTGGTGGATGCGCGCGGCCGGACCGCACTTTGGATCGGTGGCACGGCGAATCGCAATCGCGACGCATTCGAACTTAGATTCAAGAACGTGGTGGAGCAAATTAAGAAGGAACTGAAACCCGAACTCGTGGCCTCTGCCCAGCAAGCCACATCAATCGCCGGTCGGTGAGTCCGGCTACGGAGGAAGTGTATGGCAAGCGAAAAAGTTGAACAGCATCCCGCGACCGGCACAACGCTGGTCGTCATGGTGGGGTTGGGAATTGCGTTTCTGCTGTTCATCGCTTTTCTGAATGTGGTGAAGAGCGGAAACATTCTGAGTGAGGCCAATCTGCTCTATGCCGCGCTGGTCTTCTACGGGGGCGCGGGAGCGCTGTATCTCGGCTTCGGCGTGACCGGGACGGAAGCTTACATCAAGTTCGCCTCTCTCATGACGTGGGCGGGACTGCTGGCCAATACCGGGGCGGTGGCGCATCGCTGGTATGAAGCGGGACATCCGCCGTTCGCCAGCATCTATGAAATGCTGCTGAGTTTCGTGTGGACCCTGGCCGCGCTCACCCTCATAGCCGAGAAAAAGTACGGTGTAAAAGTCATCGGCACCGTGACCATGCCGGTCGCGATTGTCGGCGTCATCCTGATGCAGCTTCTGCCCAGCGAAGTGCGGCCGTTGGTGCCGGCGCTGCAATCTACATGGCTGCACGTTCACGTAACCCTCGCCATGCTGGCGTATGCGGCGTGTGCCCTGAGTTTTGCACTGGCCATGATGTTCCTGATCCAGGACAAGGTAAAGACGGAATTATTCCTGGCGGCAACCAGCATCTTCACCGTAGGAATTTATGCCGCGGTGCTGACTCGCTTCGAGAAGTGGGGCGGCTTCAACGTAATTGCCTGGGACGCTGAGAATAAGGCGGAGGTATTCGTCTCACGCGGCGTGCGGTTGTTCGTCACCATCCCCGACCTCGGCTGGCTGATGCTGCTGGTCTTCGCCGCTGTGGCTGCTCCGCTGGTGCTCTACATTCTGTCACGCCTCAAGAAGAACGAAGGCTTGCTGGCGGTTGCCGATCGCGCCGTCTTCATCAGTATTCTGCTGCAATCGTTGGCGTTAGTCTTCTTCGTGCTGCGCGTACGAGCCGGACAATATCCATCGCTCGACGCGGAAGGGTTATACGCAACCAGCCTGTCCGCGAGCCCCTTCATTCTGTCCGCGCTGGTCGGCGGTATCTTCGCCAACCTGCTTTACCTGCTGCTTCTCTGGCGGCGCCAGGATCTCGAACGACTGCTGCCGGATGCCGACGCGCTCGATCGCATCACGTACAAGACAATTTGCATCGCTTTTCCCTTGCTCACCCTGATGATCGCCGCCGGCGCCTACTGGGCTAACCGGGCCTGGGGGTCCTACTGGAACTGGGATCCCAAAGAGACGTGGGCGGCGATTACTTGGCTGGTGTATGCGGGCTACCTGCACATGCGCATTACCCGCGGCTGGCGCGGACGCCGCGCGGCCTACTTCGCCATCCTCGGATTCGCGGTGGTGATGTTTACCTTCTTCGGCGTTACCTACTTATTGCCTGGATTACATGCATATGCCTGAGACCATGACCGACAAAATAGTTCCGGAGATTCCGACTGAAGCGGTCCCTGAAACTGCCGCCCCACGCTCGCGCACGGGCTTTTTCAGCACGGCGTACTCCAGCCCGGCTTTATTAACGGAGCCGATCTCAACGGGACCAGTCGAGGATGGGTCCACGGCGCCCAGCATGAAGTCCGAGGATCCCGAATTGCCCTGGCTTCGCATCAACTGGGAGATCAAGGCTCTGGTTCCGATCGCGTTCGTTCTTCTGGGCGGAATGCTGCTGTTCCTGCTGGCTACGCTCTCCTGGCGCGATCCCGAACGCCACATGGTGTTGTTGGTCGCAGGCGCGGGTGCAGTCGCGATTTGCGGCGCTCTTCTCGTCGTGCTCACCTACACCGTGCAGCGGCCCATGGTCGAGTTGCAGCAGAAAATCGCTCAGTTAGGCGGCGGCGATCTCAACGTGTCCGTGAGTTTTGCCCGCCGCAACGATGAGATCGGCGACCTCGGCCGGAACTTCAACCAGATGGTTTTGCAACTTCGCGAAAGCCGGAACGAGATCGAGCGCCTGCACCGCACACAAATGTCACGCGCCGAGCACCTGG
>PMUM01000472.1 GCA_003166855.1 Acidobacteriaceae bacterium | reverse complement strand
TGCGCCGCCTGATCGATCCCGGCACGGCCGATTGAGTTGAGCAGCGTCTCACGCCGAGAGATTCGGCGCTGTATCGTTGTTCAGAGCTTCCTGCACGGCCTGCTCCACCGGCATTGACCATCCTTCCATCCACGCCGTGGTGCCCGCAGCGTTGCCCAGGGCTCGGCGCGCAAATTCCAGAGCCTTTTCCAGTCTGGGAGCCTCGGCGGGCGCGAGCGGCACGCCTAATCGTTGGCGAAGGGCTGCGGCGGTTCCCGCAAGGTGTAGTGCTTGCACGGCGTTCGATTGTGCCGCGGCATTGGCGGCAAGATATTCGAGCACCCTCGCGATGCCACGTTTGTGACCCAGTTCCTGAAACATCTTGATGCTCTCGCCGTACAGGAGCCGCGACTGGGCGTTGTTCCCCTGATCGCAACTCAGGCACGCGAGATCAGAGAGCGCGCTGGCAATACCCCAGCCATCGCGCAGTTGGCGAAAGGCCGCCAGGCTCTGTTCGCAAAATGAACGCGCGGCAGGGAAGTCCGCCTTCTCGCGGGCGACGTCGCCCTGGTAGTTCAGCGTCCATGCCACTCCAGCTTCGTCTCCCGCCTTACGGAACATCGCCAGGCACTCGTCATATAGCGAGGACGCGCGCGCGTAGTCTCCCTGCAACTTCATCACACTGGCAAGATTGCTGAGGGCGCGGGCGAGGTCCGCGGAATCCCCGAGATCCTTCCAGATCGCGACACATCGCTCGAACAGCAAGGCTGAAGCAGGGAAGTCCCCGCGATCGCGAGCGTTGACCGCCAGCGCGTTCAATGCGACGGCCACGCCGCGGTTGTCTTTCAGGTCGACGCAGGTGTCGAGACTTTCTTCGAACAGTTGCTGCGCGCAAGCGTAGTCGCCCTGCTCGCCAGCAAGGACCGCGGCAGCAAACAAGAGACGCGCCCGGAGCTTCGGACGCGTCGCCGTTCCTTCCATCGCGAGCAGCCGAGCGAGAGCATCGCGGCCCTCCGTAAGATATTCACGCGTCTCCCAGAAACGAAACAGAGCTGCACCGAGTCGAAGACCCCACTCGGCATCCCCAGTTTTGATCAGATAATCCAGCGCCATGCGGAAGTTGTCGTGCTCGATCTCAAAGCGGTCGAGCCACTCCGAGTGCGCGGCCACATCCTGGGCGCCTTCTTCGGCGAGCACCAGGTAATAAGCGGCATGGGCGCGCCGAGTGGCCGATTCATCTTGGCTCTCAGCAAGGCGTTCGAGAGCGTACTCCCGGATGGTGGAAAGCATGCGGAATCGAGTTTCTGAGTCGGCCTGCTCCGCGTGCTGCGCCAGGCTTTTGTCCACCATGGAAGTCATGCCATCGAGTACGTCGATACCCAGGTCGCCCTTGGTGTCGCACACCGCCTCCACGCCTTCCAGCGTGCAGCCGCCGGTAAAGACCGAAAGCCTGCGGAACAGTGTTTGCTCCGCGGGATTGAGCAGGCCGTAGCTCCAGTCCACCGTGCCGCGAAGCGTTTGCTGTCGGCTGGGCAGATCCCGGGCGCCGCCCGTCAAAAGGTTCAAGCGGCTTTCGAGGCGGGTCAGCATCGCCGGCGGCGAAAGCAGCTTAATGCGCGCCGCCGCCAGTTCGATCGCGAGAGGCAGGCCATCGAGACGGGCGCAGATTGCCGCCACCGTCGGCGCATTTTCTTTCGTCAGCGCAAACTCGTGCTTCACCGCCCGGGCGCGCTCCACAAAAAGCGCAACCGCCGGAAGACGCGAGAGCGCTTCCAGCAGCGGCATGGATTTGGGGTCGGGCAGCGCGAGTGGCGGCACGGGAAACTCATGCTCACCGTAGACGTGAAGCCGCGCCTGGCTCGTGACCACGATTTTGAGTTGTGGGCCGATCGTAAGCAACTGCGCGATGACCGGCGCGGCTGCAATGAGATGCTCGAAGTTGTCCAGCAACAACATCACGGGCTGGTTCAGCCCACCCAGACATTCTTTCAGGCTTTCCTGCGGAGACTGATTTGCGACCTCGCGCGCTCCCAACGCCTGCGCGATCGTGGAAGCGATCAAACCATTTTCTCCTACCGCTGATAGAGGGACGAAGCAAACCCCGCCGGGAAATTCGCCGGCGATTTCGGCCGCTACCTGTAAGGCGAGGCGCGTCTTCCCGATGCCGCCCGGACCGGTGAGAGTCACAAGCCGCACGTCCGCACGGCTCAAGAGTTGTCTCAGCGCAGCCTCTTCGCGTTCGCGTCCTATGAAGGCGGTGCGCTGCATGGGCAGATTGTTCGGTCGGGGCTCCGAGAGGGGGGCCGGCGAGTCGGCCAGCCGGTCGCGCACCGCGGCGAGGTCCCGCGCCAGATCCCGGGTGGAGGCGTAGCGATCCTTCGGATCCTTGGCCAGGCAGCGCTCTACGATCCAAATAAAGGGCGCGGGCGCTTGCAGCATCCTGGGGCCTAGCCGCTCCGGTTCATCGCGCAGGATTGCGGCCAAGGTCTCGGCGTGGCTCGGTTTCCGGAACGCGGCAAATCCAGTAACCATTTCGAACAGGACGGACCCAAACGAAAACTGGTCAGAACGAAAATCAACTTCACTGCCGGTGGCCTGTTCCGGCGACATATAGCCGACCGTGCCCATCACCGTTCCCTCTTCGGTGATCGCGGTGGTGGAGGCATCCGAACTATGGGCTCCATTCACCGCAGCCAGCTTCGCCAGACCGAAGTCCAGCACCTTGACCGTTCCTCCCCCAGAAACCATCAGGTTCTCGGGCTTCAGGTCGCGATGCACGAGGCCGATTTCGTGTGCTTTGGCGAGAGCGTCGGCAATCTGCGCGGCGATGGTGACCGCCTTGCGAAATGGAATTGGGCCAGAAGAGAGCATCTGCCGCACCGTCTCGCCATCCACCAGTTCCATGGCAATGTAGCGCGTTCCGTTCACCTGCCCCAGTTCATAAATCGTGACAATATTTGGATGGTTCAGCGCGCACGCGGAACGGGCTTCCTTCTCAAAGCGCGCCAATGCTTCCGGCTGAGAATTGTGGTCCAGAGAAAGCGTTTTGATGGCGACTTCGCGGTCAAGGCGAGTGTCTTTGGCGCGGTACACTTCGCCCATGCCGCCGGCGCCCAGCCGCTGAAGGATCTCGTAGATCCCGAAGCGCGCTCCCGGAGAAAGGGTGAATGACTCGGAGTCTGGCGTGAGCGGCAGGTTCATGAACTCGCTGGCGCAGCGACCGCCATGCCAAAATGATTGGCCGTCGCTGCGCGAGACCTTTGAACTCTAGATTTGTTGCCGCGATCGGCTCTACGGCGGGCCCCAGGGTCCGTTTATAATACCCCAGATTGCGGAGGGATTCATGGATATTCGATCGGTGCAACGGCCCCTGAAAGACCAGTACCGGCAGGACCCGGCGAGTTCCCGAATCACTCTGACGGCTCACGGAAAACAGGCCGACGCACCCATCTCCTGCTCGATCGATCTGGGACGGGCCATCTACAACGCGCAGGCTCACCAAGGTGTTGGCGGCGCGGGCACCGGCGCGTGTTCCGGAGACCTGCTGTTGGGGGCGCTGGCTGCCTGCGCGCAGATCACCTGCCAGATGGTAGCTGCCGCGATGGGAATTCCGACCGAGGGCATCGACGTCACCGTTGAGGGCGATTTGGACCTGCAAGGGACACTGGGCCTGTCGAAAGAAGTGCCGGTCGGATTTCAGAGTATCCGTATCATCTTCGATGTCCGCGCCCCACAGGCCACGAAAGAGCAGTTAAGCGCGTTGCAGGCGAAAACGGAACAATATTGCGTGGTGATGCAAACCTTGCAGCATCCGCCGGAGATTGAGCACTCGTGGGCCAGGCAGTAACGTCTGAGGTTCAGGTGTAACCCTGTCCGAAAGCAGCGGTTTTCGTGGCCTTTTTCGCGTCAGACCCCGTGAAATCCTCGTCAAAGCTGCGTCCCGAAGAGATTGAGCGCGTCAGCCCTCCTGGTGTAAAATAGGGTCAATCTGTAGTCTGCCCCTTTCGTCGTACGTCATCCGAGGTGCTAATGAACGACTCCCCCGATACGCCCGTGATTTCCCCGTACCGTTGTCGCGATTGCGGTAGCGAAGTGGGTTTCCGCTCCCGCCGTCGTACCTTGACCGAGCGCTTTGTGCTGCCGCTGTTTCTTATGAAGCCCGTGCGCTGCGGAGAATGCTTCCGGCGGGACTACCGGCTGATTTTTACGCAGGTGCGCGACCGGCTCTCGGACGCTCCCAGGATCATGCCGGGAAAGCAGCCGGCACCTACGTCCAACCGCAACGTTGCCTAGCGGCGCCATCGCCGTTATACTGCTGGTGTTGTAAGAATGTGTCGCAAGAGTGATGGTTCGCGGCGGTTTTGTGTTCGCGCGATGATGAGGAGGCCGTCTTCAGCAGTAGTGAGGACCGAATCCGGGCTAGCCAGGCCAGTGTTGCAGGATCAGGGCCTTCTATTGCGTTGCACAAGACTTCGTCCGGTCTGGGACGAGTCTGGGCTGACCGAACCTGGGTTAGCCGAGGCTGGGTTAGCCGAACTTGGGTTAGCCGAGCCGCTGAGAGTCTCTTCTCCGTTCTGTTTCCTTCCGATTGCCGCCTATGCGGCGAACCCCTACTGAATATTTCGCGGCTGCCCGTGTGCCCCGATTGCCTGGCCGGGGTTCTACCGGTGCGCGGAAAAATGTGCTCCGTTTGCGGGGAGCGCGTGCTTTCCGCCTACGCGGAGACGGATCCCGAGGGCCTGCGGCGGTGCCCGGTTTGCCGCCGCATCGAGCGTCCTTTTGAGCGGGCCGTGGCGTACGGCAGCTACGAGGGCGGCCTACGCGAGCTCATTCACCTGCTCAAGTACAACGGTGTTCGCCCCGCCGCCAAGGTATTGGGACGCATGCTGGCCGAGGCCTTGGCCGCACTCGAGCCCGACTTTGATCATGCGATGTTTGAGCGCGGCATGTATGACCAGCAGCCGATCCTGGTGGTCCCCGTGCCGCTGTATCAGTCCAAGCGGCGGCAGCGCGAATTCAATCAGGCGGAGCTGATTGCGCGGGCGGCGCTGAAGTCTTACGCGGCGCCTGAACATCTGCAGCTTGCTCTGGATCTTCTGCAGCGCACGCGCGACACGCATTCGCAGATCGGATTGACCAGCCACCAGCGCCGCGAAAATCTGCGCGGAGCCTTTGCCGTGGCGCGTGCCGCAGAAGTCACTGGCCGCGACGTCCTTCTCGTGGATGATGTCTATACCACGGGTGCCACGGCGACCGAATGCGCCCGGGTGCTGCGCCGCGCTGGAGTTCGCCAGGTATGGGTCGCGACGGTGGCGCGCACGCTGAAATTAGCATCTAAGTATCTTGACGATGAGCCGGTTGAAGGCGCGGAAGAAGGTTTCAAAGCTTCAGAGTTTCAAAGTGTCAAAGTCGGAACCTGAGCTTTGCGATTTTGAAACCTTGAAACATTGAAACCTTGCAACTTTGAAACTTATGTCTTTGAGGATGGAGCATCACGATGCAGGATCCCGGCACGCCGCCGGCCTGTTAGCGCCGGCGGCCATGCACCGGCCCGGGGACGGTCATGCCCTGCTCGCCCCCGTCCTGGTGCTGAACGCGTCCTACGAGCCCATCAATGTTTGCGCTGCGCGTCGTGCGTTGGTCCTCGTACTCAAGGGCGTGGCCATGACCGAGGAAGAGAACGGACACTTCCTGCATTCCGCTCGTGTTGCCATGCGCCTGCCCTCGGTGATCCGGTTGCTCGAGTACCGCCGCATTCCGCACCAGAGCCGCGCTCTCTCGCGCAAGAACATCCTGCTGCGCGACCGCAACACCTGCCAGTATTGCGCCACGGTGCTGCCGTCGGGGGAACTGACGCTGGACCACGTGATCCCGCGCTCCCGCGGAGGCTCGTCCACGTGGGAAAATCTCGTTGCCTGCTGCCACGGCTGCAACCGCCGCAAGGGAAATCAGTCTCCCACTGAAGCCGGCATGAAACTGATGCGCGAACCCCGCGCCTTCAACCTCCACACCAGCCGCCACATCATGCGACTGATGGGCAGGTCGGATGATAAGTGGAGAAAGTATCTCTTCTACTAAGGCTGACAATCCCGTCACGCCTTCGCGTATTTCAGCCACTTCACGATTTCGGGCAGGTTCGGCCGTTTCCCATAGATGAGGATACCGATGCGGTAGATCCTGGCGCACAGCACCAGGAGCCCGGCTATGGTTGCGATCAACAAGAACACGGATAGCGCGATCTGCCACAGGGGCGGTGTCTGTACCACGATTCGCGCATACATCACCACCGGCGCGAAGAACGGAACCATCGACATCCATACCATGATTGCGGCGTCTGGGTTGCGCACCACCGGAGCCAGCATGAAGACTGAGAGAACCAGCGGAATGATGATAAAGAACTGGAGTTGCTGTCCTTCCTGTTCGGTCGTGGTGATCGCACCAATGGCGGCATACATCGTGCTGTACAACAAATATCCGAGAAGGAAAAAGACCATGAATGCGACCAGCACGGTTGGCGGAACTTGAAACTCGCTAAGGGAGGGTTGCATGGCCATTCCAGGAAATGCGAATACGACCGCGATCACCACCCAGACGAGGATTTGCGTCAAGCCGACCGCACCCACGCCTAGCAGCTTCCCGGCCATTAATTCGGTCGAAGTCGCGGAAGAGAGCAGCACTTCCAGAATGCGCGAATTCTTCTCTTCCAGCACGGAGCGCATCACGGAAATGCCGTACAACAGCACGGCCATGTAGAGCAGCATGACCATGACAGCGACCTCCATGAACTTGCCGCCACCGCTACCCTTCGCTTCCCGCCCCCGTTCCATGCGGATCGACTCGACTTTGATTGGTTTCAGCAGCCTTTCCGCTTCATCCCTGCTTAACCCATTCGTGGACAAACGTTCAGATTGAATGACTTGGTTTAGGGTTTCGCCGAGGCGCGACCGTTCTGAGAAATAGGGCATACGACGGCTAACCCAAGTAACCTTCCCGGACGCAATCGCATCTTCGCTGAGCCAAAGGTAGCCGTCGATGGCCTGGGAGTTGATCTTGTTTCGCAAGACTGCGCGTTCCGCTTCAGTGGGCTTGGCATCCACATCGATGACGTATTTCTGGTCGGGCTTCTGTTTGGCCGCATTCGTCCCGGAGTTAGCGTTTTCATCATCGTCGGTGTCCGAGATCGGGGATAAGAAACGCTGGCGCACCATCTCGCCGAACTGCGGGGTCGAAGTCACCACCACGAGATGCTGCACTTTGTCTCCCATGGTGATAAGCTTTGCCGGCAACAGCATCACCGCAGTCATGATGCCGGGTAACAGCAGGGTGAGCACCAGGAAGGAACGCTTGCGCACCCGGTCCAGATACTCCCGCTTGATGATCAGCCAGAGGTTACGCATTCGGTTTACTCACCGCCGCGATGAAGATTTCTTCCAGCGAGGGTTCCATCACTTCGAACTTGCTCAGCCGCGCGTCCGCAGATGCCAGCCTTAGCAGTTCCTGCGTATCGGCGCCAGGCGCGAGCCGCACTTCCACATAGTTGCCGTAATCGTTGAATGATTGCACCAGCCTGGATTCTTGCAGGAAGCGCGCATCCCCGTCGTATTTGATCTGGACGTTACAAAGGCCATAGCCAGCCTTAATCTGGCTCAAATCGCCTTCCAGAACGGCACGCCCATGATTGATCAGGCAGATGGAGTGGCACAGCTTTTCCGCCTGATCCATGCCGTGAGTTGATAACAGAATCGTCTTGCCGCGCTTCGCCAATTCGAGCAGCACATCTTTGAGCACGACGGTGCTGGCCGGGTCCAGCCCCGAAAAGGGTTCGTCCATGACAATCAATTCCGGATCATGCAGGATGGCGCCGATAAACTGCACCTTCTGCTGCATTCCCTTGGAAAGCTCTTCCACTTTCTTGTCGGTCCAGGCGCTCAATTCGAAGCGCTCGCACCAACTGCCCGCCCGTTTGAGTGCCTCGGAACCGCTCAGTCCTTTGAGCTGCGCCAGAAACAGGAGGTGCTCCAGCACCTTCATTTTCTTGTATAGCCCGCGCTCTTCGGGCAGGTAGCCGAAGCGATCCTTGTGCCCCCGCTTGAGAGGTTCTCCAAAAACAGTGATCTGGCCGGAGTCAGGGACAATGATGCCAATGATCATGCGCAGCGTGCTGGTCTTCCCGGCCCCGTTCGGACCGAGGAGGCCATAGATTTTGCCGGGCTGCATGCTAAGGGAGAGATCATCGACGGCGACAAAGTCACCGTAGCACTTGCGGACGGTGCTCAACTCAACCGTGCCCTCGACGGCGGAGTTTCGGGCACGGCTCGATGAAAGCGCGACGGGCAGCGAGGTCGACGCCATAGGCCACTACAATAAACTACTTTGGCGCGTTCGGGTCGTCCGGCTTTTTCTGCTCTGGCGGCTTCTGATCGCTCTTCGGGATTTGCTTGCCCTCGAACAGGATCGTCGACTTCGCTCCGAACCGCTTGTAGTCCTCGTACTTAATGATTTCGCGGATGTGGATATCCTGCAGCTTGAAGTGCAGTTCGTCGGGGGCCCGGGTATAGACCGGGAACCAATATTGGCCGTCGATCTGCTGCCGCCACGTCGTAAACTTGGGGTAGAGATTCTCTTCGTTGCTGTGCTTCTTGCGGATGTCGGGCACGCTCTTGCCGTAGGTTTTCACGATCTGAAAATCGTGGTCATCGACCCAGATGCGTCCCTGAAAATAGCGTTTCTTGCCCACGATCTCTTTGGGGGCAATGTCGAAGACGTAACAGTGGACTTCGTCCTCCTGCTGCTGGCCGACATAGAGAATGTTGTATTCCGGCAGGTCGGCCTCGGTCAGAACAAACGGCATGCGGTGCCGGATGTCCTCGAAATCTCCCTGGTCCATGGAGAGTCCGCCCTGCTCGAGTGACGACTGCGGCGCGAACACCACGTTCTCGATCCGCTTGCCCTGGTCGTTAAACATCACGTCGTAGACTTCGTGGTATTGGCCGGTGACGGTACTGCCATCCAGCGTCTCAACCTTCACGTCCTGGCGGTAGGTGTACTGGTCGCGCGCCTTGGCAAATTCGGTCTCCTTGGCTGCGAAACGCTTGATAATATCCTCGGGCGTGGTGCCCGCAGGGGGAGTGCTATCGAGCGAGCCTTCCTGGGCGTGCGCGGGGAGCGCCGCGAATCCGCAGGCCAGTACAGTCAGGCATAGCAGCAAACGACCGGATACAGATTTCATATGTCTAGTTTAACGGATTAAGGCCAAACAGCGAGCAGAGAAGAGACGCAGCAAGCTACGACTCTACGGAAGCACACCGCAGCAACCCGACCCTCCAACCCCTCTCCGCTCAGTGAGGCCGGAGGGAAGGGTGCTGCAGTTCTGCCACTCAGTTGGATGCCGAAGTGGGAAAGAGGTTGCCGCATGTTGTCTCACGCTCGTCATCCGTCACATCCACTAAGGCAGTGTCATCCTGAGGCGGGCGCCTTTTGCCCGCCGAAGGATCTATGTACTCGCCGACGTCGCCTTGGAATGGCGGGGAGTGCACAGATCCTTCGCCGCCAAACCCTGCGGCTCAGGATGACAATTTCGCGGGAGTACCCGTCAGAGCCGTGTCCGGTTGAAACGCATGCTTCTCGTACCACTCCACGCTCAAATCCCTCCACGCCGGGTTGACGGATACAATCAGCGCAATCTTCTTGATCCTCAGCCACCCCTTGATCTCCTTCTCGCGTTCGATCGCATTGTGCACATCTTCAAAGCGTTCAAAATACACCAACCGGTCGAGCTTGTATTTCGCCGAGAAGATTGACCCGATTCCAAGCTTGTGCTCGCGAACACGACGCACGAGGCTGTTCGTGACGCCGGCGTAGAGGGTCTTCGACCGATTCGACATGATGTAGACGAAATAAGTCTTGTGTTTCCGCACGATGTTTTCTCTTCTCTTCCTGAACTCAGCATGGCAGTGGTGTGTCGGCCGCGTCAGTGACGCGCGAACATAGTTGCTGTGCAAAACTCCAACCCCTTGTCATCCTGAGGCGGGCGCCTTTTGGCCGCCGAAGGACCTATGCAACTGGCCGGGGAGTGCATAGATCCTTCGGCCTGCAAAACCCGCAGGCCTCAGGATGACAGGGCTTTGGGGTGAGATGAGGCAGCAGCTAGAAGCCACCCGCTAGAAGCCACCCGCTCCCCCCTGTTACACTCATCCGTTTGCCGCAGGAGGCCTTCATGCGCCGTCTTCTTCTCTCCCTTCTCGTTCTTGCCTTCACCCTCCCCGCTCTGGCTCAGGCCAAGCATCCCTTCACGTTCGACGACATGATGAAGCTGAAGCGCGTCGGAGATCCGCAGGTGTCGCCCGACGGTAAGTGGGTGATCTTCAGCGTGGTCGACGTCGATCTCGAAGCCAACACGAAGACGCCGCACATCTGGATCGTCCCGACGGCCGGAGGTCAGGAGCGAGAAATCATCGCCGATCAGGACGCCGACCGCCCCCGCTGGGCGCCGGACGGCAAGCGCTTTGCGTTTTTGTCGAATAAAGAAGGGGGATCGCAGGTTTGGGTTGCGGAAGTCGACGGCGCGGCTGGGGCGGTGACCGCGACACATAAGGTGACCATGATTGCGACCGAGGCGGGAGGCGAACTCTGGTCGCCCGATGGCAAGAACATCCTGTTCACATCGGATGTCTATCCCGAATGTGACGGTGAGCCCGATGCGGAAAACGCCTGCAACGCGAAGAGGTTGAAGGAGGCGGAGCAGTCGAAGGTGAAGGCGCTCGTCTTCGACCACCTGCTCTATCGTCATTGGAATGCCTACAAGGAAGGCAAGCGCAGCCACATCTTTGTGATCGAGGTGCCGCCAATCGGAGGAACGATCGGCCATCTTATCTCGGATATCCCGCGCGACCTCACTCCCGGAGACTACGACGCGCCCGTGTTCTCGCTCGGCGGGCAGGACGACTATGCCTTCTCGCCGGACGGGCAGGAGATTTGCTACGCCTCGAATCACGACAAGAATCCAGCGGCTTCGACCAACAACGATCTCTGGATCGTCCCGGTCAGTGTGGGAGCGGGCGACTCGCCCGCTCAGGTTTTGGCCAAAACCAAGAACATCACCGCCGACAATCCCGCCAGCGACACCTCGCCGCTCTATTCCCCCGATGGCCGCTACATCGCCTACCGCGCCCAGCAGCGTCCGGGATACGAGAGCGACCGTTTCCGCCTCATGCTCTACGACCGTAAGACGGGTCAAAGACGTTCCGCGACGGACGATCTTGATTTCTGGGTTGGCAGCTTTGTTTGGTCTGCCAACTCGACCCATCTTTATATGGTCGTGGAGACAGCTGGCAGGCAGGTCGTCCTCGGCCTGAGTCCCAGTCTTTTCAACCCCAATCAACGCGACGGGCTCTCCATCTGGACCGACGATCCGAAATCGGCTTCGTTCGGATACAGCGACGACCTCGCCTTGGCACCTGAGGACAGCCTTGTGTTTACCAGAATGTCCCTCCAACATCCGACGGAGATTTACAAGCTCGGTCCGGGCAATTCACATGAGAGAATCTACAGGCCCGAGTCGGGGACTGCGGGGGCAGTCGCGCTCACGCACATCAACGATACCCTGCTCTCCCAAGTTGCCATGTCTCCTCTCGAATCCTTCTGGTTCACCGGCGCTCACGATGATAAAGTCCAAGGCTTCCTCGTTAGACCGCCGAACTTCGATGCCGCGAAGAAATATCCCGTGAAGTTCCTCATTCACGGCGGCCCGCAAGGCGCCTGGGGAGACGACTGGAGCTATCGCTGGAATCCTGAACTGTTCGCGTCACCAACTTCATCGACGCCCAGCGGATACGTCGTCATCATGATCAACTTCCACGGCTCGACCGGATACGGGCAGAAGTTCATTGACGCCATCAATGGCGACTGGGGCGGCGCTCCTTATGAAGACCTGATGAAGGGCCTCGACTATGCGGAGAAGACTTTTCCGTTCATCGACAAGAACCGCGAATGCGCGCTGGGCGCCAGCTACGGCGGATACGCCATCAACTGGATCCTCGGCCACACCGACCGCTTCAAGTGCCTGGTGTCGCACGACGGCATGTTCAACGCCGAGTCCGCCTGGGGGACGACCGAAGAACTCTGGTTCAATAACTGGGAGTTCACAGGCACGCCTTACGACAACCGCGCCAGCTACCAGAAATGGTCGCCGCACCAGTACGCCAAGAATTTCAAGACGCCGACGCTGGTCATCCACGGCCAGCGCGACTACCGCCTCGACGTGAGCGAAGGCTTCCAGCTTTTCACCACGCTGCAGATGGAAGGTGTCCCGTCGAAGATGCTGTACTTCCCCGACGAAGGCCACTGGGTGCTGAAGCCGCAGAACTCGCGGCTGTGGTACAAGATGGTCAACGACTGGGTGGATCAGTGGACGAAATAGAGCCGGCTTCCGCTGTCGGCCTTCCGGAAGGGCTCAAGAGTTCATGTGGGGACAGCCGCCTCGGCTGTCCGCCGAGCGAAGCTCGGGCGAATCCCGGTCCCGGAGGGAGCGCTGACAATAGCCCGCCAGTTCACTGGCGGGTAACACTGAAACCTTTACGGATTAGCGGCGGAACGTTCAGGCGTCGTTCCGGGACGCGGTTGATTTCCCTGCTGCCTTGTCATCCTGAGCGCGCTTTTTGCGCGAAGGATCTATGCAACTGGCCGGTACTGCATAGATCCTTCGCGGCAAACAACGCCGCTCAGGATGACAACAAAATGTGGGATTTAATTCAAATCGATCCGCTGGATGTTGGTCCCTCCCGCCTTCTTCACGCCCAGCGCGATCGGACGCGGAGGGTCTGCCTTTAGCGGTTACTTTTGGGCGGTGGGAAGGCCCGCTGAGCGATGCTAGACTCACGCCGTGTCGAAATGGATGCGATCCGCGCTCGCGCTCCTCGCCGGCGGCGGAGTCTGCCTGGTGGCGTTGTTTGCCGGTGGGTCGTGGGGACCATGTGGGCCGAGCAGTATCGTGGGATTGATCGGCCTACTGGGCATGCTGGTCTGCTTTCCACTGGCCGGACTCATTCTTCTGGCCTGTGGCCTGCGCGCGCTGGTGAAGGTACTCCGCGGTGGTCCCGAGGGCGTCGCTTAAGATGCGAGTTGTTCGGCGATGTATTCCTGCCTGCGGTCTGTAATCTCCTTAGGCGGATCTCAAGAGCGGCGCGGCCGCGTCAACGCTCCTGAATTTCAATGGTCCGGGCAATGCGAACCGGGAGCTGCCGGATCGACGGTGGGTCCGTTCCCCCGGCGTCGTTCCCACTAACTGGGGCGGGGAACACCTCCAGAGGATAGTCGAGCCACCCGCTGGTACCAGCCGTGACTCCAACATCTACTTCTAGCGGAGCGCTGAACTTACCCGCTGAGGGCACAATGCTGGCCAGACCATTCACGTCGGTGATCGCGCTACTCTGGCTTACTTCCAGGATCACCGGCATCGCCGGATTGCCAGGATTCGTCTCTCCACCTCCTCCTCCGGAGGATGTCCCACCGGGGCGCAGTACGGTAGTTTGAAAGCTGACGCTGGCGCCGAGCACCGCATTCGGCGGCGAAGAGGAATCCGTGACCCGCACGGTCACCGGTTGAAACGCCTGCCCAGTTGAAATCTGCCCGCTGCCTGACACAGGCTGCAGGTTCTGTTGAGCCTGCGGCACGGGATTTGCATAAATGGTCTGGCACGGGGCGTTCGCGGGACCCACGCACGCGGTTATTTGCACCAGCGCCGAAATTTGCGTAACGGTCAACGTAACGGAGGCATAGCCGGTGGATCCGGTTTTCGCACTGGCGGCGCTGAGCGTTCCGGAGCCAGCAACCACGGAGAAATTCACGGTGGCGTTGTTCTGAGGCGCACCATTGCTCAGCACGCGCGCGGTGAGCGGGA